>NZ_JBFALG010000009.1:0-54693 GCF_040656135.1 Micromonospora sp. NPDC050200
GAAGGCGATGTTGGCGACGAGGAACAGCGCACCGCCGAGCAGGTACCGGTCGCCGGTGACGAAGGCCATCGCGATGGTCGCCCCCGCGCCGGCGCGCCGGACGGCGCGGGCGACGACGGGCACGAACGCGAGCACGACCAGGAGGCCGGCCACCCCGGCCACCGCCATCAACGGTCGCGGCGGCAGCACCGCCAGCAGCGCGCCGCCGACCAGGTACCCGGCCATCGAGCCGCCCTGAACGGCCGCGCCGTAGGTGGCGTACGCCCGGGCGCGGTGTGCCTCGGGGACCCGTCGGGCGGTCAGCACGTTGGCGAAGACGTTCTCGCCGCCGTTCGCCGCGCCGCCCACCAGCCAGAGCGGGACCAGCAGCCCGGCGGCCGGCACGGCCGAGGCGAGGACCACCATCAGGCAGCAGCAGCCGAGGGTGGCCAGCACCCCGCGCACCAGGGCGCCGGCGTCGGTGAGCCGGCGGGCCAGTCGGGCGGCGAGCCAGCTGCCCGGCAGCATGCCGGCCATCCAGGCCGCACCGACCAGGCCGTACGTGGTGGGCGAGGCGTCCAGCGTGTCGCGGATGAAGAACACCTCGATCACGTTGATGCCGCCGATCGCGGCGATCACCGCCGCCGTGGTGACCACCGTGGTCAGCAGCAGCGGGTCGCGGCGCAGCCGCCAGGACGGTGCCGGCCGGGTCGCGGTCGCGGCGGTGGCGGTCGCGCCACGCCGGCCGCCCCGCCGGGTGCGCAGCAGCAGGCCGGCGACCACCAGCGCGAGGTAGCTCGCGGCGTCCAGCAGCAGCGGTACGCGGGTGCCGAACTGCCCGACCAGCAGCCCGGCGAGCACCGGGCCGGCGAGCGCGCCGAGGGAGACCGCCGTCTGGCTGACCGCGCTGGCCCTGGGCAGGTCGTCGGGGCGCACCATCGCCGGCAGCAGCGCCGCCAAACAGGGCTGGGTGACCGCGAGGCCGCAGGCGAGCAGTGCGACCAGCCCGATGACCAGGACCGGATGGTGGACGAAGGCGAGCAGGGCGCAGAGCGCGGCCTGCACCAGCCCGACGGTGACGAGCAGAGCGCGGCTGTCGACCCGGTCGGCGAGCCGCCCGGCGAGCGGGGCGAGCACCACCAGGGGCAGGGTGGCCGCCAGCAGCAGCCCGGAAACGGCGAGCCCGCTGGCACCGGCGGCCTGGAGGGCGAGCGCGAGCGCGGTGGCGGCGAGGAAGTCGCCGCAGATCGTGGTGCCGCGGGCGGTGGCGGCCAGCCAGACGTCGGACCACCGTGAACCGTCAGATGCGAAGGACATACTTCGAAGATAATGCTTCACACCTGATCGGCTCAACCCCCTGCTACGCCAGCGGCACCGCCTTGTACTGGGCCGCCACGGAACGCGCCCCGGCGGGCGGAGCCGCCCGCCGATTCCGCTGCCGGTACGGCTCGAACAGCGCGAGCACGGCATCGTTCAGCTCGGCCAGCTCGGTGGCGGTGAGCAGCAGCAACGTGTCGCTGAACAGCGCGACGTCGTACCACTCGGGGGACTCGTCCGCGGCGCGCCGCAACCAGTCCCGGGTGCGCTCGATGTCCCGGGCGGCGTGCGCCTCCACCAGCGCCTGCTCGGCCGCGCGGGCCTCCGGGCCAGCGCCCTGGCCCGCCTCGACCATCCAGCTGTGGCTGAACGTGCGCCAGACCCGCTCCCGCGCGTCGCCCCGGCTCGGCGCCGGCTCGACCAGGCCGAACTTCGCCAGCGCCCGCAGGTGGTAGCTGGTCGCGCTCGGTGACATGCCGACGAGCTCGGCGCACTCGGTGGCGGTCGCACCGCCCTCCACCGTGCTCAGATACTCCATGATCGCGATTCGGGCCGGATGGGCCAGCGCCCGCATGACCTGCGGGTCGCTGATCGTCATCCGGCGCTGCTCGGGGCGCGCCTCCGTCATCCCCCCATGATCCCGCCCCGCCGGCCGGCTCGACCAGCGCCGGTCCGGTCAGCCCGACAACGACCTGCCCGCGGCCCCCCGGGCCGCCAGCGCCACAACCGAGCCGGTTCAGCGCCCGCAACGCCGACGACCAGATCCCCAGGCCGGTGCCGACCGCCACCACCAGCCGGGTCCCTCGCACCGCGCTTTGGAGCTGATGACGCAAACGACTCAACCGGCCGGAGGTGCCAGCCACGAGCGGTGCCCTCGTTGTGCGCCGCCACGGTCGTGCTGCTTCCCCGAGCTGCTTCGGCCCGGCGCGGAAGGGGATGCCACCACGGCCAGGAACAGCACGATCTTCACGTGTCGAGCCCGGGTGTCGAGCCCGGGTGCCGAGCCCGGGTGCCGAGCCCGGGTGCCGAGCCGGAGGACCCGAGACCGGCCGGGCTGAATCGTTTGCGACATCAGCTCCAAAGCGCCGTGTAGAGAGCCGGCACCCGGCGGAGGCCAGGCCGCCGCCGGGTGCCGGGCAGCTCACCTCGACTCAGGCCAGGGAGGCGGGCGCCGGCCCGCGCCGACCGGGCGGTGGCGGAAATGCGTGGCCGCCGCCGGCGGCGGGGCGTAACGTGGAGCGCCGCGCGCGCAACCGCGCGCCTTCCCCCACCGGGCACAGCCGGTACCGCGTCTGACGGAGCGCCGGGCGGCCCAGGTCAACCGATCACACGAACGCCACCGGAAGGTCGCCTCGGATGACCCGTGCCGCCACACCAACCACCGGCCCGGCTGAGCGCCCAGCTCCGGCCGTCACCGCACCAACCGGCGCCGCTCGGGCCGGCACCGGTCGGGCCGACGTCGACCCGGCCCGCACCCTGGACGGGCAGCTCACCGCCGAGCGGGCCCACCTGGACACCTCCCGCGCCGCACTGCGCCGGATGCGCGAGCGCGCCGAGGCGCTCTTCGCCGGCGGCGAGCAGGTCGCCGGCGACCCGTACGCGGCGGAGATGCTGGGCCGGACGCTGGCCCGGCGGGTCGCCGAACTGGCCGACGACCCGACCACCCCGCTCTTCTTCGGCCGGCTCGACTTCGGCGGGACCGCCGACAGCCAGCACAGCGGCGGGACCGCCGACAGTCAGCACGACGACGCGGACCACGCCGGGCGGAACTACCACGTCGGCCGGCGGCACGTGACCGACGAACTGGGCGAGCCGCTGGTGCTGGACTGGCGCGCCCCGGTCTCGCGGTCGTTCTACCGGGCCAGCGCCCGCGATCCGCAGGGCCTCGCCGTCCGGCGGCGGTTCGGGTTCAGCGGCGGCGTACTGACCAGCTTCGAGGACGAACACCTGGACCGGGGCGAGGAGTTGGGCACCGCCAGCCGGATCCTCACCGCCGAGATCGAGCGCCCCCGCGTCGGCCCGATGCGCGACATCGTCGCCACCATCCAGCCCGAGCAGGACGAACTGGTCCGGGCCGACCTGTCCGACTCGATCTGCGTCCAGGGCGCGCCGGGCACCGGCAAGACGGCCGTCGGGCTGCACCGGGCCGCGTACCTGCTCTACCTGCACCGGGAGCGGCTGCGCCGCTCGGGGGTGCTGATCGTCGGGCCGAACCGGGCGTTCCTGTCGTACATCGCGGCGGTGCTGCCGGCGCTCGGTGAGGTCGAGGTCGAGCAGGCCACGGTCGAGGACCTGGTCGCCCGGGTGCCGGTGCGCGCGGTCGACCACCCCGCCGTCGCCGCCCTCAAGCACGACGTACGGATGGCCGAGGTGCTGCGCCGGGCCGTCGACGCGCACATCGGCGCGCCCACCGAGCCGATCATGGTGTCGGACGGCTCGTTCCGCTGGCGGATCGGCCTCGACCCGCTGCACCGCGTGGTCGAGGAGACCCGCCGGGAGGGCCTGCCGTACGCCACCGGCCGGGATCGCGTCCGGGCCCGGGTGGTGGGGCTGCTGCAACGTCAGGCCGAGGCGCGCCGGGCCGAGTCGCCGAGCGACGCCTGGCTGCGCCGGATGGGCAAGGCCGGGCCGGTCACCGCCTTCCTGGACGCGGTGTGGCCGGCGCTCACCCCGGACGGGCTGGTGCACACGCTGCTCGGCGACCCGCAGGTGCTCGCCACGGCCGCCGACGGGTTGCTCACCGGCGAGGAACAGGCGCTGCTGCTCGGCCCGGCCATCACCGCCCGGTCGGTCGCGGGACCGGACGACCCGGCGGCGACCGGGCGACGCACTGACCCGACGGCGACGGGGACGGGGACGAGACTCGGGCGCACCCCGAAGGCGACGAAGTGGACCGCCGCCGACGCGGTGCTGATCGACGAGGCGGCCGGGCTGATCGAACGGCCCGCCGGCTTCGGGCACGTGGTGGTGGACGAGGCGCAGGACCTCTCCCCCATGCAGTGCCGGGCCATCGCCCGGCGCAGCGAGCACGGCTCGATCACCCTCCTCGGCGACCTGGCCCAGGGCACCGCCCCATGGGCGGCCACCGACTGGCGGGAGTCCCTGACCCACCTGGGCAAGCCGGACGCGGCGGTGGTGCTGCTGAGCGTCGGCTTCCGGGTACCCGCGGTGGTGGTCGCGTTCGCCAACCGGCTGCTGCCCGCGCTCGCCGTCGACGTACCCCCGGCGGAGTCGCTGCGCCGCGACGGCACGCTGGACGTGCGTACCGTGACCGACCTAAACGCGGCGACGGTGGCCGAGGTGCGGGCGGCACTCGCGCACGACGGCTCCGTCGGCGTGATAGCTGCCGACGACGCGGTGGACCGGCTCCGCGCGGCGTTGGCCGCCGCCGGTGTCCCGACCGCGACCGCCGACGACGTCGAGACCGCGGCGCGGGTCACCGTGGTCCCCGCGACGCTGGTCAAGGGCCTGGAGTACGACCACGTCGTGGTCGTCGAACCGGCCGCGATCGTGGCCGCCGAACCGCGCGGCCTGCACCGCCTCTACGTGGTGCTGACCCGGGCGGTCTCCCGGCTCGCCGTGCTGCACACCGCGCCGCTGCCCGCCCCGCTGACCGAGCCGGCCGGTTGAGCGGACCGGCGCGGGGCGCCACGGGACACCGGGGCTGGCGCCCGAGGGGTAGAACGGGGTCGGTCGTTCGTCCGGGTCCGCAACCCCGAGGAGCTCACATGATTTTGGCCCGCGCCGACCAGGCCACCCGCCGGTACGGCGACGTGCTCGCCCTCGACCGGCTCGACCTGGAGGTACGCGCCGGCGAGCTGGTCGGCCTGCTCGGGCCGAACGGCGCCGGCAAGAGCACCCTGATCAACCTCCTGGTCGGGCTGCGCCGCCCCACCGCCGGCCGGGTGGAGCTCTTCGGCGGCGACCCCCGCGACCCGGCGTCCCGCCGGCAGCTCGGGGTCACCCCGCAGGAGACCGGCCTGCCGGGCACGCTCCGCGTCGGCGAGGTGGTCGACTTCGTCGCCGCGCACTTCCCCGACCCGGTCCCGAAGGCCGAACTGCTGGACCGCTTCGGCCTGACCGATCAGGTGAAACGGCAGACCGGCGGCCTCTCCGGCGGGCAGCGCCGCCGGCTCGCGGTGGCCCTGGCCTTCGTCGGCCGGCCCCGGCTGGTGGTGCTGGACGAGCCGACCACCGGGCTGGACGTCGAGGCCCGGCACACCCTCTGGGAGGCGATCCGGGCGTTCCACGCCGACGGCGGGACGGTGCTGTTGAGCAGCCACTATCTGGAGGAGGTGGAGGCGCTGGCGCAGCGGGTGGTGGTAATCGGGCAGGGCCGGGTGCTCGCCGACGACACCGTCAACGCGGTCCGCGGCATCGTCGGCGTCCGCCGGGTCAGCCTTATCGCCGACGAGCTGCCCGCGCTGCCCGGCGTGGTCGCCACCGAGCACGCCGAGGGCCGTACGCACCTGCTCACCACCGACGCCGACCAGCTCGTCCGCGATCTGGTCACCGGCGGGGTGGCGTTCCGCGAGCTGGAGGTCCGCCCCACCTCGCTGGAGGAGGCTTTCCTCGCCATCACCACGGGCGAGCAATCCGGCGCCCGGCCCGCCACCGCCGCCGCCGGCCATTCCACCACCGTCTGAGGAGCCGACCGCCGTGCAGCTCACGCTCGTCCACGCGCGCTATCAACTGCTGGAGATCATCCGGATCCCGGTGGCCGTGGTCGGCAGCGCGTTCTTCCCCGCCGCCGCGATGCTCTTCTTCGTCGTGCCGTTCGCCGGGGACGACCCCACCGGCGCCACCTACGCCACCGCCGCCATGGTCACCTTCGCGGTGATGAGCGCCAACATCTTCCAGTACGGCATCGGCGTCGCAGAGGACCGCGACCAGCCCTGGAACCCGTACACGCGGACCCTGCCGGCCGGGCCGGGGCCGCGCCTCGCCGGGCGGATCCTGGCCGGCCTGGTGCTCACGTACCTGTCGATGCTGCCGGTCGTGGTGATCGCCGCGGTCGCCACCGCAGCCCGGGTCACCCCGGTCGAGTTCCTGCTCGGCGCGGCCACCGTGGCCGTGGTGTCGGTGCCGTTCACCCTGCTGGGCCTGACCATCGGCTACTCGCTGCCGAGCAAGGCGGCGATCGTGGTCGCCCAGGTCACCTTCTTCCCGCTCGCCTTCGGCGGCGGCCTGCTCTCCGGCCCGGACGACGCGCCCGGCTTCATCAAGGCGATCGCACCCTTCCTGCCGACCCGGGGAGCGGTCGAGCTGATGTGGGCGGCGGTCACCGACTGGCGGCCCGACCCACTCGCCCTGGCCATGCTTGCGGTCTGGGTGGTGGTGCTGGCCGCGCTCGCCGGGTGGGCGTACCGGCGGGACGAGGGTCGCCGGTACGGCTGACCTTTCGTCCGTTTCCGCCGCGCCCGGCGGCCGGACGGTGCCACGATGCCGGCAGGGCGTGCCGTTGGCGGCCGCCACACCGCACGCGGAGAGGGGCCATCTTGACATCCTCCCCCGCCTAAAGGCGGGGGGTTCCCCCGGTCACCCGGGAGGGTTCCTGGTTCATCGCAGACTGCACGGAAGGTTGCCCTTCGTGTCTGACGTCCGCTCCGCAGGCGTTTTTCGTCTCCGCCAGCCCGGCGGCGACAACGAGATTCTTGGCGGCGTTGACGTCCCGGTCATGCCGGGTGCCGCAACTCGGACACGTCCAGTGACGTGTGCCGAGCGAGAGTGTGGCGAGCAGATGCCCGCACGCCGAGCAGGTCTTGCTGGACGGATACCAGCGGTCCACGACGGCGAGGTGCCGGCCGTCACGGTGCGCCTTGTAGGCCAGCAGGGTCCGGAACTCGGCCCAGCCGGTACGGGAGATCGCCTTGGCGAGGCTGCGGTTACGGACCATGTTCGCCACCGCCAGATCCTCAACCGCGATGGCGTCCAACCGGCGCACCAAGGCTGTGCTGGTCTTGTGGAGGAAGTCGCGGCGGGCATCCCGCACCCGGGAGTGCGCGCGGGCGACCTTCTGCTTGGCCTTGGCCCGGTTCGCGGAACCTTTCCGCTTGCGGGCCATCATCCGCTGGTACCGCTTCAACCGGCGTTCGCGGCGCTCCATGTGCTTCGGGTGAGCGATCCTGCCCTCATCGTCGGTCAGGCCCGGCACCGGCTGGGACAGTACCGCGAAGTCCGTGAGGCCGAGGTCGACGCCGACAACCTGGCCGGCCGGTTCGGGGCCGTCCGGTTCGGGGCCGTCCGGGGCGTCCACGTCGACGGCGAAGGTGACGTACCAGCGGCCGTCCGGATCACGCGACACGGTCACCGTCGACGGGTCCAGCACGGTCACGTCCACATCCGGCCACGACCACACGACCCGCAACGTTCCCGGGGTTTTGCCGAGGGACAGTTGCCCGTCACGCATCCGGAAGGCCGAGCGGGTGTACGAGGCGCACTGGCGGCCGTGCCGCGACTTGTACCGGGGGTAGCGGGCCCGCTTGGCGAAGAACCCGGTCATGGCGGTGTGCTGGTGCCGCAACGTCTGCTGCAACGGCACGGAGCTGACTTCGTTGAGGAACGTCAACTCCGGCAGCCGCTTCATCTCGGTCAGCGCCCGGTCCGTCTCCGCGTACGAGGTCGACTTGCCCTCAACGTGGTAGCGGGCGTGGCGGGCGGCGAGGGTGCGGTTCCAGACCACCCGGGCACAGCCGAACGTGCGGTTCAGCACGCTGGCCTGCTCCGGTGTCGGGTACGCCCGACACTTGTACGCCGTCCTCACAGGACAAATCTAACCAGAAAGGCCGATCATGGCTGAGGCAAACACGACCGCCATTCCTCCCCGCCCTGAAGGACGGGGCATCCTGGCGGCAGTTCGGTGAGCGGCGTCGAGCCAGGCACGCCCTGCTGGGCCGACCTGGCCACCCCCGACCTGGCGGACGCGAAACGCTTCTACCCCGAACTGTTCGGCTGGACGGGCCGGGTCGCGCCGCAGCCGGAGGCTGCCGGCTACACCACCTTCCTCAAGGACGGGCGGGCGGTGGCGGGCGCGGGGCCGCCGGCCACGCCGGACCAGGTGCCGATCTGGTCCACGTACGTGGCCACCGACGACGCCGACCTGGCCGCCACCCGGGTCGAGTCGGCGGGCGGGCAGGTGCTGGTCGCCCCGTTCGACGTCCTCGACCAGGGGCGGATGGGGGTCTTCGCGGACCCGGCCGGCGCGGTTTTCAGCGTCTGGCAGCCGATGGCGATGACCGGCGCGGAACTGTTCAACGTGCCCGGGGCGATGAGCTGGAACGAGCTGGTCACCCCGGACCCGGAGGGCGCGAAGGCCTTCTACGAGCTGGTCTTCGGCTGGCATCCGGAGGACGAGCCGATGGGGCCGATCACCTACACCGGCTGGCGTTGCGGGGCGCGGATCGTGGCCGGCATGATGCCGCCGCTCGACGACGACTTCCCCGCCGACCTGCCGGCCTACTGGTCGGTCTACTTCGCCGTGGCCGACACCGACGCCACCGCCGCCCGCGCCGCCGCGCTCGGCGGCACCATCCTCGTCCCGCCCCGGGACATCCCCCAGGGTCGCCTGGCCGCCCTCCGCGACCCGCAGGGCGCCCTCTTCTCCGTCATCACCCTGCCCTGACCTCACCCGCCTCTGATCAACGGGGGCGGACGGGGACGACCAGGGGACCGTGGTCGCCGTCGACGACGCGGACGTGGGCGCGGTAGTGCGTGGCGAGGAGTTCCTGGGTGAGGACCTCGCGGGGCGGGCCGGCGGCGACCACCCGGCCGTCGGCGAGCAGCACCAGCCGGTCGGCGTACTCGCCGGCGACGGAGAGGTCGTGCATGGTGGCGAACACGGTGAGCCCGTGCGCCCGGCGGAGCTGGTCGACCAGCTCCAGCACCTCCTGCTGGTGGCCGATGTCCAGCGCGCTGGTCGGCTCGTCGAGCAGCAGCAGGGTCGCGCCCTGGGCGAGCGCCCGGGCCAGGAAGACCCGCTGCCGCTCGCCGCCGGAGAGGGTGGCCAGCTCCCGGCCGTGGAACGCGGCCAGGTCCAGCCGGTCCAGCACCTCGTGCACGGCTGCCAGGTCGGCGGCGGACTCCCGCCCCAGCGGCGGGATGTACGGGGTGCGGCCGAGCAGGACGTAGTCGAGCACCGACATCCCGGCCGGCACCACCGGGGACTGGGCGACGGTGGCCACCACCCGGGCCCGGTCGCGGGGGCGCAGCGCCCGCAGGGGCGTACCGAAGAGGGAGACGGCGTGCGGCGCGGGCAGCAGGCCGCCGACGGCGCGCAGCAGAGTCGACTTGCCGGCGCCGTTCGGGCCGATCACGGTGACCCACTCGCCGGACGCGACGGTCAGGTCGACCCCGGCCAGGATCGGCACGCCGCCCAGTTTGACGTGCAGGTCGCGCACCTCGACCGCCGGCGTCATGACAGCACCCGCCGGGAGGTGCGCAGCACCAGGACGAAGAACGGGCCGCCGAGCAGCGCGGTGACCACGCCGATCGGGATCTCGGCCGGCGCGGCGGCGGTCCGGGCCACCACATCGGCCAGCGCCAGGAACGCGCCGCCGAAGAGCATGGACAGCGGCAGGATGACCCGGTAGCTGGACCCGGCGAGCAGCCGGACGGTGTGCGGGACGATGATCCCGACGAAGCCGATCAGCCCGGCCGCGGAGACGGCCGCCGCGGTGCCGAGCGAGGCGGCGGCGATCAGCAGGTAGCGGGAGCGCTGCGGGTGCAGCCCGAGGCTGGTCGCCTCGTCGTCGCCGAGCGAGAGCACGTCCAGCTCGCGGCGGTGCAGCAGCACCACGACCGCGGTGAGCACGAAGTAGGGCAGGACCAGCAGGACTTCGTGCCAGCCGGCGGTGGCGAGCCGGCCGAGCAGCCAGGAGTAGACCAGCTGGATGCTGTCAAAGCGCCGTTGCAGCAGGTACGTCTGCCCTGCGGAGAGGAACGCCGAGACCGCCACCCCGGCCAGGATCAGCGTCGCCGGGGAACGGCCGCGCCCGCCGGCCACCCCGAGCAGGTATGTCATCGCCACCGCGCCGAGCGAGCCGACGAACGCGGCCAGCGGCACGGTCAGCGGCAGCCCGGTCAGCGCCTCCCCGCCCGCGCTGAGGGCGATCACCGCGGTGACCGCCAGCCCCGCCCCGGCCGCCACGCCCAGCAGGTACGGGTCGGCCAGCGGGTTGCGGAACACCCCCTGGTACGCGCCGCCGGCCAGGGCGAGCAGCGCGCCGACCAGCAGGCCGAGCACCACCCGGGGCAGCCGCAGCTCGGTGACGATGGCGATCTCGCTGACGGTCAGGCCGCTGTCCAGGTGCACGCCGGGCAGCAGGTTCAGCAGCTCGGCGGCGACGCTGCCGGGCGGCAGGCTGACCGGGCCGAGCGACACCCCGGCGACCACGGCGACCAGTACCGCGCCCAGTCCGGCGGCCAGCCAGCGCCGGCGCAGTCCGGCCGGCCGGGCGGTACGGGAAGCGGCCGGCCCGGCGACCGACCGCGCGCCGGACGAGCGGCGCGGGTCGGTCGGCTCGCCCAGCACTCGGCTGGGACGCGACGCCAGAGCCGGACCCGACGCCGAGGCTGGGCGGTCCGGGGCCGGCGCGGAGCCGGAGGGTTGGCGGGAGGCGGACACGCCGGCCGGCCGGGACGCGTCGGGCGTCCCGGCCGGCCGGGGCTCCGTGGGTCGCACGGTCACGGGCGAGGGACGGTCACGCGGGCACCTTGGCGACCGCGTCGACGATCGCCCGGACCTGGTCGACGACGCGCGGACCCCAGCGCGAGGCGATGTCGTCGTCGAGAACGATCACCTGGTTGTTCTTGACGGCGGTGAGGCCGGCCCAGCCGCTGCGGGCCTTGACCGTCTCCGGGGTCTGCTGGCAGCACTTGGTGTCGGCCAGGAAGACGAAGTCGGGGTCGGCCTTCACGATCACTTCCTGGGAGAGCTGCGGGTACCCGCCGTTCTTGCCGTCGGCGTCGGCGGGGTCGGCGATGTTCTCCAGGCCGGCCAGCGCGTAGATCGAGCCGATGAAGGTCTTGCTGGTCGCGGTGTACAGCTCCGGGCCCACCTCGTGGAAGTAGGTCAGCTTCTCCGACCGCTGCGGCAGGTCCTTGACCAGCTTGGCGATGTCGTCCTTCATCCGCTTGGTGATGTCGGCGGCCTCATCCGGGTGGCCGGTCAGCGCGCCCAGGTCGGTGATCTGCCGGTACGAGTCGTCGAGCGTGGCGGCGGCCGGGGTGAGCAGCACCGGGATCTTCAGCGTGGTGAGCTGCTCGACGATCTTGTTGGTGTCGTTGGAGAGCACCACCAGGTCGGGCGTCTTCGCCGCGATCGCCTCGGCGTTCGGCTGGAAGCCGGACAGCTCGCTCTTCGGCGCCTCCGGCGGGTAGTTCGACTGGTCGTCGACGGCGGTGACCTGCTTGCCGGCACCGATGGCGAAGAGCATCTCGGTCGCGCTCGGCGAGAGCGAGACGATCTTCTCGGGGCGCTTCTCCAGCGTCAGTTCGCCGACCGTGACGGGAAAGGTGGCCGACGGGCTGCTGCCGGCGGCGGGGGTGTCGGTCGAGGTCTTCTCGGCGCAGGCGCCGAGGGTCAGTGCGGCCACCGCGAGGGTTGCGGCGAGCAGCCGGGGGGTACGTCCGGACATCTGTCCTCCTGTCGGTCGAGGAGCGTGGTGCTTCGCCGACAGGACCCTGGGTACCCGTCCGCGAGGCGCCCTTCCTCGAGAGCGCGTGTCGCGACCAGCCGCAGGCGACCTGGCTCGTCCCCGCGCGGGGCGGGGCATCACAGTTGCGGGACAGCGCCGGTTTCGCACCGGCTTCGCTGCGGGTTGGTCGGTGTCACGGTAGCGCACGACCAGCGGAGATCGTCCGGACGGGAGGGCGGGCGGCGTTGCTCACAATCCTCTGGCTGCTGGTCATATGACCATCCGTCGTTGCCATGGCCCATCAGCCATATCCTCCCTTCGGCAATTATTTTCCATGCTTGGACATCTGGCGTAACTTCCCTCCGGGCGGGACAGTGAACGGCAACGATTCCCCACCTCGCGGAGTTGCCATGGCCAGCACATCCCTGCGCGCAGTCGCCCTCGCCGGCGTCGCCGCGCTCACCCTCCTCGGCACCGCCGTCCCGGCCCATGCCGACAACAACCTGCCCGTCGCCGCGCACGACGAGCAGATCACCTTCCAGGAGTGGTCCAGCCACCCCGACTGGCGCTCCGGCAGCCACCAGGGCACGTACGCCGTCCCGGGCCACCGGACCGGGATCACCATCGACCGCCCGGCCGGCACCACCACCTTCACCGACCCGCACGGCGGCGCCACCCGCACCTGGGAGTACGCCACCTGGACCTCGCCCCGCACCGAGATCGGCTTCGACGCCACGGAACTGGTCGCCTCCTGGAACGCGGAGACCCCGGCCGGCACCTGGATCCAGGTCGAACTCCAGGGCACCTACAACACCGGCACCGCCACCCCCTGGTACGTGATGGGCCGCTGGGCCTCCGGTGACCAGGACATCAAGCGGGCCACCCTGGACGGTCAGGGCGACCCCTGGTCGACCATCTGGACCGACACCTTCTCCATCGACGACGCGAAGGCCGGCGTGCTGCTGCGGTCGTACCAGTTGCGGCTCAGCCTCTACCGCGCGCCCGGTCAGGCGGCGTCACCCCAGGTCCGGATGCTCGGCGCGATGAGTTCGAACGTGCCGGACCGGTTCACCGTCACCCCCAGCAAGGGCGGGATCGCCTGGGGCACCGAACTGCCCGTGCCGGCCCGCTCCCAGATGATCCACCGGGGCAACTACCCGGAGTGGGGCGGCGGGGGGCAGGTCTGGTGCAGCCCCACCTCGACCACGATGGTGCTGGAGTACTACGGCCGCGGCCCGTCGGCCGAGGACCTGGCCTGGGTCACCCCCGGCTACACCGACCCGCAGGTCGCCCACGCCGCCCGGATGACCTGGGACTACGAGTACGAGGGCGCCGGCAACTGGCCGTTCAACACCGCGTACGCGGCCAGCTTCCCCGACATCGACGCCCGGGTGACCCGGCTGCACTCGCTGGACGAGGTGGAGCGCTTCATCAAGGCGGGCATCCCCGTCGTCACCTCGCAGTCCTTCCTCGGCACCGAGCTGGACGGCTCCAACTACGGCACCTCGGGCCACCTGTTCGTGGTGGTCGGCTTCACCGCCGACGGTGACGTGATCGTCAACGACCCGGCCTCCTCGTCCAATCCCGAGGTGCGCAACGTCTACAAGCGCGAGCAGTTCGAGCAGATCTGGCTGCGGACCAAGCGCTACCGGGCCAACGGCACGGTGGCCGGCGGCTCCGGCGGCATCGCGTACCTGATCAAGCCGGCGGACCGGTCCTGGCCGACGGTGCCGGGCTCCACCAACTGGTAACAGCCTTCCCGGACGCGACGAGCCCGGCACGGAGTTCCGTGCCGGGCTCGTCGGTCGGATGCGCCGGTCGGTGAAGGTCGTCGGCCCTCAGCTCGACGGGGCGAACGGCGCGGACGTCTCGTCTGCCTGCCGCCGACGGCGGATCAGCCGGACCACGATGACCACCCAGGCAACCGCGGCGACCAGGCCGGCCACGGTGAGCCCGGTGAGGAGCAGCCAGGTGGAACCGCCCGTGGTGGAGAAGACGCCCTTGCGCGCGTCCGTGTCCCGGGCCGGCGCCGTGCCGCCCTGGCTGAGCCCGTCGGGCGCGTCGTAGAGGATGACGTCGGTCCGCCGGGCACCGCCGTCGGCGGCCACGAAGTCCCCGTGCCACTCACAGTTGCGCCGCGAGCATTCCTCGTCCACCGCGGTGAACGTGCCCGGCGTCCCGCTGCCACCCTTCGCCTGCCAGGCCGGCACGAGGTCGGTGGCGCCCAGCATCAGCCCGATGGCGGCAATGACCGGAAGCCCGATCCAGACGAAAATCTTCGTCCGCCACCCGTTGATCTTGTCCATGTCGGCAGACACTAACGGGGCCTTCCCGATTTCGCCGCCCCGTCGCGGCCTTACCCCTCGCGGTGCGGGTCGGCCTGGTCGGGCTGGTCCTCGCCGGCCAGCGCCGACCGGAGCCGCTCCTTCTCGGCGCGCCGCCGCTCGGCCGCGGCGGCCATCTCCTCGGCCATCTCGTCCCGCCAGCCCCGCAGCAGGAAGAACGAGGCCGCGGCGGAGAACGCCAGCGCCAATATCAGCTTGAGAAAAACGCTCATGTGGACCGGCCAGAGGGCCAGCACGACCACGACGAACAGCCCGATCCGGCCCAGCGTGTACTTGAGCGCCGCGCTCACGTTCCCACTCCGTTCTCCGCCGCCGGGGTGACCCGGGCCGGGTTCAGCCCGTGCGTCGGGCCAGCCAGTGCACGCCATGGAACCAGAGCACCGCGTACACCAGGGTGAACGCGAGGGCGGCCAGGCCGCCGGTGGCCAGCGGCGCCAGGCCGGCGGCCAGCCCGGCGACCAGCAGGCCGCCGACCACCGCGACGATCGCGGCGAACAGCGCCGCCGCCACCCGGGCCGCGCCGAACTCCCAGGCCCGGAAGTCGTCCCAGAACAGCCACGCCGGCAGGATCACCGCCAGCCAGCCGTTGGTGCGCCCGAACTCTCCCGCGCCGATCGCCGCGAAGGCCCAGTCGAACAGCACCAGCGCCAGCACCCCGATGACCCACCCGGCGAGGCTGACCCCGAGCAGGTCGCCCAGGGTGAGGATGCGCCCCTCGGCGTCCCGCCGGGGGAAGCCGCTCCGCTGCTCGGTCATGGTGCTACGAGGATACGGGCCGGCTCAGGCCCAGACCTGCTGCGGCTCGGAACGACGCTCGGCCAGCGACGGGGCCCGGTCGTACTCCCGGACCACGTGGTAGCGGGTGTCCCGCTCGACCGGCTGGAAACCGGCGTCCCAGATCAGGTGCAGCAGGTCGTCCCGGTGCATCGTGTTCGGGGTGCCGTACGAGTCGGCGTCGTGGGTGATCTTGTATTCCACGACCGAGCCGTCCAGGTCGTCCACGCCGAAGTTGAGCGAGAGCTGGGCCACCGACAGGCCGTGCATCACCCAGAAGCACTTCACGTGCGGCACGTTGTCGAAGAGCAGCCGGGACACCGCGAAGGTCTTCAGCGACTCGGCCGGCGACGCCATCGTGGTCCGGGCCTGGATCCGGTTACGGATCTTGCCGTCCGCCGAGTCGACGAAGTCGTGCTGGTAGCGCAGCGGGATGAAGACCGCGAACCCGCCCGTCTCGTCCTGCAGCTCGCGCAGCCGCAGCACGTGGTCGACCCGGTGCCGGGGCTCCTCGATGTGGCCGTAGAGCATGGTCGACGGGGTCTTCATGCCCTTCGAGTGGGCCAGCCGGTGGATCCGCGACCAGTCCTCCCAGTGGCACTCGTGGTCGACGATGTGCTGCCGGACCTCCCAGTCGAAGATCTCCGCGCCGCCGCCGGTCAGCGACTCCAGGCCGGCGTCCATCAGCTCGTCGAGGATCTCGTCGGCGCTCAGCCCGCTGATCTTCTCGAACCACTGCACCTCGGTGGCGGTGAAGCACTTGAGCTTGACCTTCGGCAGCGCCGCCTTCAGCTCGCGCAGCACCTTCGGGTAGTAGCGCCACGGCAGGGTCGGGTGCAGGCCGTTGACGATGTGCAGCTCGGTGAGCTGCTCGTCCTCCATCTCCTTGGCCTTGCGCACGGCCTCGTCGATGCGCATCGTGTACGCGTCCTTCTCGCCCGGCTTGCGCTGGAACGAGCAGTACGCGCACGAGGCGGAGCAGACGTTGGTCAGGTTGAGGTGCCGGTTGACGTTGAACATCACCCGATCGCCGTTGAGCTCGGTACGGCGATGGTGGGCCAGCCGCCCCAGCCAGGCGAGATCGTCGCTGTCGTAGAGCGCGATCCCGTCCTCACGGGTCAGCCGCTCACCGGCGTACACCTTCGCTTCGAGCTCGCGCTTGAGTCCGGCGTCCATCGAAAGCCACGTCCCTTCCGCCTGCGGTCCCGGTCGAGCCTACGTCGGCGCACCGACCACCCCGCAGCACGGGCACCATCAGCGACCCACTTCACCGGACTCTCAGGCTCCCGTAACCGGCCGACGCATCGACATCGCTGCCCCGGTGCGGTAGACAGGGTGGGGCGCGACACACACTGGTAGCGTCCCGGGCGCCGCGCCCACCGGGCGCGGCACGGCACGCCGGACGGGGAGCGGAATGGTCGACAGCGGGCACGGGCAACGGCAGCGACGACGCAGGAGCCCGGTGATCTCGCCGGTGCTGCGTCCCGCGCTCTGGTCGGCCCTGCTCGGCGCCGTCGCGGCGATGGCCCTGGCCACCCCCGCGTACGCCGAACCCGCGCTGCCCAACGTCGTGCCCGACACCGGCTCCCGCCCGGTCACCGCCAGCGGCCTGCGGCTGCCCGGCGGGACCCCGGGCCTGACCGGCGGCGCGACCGGCCTGCCCGGCGGCACGCCGACCCTGCCGGTCGGCGGGGTCGCCACCAGCCCGCTGCTGGCCCAGATCACCGCCCTGGAGACGCAGAACGGCCAGCTCGGTGACCAACTGCTCGAGCTCCGCCAGCAGCGCGACGACGCCCGGACGCAGGTCACCGCCGCCGAGGGTGAGCTGGCCCGCGCCCGCGACGCTCTGCTCCGGGCCCAGCAGCGCGCCGACACCGTCGCCGCCGACGCCTTCAAGGCCGCCGCCGCCCTGCCGCCCGGCGAGATCGCCGAGGACCTCCAGGGGCTGAGCGTCCTGCAGCGGATCTCCCGCGGCGAGCAGGCCGAGGGCGCCACCACCGCCGCGGCCGGCGAACTCTCCCGCGCCCGGACGGCCGAGCAGGTGGCCACCCAGGCGGTCGCCTCCGCACAGGACCGGGTCCGCCGGGCCGAGGAGCAGTTCACCGCGGTGGAGAAGGCGCTGCGGGAGAACGAGCGGAAGCTGGTCAAGCTCCGCGCGGAGAACCAGGCCCAGCTGATCGAGCTGGAACGGCAGCAGGAGGCCGCCGAGCAGAAGCTCGGCGCCGCGTACGTCGAGGGGCAGAGCACCACCGGCCTGATCGCCAGCCCGCAGGCCCTCGCCGCCGTCCGGTACGCGCTGGCACAGCTCGGCGACCCGTACCTCTGGGCTGCCGAGGGGCCGGACCGGTTCGACTGCTCCGGCCTGATGTGGGCCGCGTACCGGTCGGCCGGCTACTACGACCTGCCCCGCGTCTCCCGCGACCAGTACTACGCCACCCGGGCCCGCACCGTGGACCGCAGCGCGCTGCTCCCCGGCGACCTGCTCTTCTTCGCCTCGGGCAGCAGCTGGACGACCATTCACCACGTCGGGATGTACATCGGCGGCGGCAAGATGGTGCAGGCCCCGTCCACCGGCGACGTGGTCAAGATCTCCACGGTCCGGTGGTCCGGCCTCTACGCCGCCACCCGGGTCGTCGGTGCGGTGCCCGCGCCGACCACCCCGGCGCCGCCGCCGCCCACCACGCCGGCCCCCAAGCCGACCGGCTCGGGCTCACCGAAGCCGACCACCCCGGCGCCGCATCCCTCGCCCACCTCCACGAAGGCACCGACCCGGCCGCCGTCCACCCCGCCCACCACTCCGCCGTCCACCCCGCCGACGTCCCCGTCGGAGGAGACCCCGTCGGAGGAGACCCCGTCGCCGAGCCCGTCGCTGACGACGAGCCCGACGACCAGCAGCGCGGAGCCCAGCACGGCGTCGAGCAGCCTGGCCCCGGAGAGCAGCGCCCCGGCCTCGGCGAGCACCGGCGCCTGACCCGCCGCGACCACACCGGCCCCGCCCGGTACGCGCTCCGGCTGTGCCGGCGGGGAGGAATGTGGCACCGTGACATGCAGGCACTCCCGGCCCGGCGTCACGGGTGCGGGTGCGAGCGCGGCACGGAGGGCGAGCATGGGCGAGCTACAGATTCCGGCGGAGACCGTCGACCGCGGATCCGTGCCTGAACCGGCCGCCACGACCCGTCCCGCCCGGACGGGACCGTCCGGAGTCGACGGCGCGGGAGTGGACGCCTCGTTGGCCGCCCCTGATCCCGCAGGGGGCGGGGACGTCCCACCGGGTCGCACGAGCGCCGACGCGGCCCCGGCCACCCCAGACTCGCCACCGCCCAGCGTGCCGGCCCGCGCCCGGGCCAGCGTCGCCACCGTGACCGCGCCACCCCAGGACGGTCACCTGCCGGTGGCCCCCGCCTCCGGCACCACCTACCGGGCCGCCGCACCGGACACCGCCGACGGCACCCCTACCGGCGGGGAGAGCGCCGCCGCCCGGGCCGCGGGCTCCGGGCCCGTGGTGGGCGCCGCGTCGGTGCCCGGGCAGCGCGACGGCGGGTCGACGCCGGGCACCCGGGCCAGCGCCTCCGTGCCGGGGCTCAGCCGGATCTCGGCCGAGGAGGCCGCCGCGGGGGCGGCCGGCGAGGTCGCGCGGGCCGGCCGGGCCGCCACGGTCTACCGGTCGGCACCGGTCAACCCGGAGCCGCCCGAGCCCGCCCAGCCCCCGGAGCCGGCCCAGCCGCCCACCCCGCCGACGCCCGAGCCGGAGCCCGCCCCGACCCCGGAGCCCGCTCCCACGCCGGCGCCACCCAGGCCCGCGCCGATTCCGGAGCCGCCGGCTCCCGGGCCGTTCCCCGCGCCGGTGCCACCGCTGCCGGCCCCGCCGCCCGGTCCGCGCCCGACCCCGCCGGGGCCGGTCCCACCCGTGCCCGGTCCGCCGGTACCCCCGCCCGGGCCGGCGGTGCCACCGCCCCCGCCGCCGCCGGGCCCGATGCCGGCGCCGCCGTTCCCGCCGCCGCCGGCCGTGCCGGGTCCGAACACGCCGCTCGCCCGCGCCACGGCCCCGGTCTCCGCGCCACCTGTCGCCACCCCGCCGGCCTCCGCGCCGCCCTTCTCCGCCCCGCCCGCTGCCGCGCCGCCGTTCCGGGCCGCCGCGCAGGTCTCCGCGCCACCCGCCCGCGCCGCCGCGCCCGTCTCGGCGCCACCGGCGACGCCGGCGTGGGCGCCGTCGACTCCCCCGGCCCGCGAGCGCCCCTCCTGGGCCACGCCGGCCGCCGGGACCGGCGGCCAGCCCGGCACGACGTACCGGGGCGGGCCGGACCTGGCCAGCACCGGGTACGGCGGCACCGGGGGACCCGGCTTCGCGACGGTCTCCTTCCCGGCCGGCAGCCCGCTGGAGAACTCCGGTTCGCTGACCGGGCACATCCTGGCCCAGGGCTGGGCCGACACGCCCGTCGAACGGTCCCGCACCACCCGGGTGGTGGTCGTCCTGGCCGCCGCCCTGGGGCTGCTGGTGGCGATCAGCGTGCTGATCGTGCTGCTCGCCAACGACGCCATGGACGGGCTGGTGGGCAACATCCTGTCCAAGTGAGCCGGGCCGGTCCCGGCCCGCGTCCGCCACGCCCCGGGGTACGCCCGCGATGGTGAGTCCGCCCACTACCCCCGGGCGCTCGGCTGGCGACCTCGCCGGGCCGCCGTACACTGGTGCAGATCACTGACCCGGCGCGCGTGGTGCGCGCCCATGGGCGATCTTGCGGGCGATTCGGCGGCGTTCAGCCGCAGCGGGCCATCGCGAAGATGCGCCCCGCTCGAAAGGCATTTCTTGACCATCTCCGCTGACCCCGGCACGATTCCGTCCGTCCTCGACCCGACCGCCGGGGACGACGCCCCCGCCCCCGCCGTCGACTTCGCCGACCTGGGCCTGCCCCGCCCGCTGGTCGAGGCGCTCGCCCGACAGGGCATCACCACCCCGTTCGAGATCCAGCGGGCGACCATGCCGGACGCCCTCGCCGGCCGGGACGTGCTCGGCCGGGGCCAGACCGGCTCCGGCAAGACCCTGGCCTTCGGGCTGCCGCTGATCGCCCGGCTCGCCGACCGCAACCGGGCCCGTCCGCTGCACCCCCGGGCCCTGGTGCTGGTCCCCACCCGGGAACTCGCCATGCAGGTCAACGACGCCCTGATGCCGCTCGGCAAGGCCGTCGGCATCTTCCTCAAGACCGCCGTCGGCGGTGTCCCGTACGACCGGCAGATCGACGCGCTGCGCCGCGGCGTGGAGATCGTCGTGGCCACCCCGGGCCGGCTCGGCGACCTGATCAACCGGGGCGTGTGCCGCCTGGACGACGTCGAGGTGACCGTCCTCGACGAGGCCGACCAGATGGCCGACATGGGCTTCCTGCCCGAGGTCACCGAGCTGCTGGCGAAGACGCCGGCGGGCGGCCAGCGGCTGCTCTTCTCCGCCACCCTGGACGGTGACGTGGACTCGCTGGTCAAGCGGTTCATGACCGACCCGGTGACCCACTCGACCGCCCCGTCGACCGCGTCCGTGTCCACCATGGACCACCACCTGCTGCTGATCCCGCCGCACGACAAGTTCGCGGTGGCGGCGTCGATCGCGGCCCGCTCCGGCCGGACCATGCTCTTCGCGCGTACCCAGCTCGGGGTGGACCGGCTGGTGGAGCAGCTCGCCGCGGTGGGTGTGCGGGCCGGGGGCCTGCACGGCGGCAAGACCCAGCGGATGCGCACCAAGACGCTGGCCGAGTTCCGCGAGGGCCGGATGAACGTCCTGGTCGCCACGGACGTGGCCGCCCGGGGCATCCACGTCGACGGGGTCTCCCTGGTGCTGCACGTGGACCCGCCGAAGGACCCGAAGGACTACCTGCACCGCGCGGGCCGTACCGCCCGGGCCGGCGAGTCCGGCGCGGTGGCGACCCTGGTGCTGCCGAAGCAGCGCCGCACCACGCTGGCCATGATGGAGAAGGCCGGCGTCGCGCCGGCCGAGGCCCGGGTCCGGGCCGGCGACCCGGCGCTGGCCGAGCTGACCGGTGCCCGCGAGCCGAGCGGCGTCCCGGTCCGCGACGAGCCCGAGCCGCGCCGCCCCGCCGGGGAGCGCCGCTTCGGCGGCCGCCCGACCGGGGAGCGCCGCTACGGCGACCGCCCGACCGGGGAGCGCCGCTATGGTGACCGCCCGCAGGGCGAGCGCCGCTACGGCGACCGGCCGGCCGGCGAGCGCCGGTTCGGCGACCGCGAGGGACGCGGCGAGCGCTACGGTGAGCGCCGCTTCGACGGCCGGGGCGACCGCCCGGCGAGCGAGCGCTCCTTCGGGGACCGGGGCGACCGCGGCTACGCGGACCGTCCGCAGGGCGAGCGCCGCTACGGCGACCGCGAGGGACGCGGCGAGCGCTACGGTGACCGCCGCTTCGCCGGTGGCGGCGACCGCCCGACCGGCGAGCAGAGCTTCGACGGCCGGAGCGACCGGCCGGTCGGCGAGCGCGGCCAGCGGGGCTTCGGCGACCGCACCGACCGCCCGACCGGCGAGCGCTACGGCGACCGGGGCGAGCGGAGCTTCGGCGACCGGGGCGAGCCGCGTTCCGGCGACCGGCCGCACGGTGAGCGCCGCTTCGGCGGCGAGCAGCGTGGCACGGACCGTCGCGGCGGGTTCCGCCCCGAGGGGCGGGGCCGGGAGGACCGGCCGCGCGACGACCGGCGTGGCTTCGGCGGCCGGCCGCCGGCGCGTACCCACTGATCCATCCGACCATCCGGCACGCCGCCGCGGAGCTCGCGCTCCGTGGCGGCGTTTCCGCATGCGCTGCCGGTGTCGGCCGGCTGGCGTACCGTCCGAACCATGCCGAGGTCACTCTTCTGGATCCGGACGGACATCGCCGGGGCCGAGCACGCCGTCCTCGACGACGGTCCCGGGTTCCTCGCGCACGGCACCCAGCTCGCCGTCGACCCGATCCCCTGGACGTGCCGCTACCGGCTGGCCGCCAGGGCGGACGGGGTCACCAGCGCCCTGGACGTGGCGGTCGAGGGGGCGGGCTGGTCGCGGAGCGTACGGCTGGAGCGCGGCGCGGACGGCTGGCGGGTGACCACCGCCGAGCAGGGCGACCTGGACGCGGCACTGCGGGTCGCCGGGCAACCACCGGCCGGGCTGCCCGGGTCCGACGACCCGGAGCGGCTGCACGACGCCCTCGACGTCGACCTGGGCGGGTCCCCGCTCTTCAACGCCCTGCCGGTCCGGCGGCTGGGGCTGACCGGCGCGGCGCCGGATCTCCCGCACACCGTCACCGTGGCGTGGGTGCTGGTGCCGAGCCTGCAGGTGGTCCGCACCGAGCAGGTCTACACCCCGCTCGGCCCGGGCCGGGTCCGGTTCGCCAGCGACACCTTCCGGGCCGACCTGACGCTCGACGCCGACGGCCTGGTGCTGCGCTATCCGGGGCTGGCCGAGCGGGCCGACGCCCGCTGAGCCGAGGCCCGGCTCAGGCCGGCCAGGCGCCGGTGGCCAGGAACCGCTCGACGGTGGCCAGGTGCGGGGCGAGGTCCAGCCCCTGCCCGGCCACCCAGGCGTCGTCGTAGTAGGTGCGGGCGTACCGGTCGCCGGCGTCGCAGATCAGGGTGACCACCGAGCCGGTCCGCCCGGCGGCGAGCATCTCGGCGATCAGCCCGAACGCGCCCCAGAGGTTGGTGCCGGTGGAGCCGCCGACCCGGCGGCCGAGCACGGCCGAGCCGGCGCGCATGGCGGCCAGCGAGGCCGCGTCGGGGACCTGGGTCATCCGGTCCACCACCGAGGGCAGGAAGGACGCCTCCACGCTCGGCCGGCCGATCCCCTCGATCCGCGATCCGCGACCGGTGCACACCGACCAGTCGGCGGCCTGCCAGGCCGGGTAGAACGCGGAGTTCTCCGGGTCGACCACGCAGAGCTTGGTGGGCAGCCGCCGGTAGCGGGCGTACCGGCCGATGGTGGCGCTGGTGCCGCCGGTGCCGGCGCCCACCACGACCCAGGCCGGTACGGGATGCCGCTCCAGCGCCAGCTGCGCGTAGATCGACTCGGCGATGTTGTTGTTGCCCCGCCAGTCGGTGGCCCGCTCGGCGTAGGTGAACTGGTCCATGAAGTGCCCGCCGCTGTCCTCGGCCAGCCAGCGCGCCTCGATCACCACCCTGGCCGGGTCCTCGACCAGGTGGCAGCGCCCGCCGTGGAACTCGATCTGGGCGATCTTCTCCAGGGAGGTGGAGGCGGGCATCACCGCGATGAACGGCAACCCCAGCATCCGGGCGAAGTACGCCTCGGAGACGGCCGTCGAGCCGGAGGACGCCTCGATGACGCTGGTCTCCGGGCCGATCCAGCCGTTGCAGAGCCCGTACAGGAAGAGCGAGCGGGCCAGCCGGTGCTTGAGCGAGCCGGTGGGGTGCACCGACTCGTCCTTGAGATAGAGGTCGATCCCCCACGCCCGGGGCAGCGGGAAGGGCAGCAGGTGGGTGTCGGCGGAGCGGTTGGCGTCCGCCTCGACCGTGGCGATCGCCTCGGTCACCCACGTCCGGCTGGCCTCGTCGCACCGCTCCAGATGAGTCACGCCGGCAACGTTACAAGTGAGCCCGGCTCCGGTCCGGCCCGGCCCGGCGCCGCTGCCGGCGCTGCCCGGCCCGACCGGCGGCCCGGACCACCGGGGTCAGCGCGAGCGCCAACCGCGGCAACGCGTCCAGCAGCCGTACCTGCGCGCCACGCCAGCGCGGCAGGCTGACCACCGGGCGGGGGCGGCGGGCCAGCCGGGCGGCCCGGGCCGCGACCCGCTGCGGCGTCAGCATCGTTCCGGTGAAGGAGGCCAGCGCCCCCGGGTCGTCGAGCCGGTCGTGCAGCATCGGCGTCCAGATCCCGTCCGGGCAGAGGCACGACACGTGTACGTCCCGGAGCCCGGCCATCCGCAGGTCGGCGAGGGTGCCGAGGCTGAACGCCAGCAGCGCGTGCTTGCTGGCCGCGTAGACGGTCTCGCCGGGCGCGGCGATCAGGCCGGCGAGGGAGACGACGTTGAGCACGTGCCCGTGACCCTGGGCGCGCATCACGGCCAGCGCGGCGAGGGTGCCGGTCATCGCGCCGAGCGCGTTCACCTCGACCACCCGCCGCCGGGTCGCCGCGTCCTGCTCCCAGGACGGCCCGGTGACCAGGATGCCGGCGTTGTTGACCCAGAGCCCGAGCCCGCCGGCCGTCCCGCCGGCCGCCTCGGCGGCGACCTCGGCGCAGGCCGTCTCGTCGCGTACGTCCAGCGCCCGGGACCAGCCACCGAGCGGCGCGGCGGCCGTGGCGGCGGCGCCGGCGTCCAGGTCGGTGAGGAGTACGGCCCAGCCGTCGGCGTGCAGCGCGGCCGCGATGGCCCGGCCCAGCCCGCCGGCCGCACCGGTCACCACGGCGGCGCCGCGTACGGGGGTGGTCATCGGCGCAAGGTATCGCCGCCGGGCGGGCGGCGCCAGACCCCGACGGTCAGGTGGTGGGCGACGCCAGCGGCTGCGGACGGTTCTCCCACTTGGTCGACAGGGCGATGCCGGTGCGGGTGGACGCCACGCCCGGGGTGCGGTTGAGCCGCACGATCAGCTGCTCCAGTTCGGCGATGGTGCCGACCCGCGCCTTGAGCAGGAAGGACTCGACGCCGGCCATGAAGTAGCAGGACTCGATCTCGGGCATCCGGCGGAGCGTCTCCAGCACGTCGTCGGTGTCCCCGCCGGAGTCCTCGACGATGCCGATCAGCGCGGTCACGCCGAGCCCGACCGCCTCCGGCTCCACTTCCGCCCGGTACGCCCGGATCACGCCGCCGGACTCCAGCTTGCCGACCCGCTCGTGTACGGCCGGAGCGGAGAGGCCGACCTGCCGGGCCAGTTCGGCGTACGACAGGCGGGCGTTGCCGCGCAGCAGGTCGACGAGGCTCAGGTCGATTGCGTCCACGGAGAGTGACCCTAGCCGTCCGGGCGTAACGGCGAGCGTCCGGCACCCGTTGCACCTGACAGGGCGTCACACTTCGCAGACCAACGGTCAAGGGGGCTCGGCACCGGTACCATTTACTAACTTCCCACTCAGTGCGTTTTTCGCGTTTGGCGGACAGGCCAGGTCGCTGGTGCTGTAATTGCCATACGTCCCTCATGACGGCTCTGGGCTCGCACCGGCCGGGGGCAGTGTGTTCAGCCGGGGGCTTCGTCGACGCGAGGAGGGGGCTGTGGACACTGGAGATCGCCTGCTGACACCGGGTGAGGTCGCCGCGTTGTTTCGGGTTGACCCGAAGACCGTGACGCGTTGGGCGGCGGCCGGCCGGATCGGCAGCATCCGGACTCCAGGCGGGCATCGCCGGTTTCGGGAATCCGAGGTGCGGGCCCTGCTGGAAGGGGAGGGCATGCTGGACGAGGCGGAGGACATCGGCAAGCCGCGCAATGTCGGCCCCGCCGCCTCGACCGGGCCGGGTCCGGCCAACGCCGGCATGTACTGAATGGTGCGAGACGGATCCGCGGGCCGGCCGACAGGTCCGGTCCGCGCCCCGTCCGGGGTGAGGTTCCGCTACGACCGGTCGGCGGCCAATTGCCCCGACCAGCGCCGGAACAGCGTGTGCGGCACGCCGAGGACGTCCAGCAACTTGCCGGCGACGAAGTCGACCAACTGCTGGGCGGTGGCCGAGGCCCCGGAGCCGTAGAAGCCCGGGCTGGCCGGCAGCACCACCGCTCCGGCGTCGTGCAACGCGATCAGGTGTTCCAGGTGGCTGCGGGTCACCGGCGTCTCCCGGGGCACCACCACCACCGGCCGGCGCTCCTTGAGGTTGACCTCGGCCGCGCGCTGCAGCAGGTCCTTGGAGAGCCCGATCGCGATGCCCGCGCAGGCCGCCGTGCTCGCCGGCACCACCGCCATCCCGCGTACCCGGTAGGAGCCGCTGCTGGGGCCGGCGGCGAGGTCGCCGGCCGGCCAGTGCCGCACGTCGGCGTCGACGAGGTCGCGGCCGAGCCAGGCGGCCAGGTCCTCGGCCCAGTGGCCGTCCCGGAACGGGCGGCCCGTCTCGTCGAGCACGGTCAACCGGGCGGCCCGGGAGACGATCAGGTCCACCGGCTCACCGGCGTCGAGCAGCCCGTTGACGACGGCCGCCGCGTACGGCGTGCCGGACGCCCCGGAGACCCCGACCACCCATGGTTCGCGCATGTCGTCCAGCGTGCCTGGTCGGCGCCGCGCCCCGCCGGGCGACCCCCCGACGGCTGCGCTCCGTGTCCCCGGTGTGTCCCGCCGTGAACCGGGACAACGGCGGCGGAGCCGACCTGCGATGCTGCCGTCGGCGATCCGCGCCGTACGGGAGGAATCGAACGATGGTCGAGGAGGTCCTCCGGTCGCTGCGGGCCGCGTGCCCGATCCCGCCCCGGCTGTCGCCGTACGCGGACCCGGTGCAGAAGTGGCTGCTGGACCGGCTGCCCCGGCTGGGCCTGCCGCTGGACGGGACGGCCCGGGAGCGGCTGGACCGGGCCGGCTTCGCCCGGTACGCGGGCCGGCTCTACCCGGACGCCAGCGAGCCGGACCTGCGTACCCTGGCCGCCCTCTTCACCTGGTTCTTCCTGGTCGACGACGCCTGCGACGGGCCGGGCCGGCTCGCCCCACCGCAGATCCAGGCGCTGCGGGCCGGGGCGTTGAGCCTGCTGCGGGAGGGCCCGCGGCGGCGGCACCCCGGGTTCGGCGGGCCGCTGCGCCGGCTGCTGGTCGAGGCCTGGCGGGTGCCCCGGCGCCGGATGCCGTCCCGCTGGCGGCTGCGCTTCGCCGACGCGGTCGCCCACCACCTGGACGGCACGTGGCGCGAGGCGGTGGCCAGGGACCTCGGGCGGCGGCCCTCGGTGGCCGAGTACGTGGAGCTGCGCCGGGCGACGTCGGCGGCGTACGTGTCGTACCCCCTGATCGAGTTCGCCACCGGGCGGCCGTTGCCGGACCCGGTCCACCACCACCCGTCGCTACGCCGGATCGGCGAGCTCGGCAACGACCTGCTCTCCTGGTACAACGACCTCGCCTCGCTGGACCGGGACCGGGACACCTCGGGCGGGCACAACCTGGTGCTGGCGGTGGCCGCCGAGCGGGGGGTGCCGCTGGACGGCGCCGTCGACCTGGTCGCCGAGCGCTGGCGGGCGGCGATGGACCGCTTCGTCGCGCTGCGCGCGTCGGTGCCGTCGTTCGGCCCGGCCCTGGACCCAGCGGTCGCCAGCCACCTCGACGGGATCGCCGACGCCGTCCGCGGCACGATCGACTGGACGGTGGAGAGCGCCCGCTACCCCACCCCCCACGACGCCTGACCCCCGCACCCCGCGTCGCCTTCGCGCGCACTTTCCCGGAAAGAGTGGCCATTCCGCGAGCGAAGGCCACTCTTTCCGAGAAAGTGCGCGGATCGTGGGGCGTGTGGGGGTGGGGGGTCAGGGGCGGAGGTGGAGGCGGACGACGAGGTCGAGGAGGGCGAGGAGGAAGAGCGCGATGCCGACGAAGCCGTTCGCGGTGAAGAAGGCCCGGTTGACCTTGCTCAGGTCGGTGGGGCTGACCACCAGGTGCTGGTAGCCGAAGGCGACGGCGGTGAGCGCCAGGCCGATCCACCACAGCCAGCCGAAGCCGACCAGCGTGCCGAACCAGATGAAGAGCGCGAAGGTGACCACGTGCGCGACGGTCGAGGCGTGCAGCGCGAAGCGCAGGCCGTACCGCGCCGGGACACTGTGCACGCCGATCGTGCGGTCGACGTCGGCGTCCTGGCAGGCGTAGATCAGGTCGAAGCCCCCGATCCAGAGCCCCACGGCCGCGCCGAGCAGCCAGGCCGGCCAGGAGCCGTCCAGGGTGCCGGTGACCGCGAGCCAGGCGCCGACCGGGCCGACCGCCTGCGCGATCGCCAGGATGGCGTGCGGCCAGTTGGTGAACCGCTTGCCGTACGGGTAGCCGACCAGCGGGATCACGGCGAGCGGCGCGAGCACCAGGCAGAGCGGGTTGAGCAGGGCGGCGGCGGCCAGGAAGACCACCAGCGCGACGGCCGCGCCGGTCCAGGCCGTGCGCACGCTCACCGCCCCGGTGACCAGTTCCCGGTTCGCGGTACGCGGGTTCCGGGCGTCGATCCGCCGGTCGAGGATCCGGTTGGCGGCCATCGCGAACGTCCGCGCCCCGACCATCGCGACGGTGATCAGCAACAGGTCGAGCCAGCGCACCCGGCCGCCGTCGATCCGCATCGCGGTCAGCGCCGACAGGTACGCGAACGGCAGCGCGAAGACCGAGTGCTCGATCGCGACCAGCCTGAGGAACGACTTGACCCGGCCCGGCTTCTCGGCCGGCGCGTCGAGGACCGCCATCAGATCCCGTACTCCTTCCAGCGCTTGTCGACCAGGGAGGTGACCTCCGGCGACATGGTCATCTCCTCCGGCCAGCCCCGGGTGTAGCCCTCGGCGGGCAGTTTGCGGGTCGCGTCGATGCCGGCCTTGCCGCCCCAGAACTGCTGGTACGACGAGTGGTCGAGGTGGTCCACCGGGCCCTCGGTGAGCAGCAGGTCGCGGGCGTAGTCGACGTTGCCGAAGGCGCGGAAGGCGACCTCGTTGTAGTCGTGCACGTCGCAGTCGGAGTCCACGATCACGATCAGCTTGGTCAGCGACATCAGGTGCGCGCCCCAGATCGCGTTCATCACCTTCTGCGCGTGCTTCGGGTAGCGCTTGCGGATCGACACGATGGCGCAGTTGTGGAACACCCCGGCGGCCGGCAGGTCGTAGTCGACGATGTCCGGGATCAGCAGCTTGAGCAGCGGCTGGAAGATCCGCTCGGTGGCCTTGCCCAGGCCGTGGTCCTCCTGCGGCGGCTTGGAGGTGACGATCGAGTGGTAGACGGGCTCGCGCTGCATGGTCATCGTCTCGACGTGCAGCACCGGGAACGGCTCGACCGGGGTGTAGTAGCCGGTGTGGTCGCCGAACGGCCCCTCGGGCAGCCGCTCGCCGGGCTCCAGGTAGCCCTCCAGCACCACCTGGGCGTGCGCGGGCACCTGCAACGGCACGGTGAGGCAGTCGACCATCTCGACCCGCTCGCCGCGCAGGAAGCCGGCGAACAGGTACTCGTCGATGTCACTGGGGAGCGGCGCGGAGGCGGCGTAGCTGACCACCGGGTCGCAGCCGATGGCGATGGCCACCGGCAGCCGCTGCCCGAGCCGCTCGGCGACGGCGTGGTGCGCGGTGGAGTCCTTGTGGATCTGCCAGTGCATGCCCAGGGTGTTGCGGCTGTGCTGCTGGAGGCGGTAAAGACCGAGGTTGCGCTTGCCGGTCTCCGGGTGCTTGGTGTGGGTCAGCCCGTAGTTGTGGAAGATCCCGCCGTCGCCGGGCCAGACCTGCAGGCCCGGCAGCCGGTTCAGGTCGACGTCGTCGCCCCGGTACACCACCTGCTGGCAGGGGGCGGTCTTCACCTTGCGCGGCGGCACCGACTTGAGCTGCATGACCTTGCCCAGGCCCTCGCGGATGCCCGACCAGCCGACCGGCAGTTCCGGCTTGACCAGCGCGCCGATCCGCTCGCCGATCTCGTCCAGCGACTCGACGCCGAGCGCCATCGCCATCCGCTTCTCGGTGCCGAAGAGGTTGATCGCCACCGGCATCTCGCCCCGGGTGGGACGCTCGAAGAGCAGCGCGGGGCCGCCCGCGCGGACGGTCCGGGTGACCACCTCGCTGATCTCCAGCGTGGGATCGACGGGGACGCTCACCCGCCGCAGTTCGCCCGCGCGCTCCAGCGCCGCGAGGAAGTCCTTGAGATCGGTGTACGGGAAGCCACGAGCCGCCATGCGGCCAGTCTCCCGCACCACGGGACGCGCCGCCCACGCCGGGTAGGCCCGGGCGGTGTGCGTCTCCCCACGCGTCCGGGCGCACGACCCGCCGCGCGTGCGTCTCCCCGCCCGTCCGGCACCCGGCCCGGGCGGGCGTCCCGTCGCGCCGGGTTGCCGAGGGCGACCCGACCTTGTCGCCCGCTGGCATGGGCGGCAGCCGGCCGGGTAGTCGAGCCGCCGGTCGAGACGGGGAGCGGCGATGGACGACGGACGGGTTCCGGCGGGGTTCACCGAGCAGCGGGCCCAGGTCGGTGACGTGGCGATCAACTATGTCCGGGGCGGCCGGGGGCCCACCGTGGTGCTGCTGCACGGCTATCCGCAGTGCTGGCGGATGTGGCGGGGGCTGCTGCCGCAGCTGGCCACCTCGTACGAGGTGGTCGCACCCGACCTGCGCGGCTTCGGCGACAGCGACGCCCCACCCGGCGGGTACGACAAGAAGACCGTCGCCGCCGACCTGCACGGGCTGCTCACCGGGCTCGGCCTGGCCGAGGAGGTCCGGCTGGTCGGCCACGACCTGGGCACCATGGTCGCGTACGCGTACGCCGCCGCCCATCCCGACCGGGTCGCCCGCCTGGTGCTCACCGAGGCGCCGATCCCCGACGAGAGCATCTACACCATCCCGGCGCTGACCGCCGCCGGACCGGCGGTGTGGAACTTCGGCTTCTTCAACGTCCCCAACGGCCTGCCGGAGGAGCTGGTCGCCGGCCGGGAATCGCTCTGGGTGGACCGCTTCACCGACTCGATCATGGTGAACAAGGACAGCATCGGCGCGGACGACATCGAGGAGTATGCCCGGCACCTGAGCGACCCGGCCCACCTGCGGGCCAGCTTCGCCTACTTCCGGGCGTTCGGGCAGGACGTCGCGGACAACGCGGCGTACCGGAAGACGCCGCTGCCGATGCCGGTGCTGGCCGTCGGCGCCCGGGCCAGCCTCGGCGAGCAGGTGGCCGACCAGGTGCGCCGGTACGCCGGCACGGTCACCGGCCAGGTGGTCGAGGACAGCGGCCACTGGCTCTTCGAGGAGCGGCCGGCGGAGTTGGCCGCCCTGCTGCTACCCTTCCTGCGGGACTGATTGACTGTCGTGCAGGTCAGCGGTTGCGCGTCAGGTCCACGAACGCGCGCCAGGCGGCCGGGCTGAAAGTCAGCACGCCGCCCTCGCGGTCCTTGCTGTCGCGTACGGCGACCACGCCGGAGAGGTTGTCGGCCACCTCGACGCAGTCCCCGCCGTTGGTGCTGCTCCGGGTGCTGGTGCGCCACCGGGCGCCGATCAGCTCCATGATTCCGCCACCTTCGCTAACAACTCGATCGACTGCCGGGGCGGGAGCGCCTCACCCTGGATCGACTCCCAGGACGTCCGGACCGCCAGCACGTCCTCGGTGTGGTCGATCACCTTGCCCTTGAGCTGGTCGTCCAGGTAGGCGACATCCTCCCCGGTGGGAAGCGTAGCCAGCCAGCACGAAGGCTCCGGCGACACCCGGATACGCGCCGACCGAGGCGGGCACGACCTGCAGCCGCCCCGGGGATGCTCCGTAACCACCTTCACCAAGCGCAGCAACTGCTCGCGCATCACCAGCGGGCCGCCGACCGGGCGGCGCAGCACGTGCTCGTCGAGCACCGCGACGAGCTGCGGTGGCCGCTCGCCGGTCAGCACCGCCTGCCGCTCCAGCCGCGCCGCCGCCCGCCGCTCCACCTCCTCCTCGTCGAACAAGCCGACGCTGCGGAACAGGGCGCGGGCGTAGGCCGCCGTCTGCAACAGGCCCGGCACCACCATGTTCTGAAATGACCGGAGTACGGTCGCCTGCCGCTCGTTGGCCTCCCACTCCCGCATCCACTGCGGCGAGCCGAACCGGACCAGCATCCGGGCGAACGCACCGCCAGTGTCGAGCGCCGTGTCCACCAGCTCCCAGAAGTCGGGCGGTGGCTTACGGGCCTCGGTCTCGACCATCGCGACCGTCGACGGCGAATAGTTGATCGCCCTGGCCAGGTCCTCCTGGGTCATCCGCCGCGCCACCCGCATGTGCCGCAGCTCCTCGATCAGCACCGTGACCGCTCGTCCATCCGCACGTCTCCTCACCACCGCGCCCGCGATTCTCACCGACCTCACCGGCGACCTCGCCAGGCACACAGGGCAGCCGAATGCCTTCCGAGCGTAGTGATGTCCTCACCAGACTGTGCACAACGGAGCCGCCCGGATCCAACCCGGGAGACGGGCGGAATCGCGGAGGGGCCGTCCGGCACGTCGGCGACGGACGGCCCCTCCGCCAGGTCAGCTGCCGAGAAAAGGAGGGCGCCGGTGACCGGCTCTTCTCAGCCCACGCGGCTCCATGTCCCCCTCTGCCCGCTGTGGCTCTGCCGGGCCTGTGGCGCTCCGTGGCCCTGCGGCACGGCACGGCTAACTCTCCTGGCCGACTACCGGGGCAGCCACGTCGCCCTGTCGATCTACCTCGCCGGGATGCTGTACAACGCCGTCGACGACCTGCACCGACTCAACCCGCACAACAGGCCGAAGCCCGGAGCGCTGCACGAGCGCTTCCTCGGCTGGGCAGCCCCACGCGCACCCCGGCTGCCGCAGTCCCCGGACGCTTGACTGCCGGACGACCGCAATCCCGCAGCGGAGGCGTTGACTCTGTTGGTTAACTCGCTGTGATCGTCTGGCCCCGACCTCGCCGCCACCGAACCCGAGCCAGCGGCACCCAAGCCCTGGGTCACCAGTGCCGCCACGATCGTCTTCCGCGACCGTTTGCTGTTGCCCGATCACCGCCGCTGTGCTGCGGCTCGATCAAGATGAGCCGCATCGACTGGAGGCATCGGCAAGATTTCGGCGATGGCCGACAACCGGATCCTGACGCGGCGCCGATAGAAGTGATGTCGGAGAGAGGAGACCAATTGTCGGCAGAAGAGGACGAGGAGTATGTCGAGTACGTCTCGGTGGCGCTGAGTAGGTTACGGCGTTCCGCGTATCTGCTCTGCGGCGACGCGCATCGCGCCGACGACATCGTGCAGTCCGCCCTGGTCACGGTCTACCTGCGCTGGTCGAAGATAAGGACGGTCGAGAACCTCGACGGGTACGTGCACCGCATCCTGGTGCGCCGATACCTCGACGAGGCCCGCCGGTCCTGGGCGAAGGTGCTGTTGTCCTGGCGGACGCCCGAGCTGCCGTCATCGGCGGGACCGAGCGTGGAGGACGCCGATGCCGTGCGCTCGGCCCTCGCAGCGTTGAGTCGGGGCCAGCGCAGTGTGCTGGTCCTGCGGTTCTTTTGCGACATGTCGGTGCAGGAGGCCGCGACGGCGCTGGGCTGCTCCACCGGCAGCGTCAAGAGCCAGACATCACGTGGGCTCGCCACAATGCGTCGCCTCTTGAGTGAGCAGTGGCCTGGCGTTGATCAAGGCCGTCTTCAAGAATCGAGGAGTGTGTAATGCATGGCGATGAAGACCGCGACGCCGCGGTAGTCCGTACCCTTTTGTCCACAGTAGCGCCTCCGCCGGGCCGGGTCGCGGCGGCCGGCCTGCTCGCCGACGGCCGGCGGGCCCGTCGCCGGCGCCGGTCGGCGGCTGCGGTCGCCGGGGTCTTCGTGCTCAGCCTCGCCACCGTTGGCGGGGTGAGCGCGTTCGACCGCAGCCGGGACGACAGCGGCAGCCAGGTCCTGAGCCCCGCCGCAGTCGGCACCGCGGGTCCTTCCGCCCCCTGCACCGTGGCGGCGTTGGAGCTACCGCCGAAGGCCACGACCGCCGAGGTCAACGCCGGCTCACCGAGCGGTCGCTTCCTGGCCGGGTTCTCCTCGGTCGGGAACGCGCTGGCCACGCCGGTCCGCTGGGACGGCACGCGGGCCGAGCCCATCAAGGTCAACGGGCCCGCTGAGGCCAAGGGCGTCAACGACAGCGGGGTCACGGTGGGTAGCGGCCAGGACGCGAGTGGCCGGTCGGTCGCCTGGGCGTACGTCAACGGCAAGGTGATCACTCTGCCGATCCCTGAGGGCTACACCGGCGCGGAAGCGACCGCGATCAACGCTCGCGGGGACGTGGCTGGAGTGCTCTTCGGCGGTGACAGGACGGCAGCGGCCGTATGGCGCGGCACCAGCGCGAACGCCCAGGTGGACATCCTTCCGGCACCGGGCCGGGCGATGGCGTTCGGCATCTCGGACAGCGGGGTCGTGGTCGGTGCCCTGGACGACGACCAGGGCGGCTCGGCCTACATGTGGAACGCTCAGGGACAGGGCAGCCACCCGACCGTCCCGGACGGATTATCTAGTTCGCGTATGCGCGGTGCTCAGGGTGAGTGGGCGTACGCGGACCTGTTCCGTCGGGGAGTCGGGCCGTCCGGGCCGACTCAGGTGCCGAGCAGGACCCAGCACAGCCGCGACCGGGTCGCCACTCCGCCGACGCCGGACGCCCAGACTGCAGACAGCCAGAAGGTAGCAGTGGTTTGGGACCTTCGGACCGGTCAGGCGACCACTGTGTCGGGTGGCGAGGTCCGGGCCGTCAACTCCGGCGGCGAAATGGTGGTCAACCACGACGACCGGACCGCCTCGCTGCGCTCCGCGGACGGCACGCTCCGCAAGCTGCCCAGCCTCCCCGGTGAAAACAACGCCTATGCCTTCGCGGTCAGCGACGCGGGTACCCAGGCCGCCGGTACGAGCGGGCACAAGCCGGTCCGGTGGCAATGCCAGGCAGGTGGAAACTGATGCGATCCCATTGGCATACCGCCGCACGGTTGGGCCTCGCCTTGGCTGTCCTGACTGGCGCCCAGGTCACGGCCGGTCAGGCCACTGCGGGCACCACCAGCGCCGCCGCCCCTCGGACCAACCCCACGCCGGTGGAGCCGGTACGGACGGTCACCCTGCTCACCGGCGACCGGGTCACCATCTACGGTGCCGACGCCGCCCGCTATTCGATAACCCGAGGTAAGGGGCGGGAGCACGTCACGTTCGCCGCCACCAGGGCCGCCGGCCATCTGCGGGTGGTGCCGAGCGACGCGGTCGGCCCGCTGCGTGACGGACTGCTGGACAGCCGGCTGTTCGATGTGACAACACTGCTCGACAGCGGCTACGACGACCGGGCCGCCGAGCTGCCGCTGATCGTCACGTACGCCGATGGCGCCGCCGGGCGGACCGCGCGGGCCGGCGCGGCCACAGCCGGGGCCCGAGTCGTACGGGCGTTGCCGGGTAAGGGCAACTTCGCGGTACGCGCCGCACGGAGCGACGCCGGACAGTTCTGGCGGAGCCTGCCCGTCGGGGCGCGGGCAGCCGCCCCGACCAGCGGCGTACGCAAGGTGTGGCTGGACGGCCTGCGCAAGCCGGCGCTGGCCACCAGCGTGCCGAAGATCGGCGCCCCGGCCGCCTGGCAGGCCGGCTACACCGGTAAGGGCGTGACGGTGGCGATCCTGGACACCGGCGTCGACGGCGATCACCCGGACCTGACCGGTCGGATCGCGGCCTCGAAGAACTTCACCGAGGGCTTTGAGGACGACCGGGACCTGCTCGGACACGGCACGCACGTGGCGTCCACGGTGGCTGGCAGCGGGGCCGCCTCCGACGGAAGCAACCGAGGGGTGGCACCGGACGCCAACCTGGTCAGCGGCAAGGTCTGTGTCGTCTTCGGTTGCGCCGAGTCGTGGATCATGGCCGGGATGCAGTGGGCGGTCACCGAGCAGCACGCGAAGGTCGTCAACCTGAGCCTCGGCGGCCCGGACGGTCCGGAAACGGATCCGCTGGAGCAAACGGTGACCGACCTGAGCGCCCAGTACGGCACCCTGTTCGTGGTGGCCGCCGGCAACGCGGGACCCGCGCAGTCGATCGGCTCACCGGCCAGCGCCCCCGCCGCGCTGGCCGTCGGCGCGGTGAACCGTGACGACGTCCTCGCCGATTTCTCCAGCCGGGGACCGGCGACCGCCGACGCCGCGGCGAAGCCCGAGCTGACCGCGCCCGGGGTCGCCATCACCGCGGCCCGCAGCTCGGACGGGGGCCTCGGCACGCCCGGCGACGCGTACATGAGTCTTTCCGGCACGTCGATGGCGACCCCACACGTGGCCGGTGCGGCGGCGCTGCTGGCCCAGCAGCATCCGGACTGGTCCGGCGAGCAGCTCAAGGCGACGCTGATGGCTGCTGCGGTTCGGGTCCCTGACAGCGGAGTTTTCGAACAGGGCGCCGGCCGGGTGGACGTCGGTCGGGCGGTCACGCAGTCGATCACGGCGAGTCCACCAAGCGTGGCGTTCGGGTTGCAGCAGTGGCCACACGCGGATGACGAGCCGGTGACCAGGACCGTCACCTACCACAACAGCAGCAGCGGACCGATCGAGCTGGCGCTGACCGTCCAGGCCACCGGTCCGACCAATCAGCCGGCCCCGGCCGGGATGTTCACCCTGGCCGCCAACCGGCTCACCGTACCGGCCGGCGGCACCGCCCAGACCACGCTGACCGCCTCTACCCGGCTGGACGCGCCGGACGGCAACTACGGGGGCTACCTGGTCGCCACCGCCGGCGATCTGGTGGTGAACACGCCACTGTCGGTCGGTAGGGAGATCGAAAGCTACGACATGACGCTGGTGCACACCGACCGGGACGGCGCCCCGGCCACCGATGTGCAGCCGATGGTCTTCCGCATCGACGGGGCGACCGACTGGCTTCTGGTGCCGGCAAGTGGCACGTTGCGGCTGCCGCGCGGGACGTACATGGTCGGCACCTGGATCTACGAGCCCGACGGTGACCTGACCCACCTGGTGCAGCCCCGACTGGAGCTGACCCGGAACCAGACCGTCAACCTCGACGCCCGGCTGGCTGAACCGCTGAAGGTGACCGTGCCGAACCCCACGGCCAGCTCACTTAAGGCGGAGCTGATCGTGGGCGTTCCGACCGAGGACAAGTCCGACATCGCCACCCTCACGTTCGGCGACTCGTTCGACCAGGTGTACAGCGCGCAGCTCGGGCCGGTCGGCACGCACGACGGTGTGTGGGCGAAGGTCGGTAGCCAGTGGGCCCGGGGCGGCGACGCCGGCCCGACCGACAGCCCGTACGGCTATCGGCTCGCCTGGTATGTGCGGGGCAGCGTGCCCACGGGGTTTGTCCGGGACGTACGCCCCGAGGAACTGGCCACGGTGCAAGCCTCGTACGCCAGCACCGCCCCGGGACTACGCGGCCGCTTCAACGCGATCGCCTCGGCCGAGGATCTGCCCACGGGCGGCTTCTTTGCCGAGGTCGACTTCGCGCTGCCCATGACCCGAACCGAGTACTACAACGTCGACACTGGGGTGACCTGGGAAAACGGCTTTCTCGAGCACAGCGCGGACAATCAGCACTTCGTGACCTCACTGTGGGGCGTGGGCCGCTACCAGCCGGGCCGCACTTACCGGGAGAACTGGAACCGTGGCGTGTTCGGGCCGGCCTTCTTCGGGCTCGATATCCCGGACGGCGAACCGAAGGGAGTCGCCCGGACGGACAACACGATTCGCGCTTACCTCTCGCTGTACTCGGACACGGCGGACCGGTTCGCGCTCTCGGAAGACGCGGAATACGCCTCCTCGCTCTACCGCAACGGGGTCCTGCTCGGCACGGCGGAAGGGTGGGAGAGCACGTTCGAGGTGCCCGCCGACGAGGCCGGCTACCGGCTCCGGCTCGACGCCCGACGCGACGCGCCGTCCAGCCTGGCCACCCGGACCAGCGTCGAGTGGACGTTCCGGTCCGCCGCCAGCCCCGGCAGCAGCACTCCGCTGCCGGTCTCGGTGGTGCGGTTCGCTCCGCAGCTGGACGAGGCCAACGCGGCGCCGGCCGGAGCCACCGTCAAGATTCCGGTGACCGTGTACCGCCAGCCGGGTGCGCCCACCGGAATGGTCCGTGATCTCACCGTCGACGTCTCCTATGACGACGGGCGGACGTGGCAGCGGGCAGAGCTGAAGCGGTCCGACGCTGGCGGGATGCTCACCGTGCGTCATCCAGCAACCGCCGGCTATGTGTCACTGCGGGCCAGGAGCACCGACAGCGCGGGCAACACGGTGGACCAGGCCATTATCCGAGCCTACCGGCTGACCGAAGGGTAGGCACCTCCCGGTCCACCTGGTCGATCCACCAACGCGGGGGCGCTGCGAACCGATTCCCCGCCGGTTCCCACCGCCCCCGTTACCCGTTACCCGTTACCGTGCCGACGGGCCTCATCGGGCGGCGTTATCCACTTCTCGTGCGACATCGCCACCGCCGCCTCGATCGCGACGTGGCCGGCGTGCTCGCCCCAGGTCCCGGCAAAGTCATGATGATGTCCGGGTTGAGGCACGGCCCCGGCGTTGTTCTGGCTTGAGGTGTTCTGTCCGTGTTGGGGACCGGACGAGGTTGGAGTTGTGGGACGAGCGCGACTTCTGGTGATCTTTCGGGTGTCTACGCCAGAAGATCGTCTCAGGAGTCGCGCTCGTGTCGTCATCTTCCCCGATCGACCCTGTTGTTGACCACGCCCTGACCGCGTGCGCGACACTCCATCATCACAAGGACACAAAGGACCAACGCCGACGCCGGGGCGTGAGTCACCTCCTGCTCGATCTGATCACGCATATCGATCTCGATGATCTGGCGCCCACTGGTCGCATAGGCCAACGGCGCATCGAGCCTGTCGGCGTACCGGCGCGCCTGCTGGGCCCCTGTACGGAAATCCTTGGGGCTTGCCTTCGCCTCCACGACCGCGATCGGTCGGTCGCCATGCTTCAGCGCGATGTCCGTTCGCAGCGGCGCCGACTGCCATGCTCGATGATCGGATAATCCCGCTGCCACGCCGCCTCCGTCCAGCCGGGAACACGCAAACGAGGCACGAAAGCCTCGCGAATTGTTCGGGACTCTGACCAACCTGAAGTGTGCAACAACCGCTCAGCATTCGCTGTTGTCGACAACCCTCGCAGCGTAGTCGCCCGCTCCGACAACCACTTCCGACAAATGCAGGTGATGCTTTCGGGCGCGGGGAGATCGGTTCGGCCTCGCCGGCGAAGACCCCAGGCCTTCACCGGTCAGGCGGTCGCCGATGCCCAGGCGTACGCCGTCAGGGGCGGGTCGAGCGGGGCGTCGGTGAGCCGGTTGGCGAAGGTGGAGATCGTGTACGTGCCGACGCCGAGCACCACGTCGAGGGCGTGCCGGGGGCGCCAGCCGGCGGCGAGGAACCCGTGGAGTTCGGCCTCCGGCACCGCACCCCGGTGGTCGAGGACGGCGACGGTGAACCGGCGCAGCGCCTCCAGCCTCGGGTCGGCCAGCGGCGCGCCGGCCCGCAGCGCGGCGATCAGCTCCGGGTCGGTGCCGCGCCGCGTGAGGGTGGCGGTGTGCATCGCCACGCAGACGTGGCACTCGTTGCGGGTGGCGACGGTCAGCACGACGACCTCCCGCTCGACCGGGTCGAGGTCGGTGGACTCGAAGGTGGCGTTGGCGGTGAGGAACCCGGTGAGCAGCTCGGGGGACTCGGCCATCCGGGCGACGGCGACGGGCAGGTGGCCGAGCTTGCGCTGCACGCGGGCCATGGTCGGGCGGGCGGCGGCGGGTGCGGTTTCGGGAGTGTGGGCGGTGAAGACGGACATGACGTGCCCCTCGGGTACGATGGTCAACGTGGTTGACCAGATAGTAAACGAGGTTGTCGAACATGGCAACACCTGACCCCGAGCGCTCCGGCTACCTGCTGCCCCTGCTGTTGCTGGCCGGCTTCCGTACCCTCATCGACGACCTGCACGCCGAACTGGCCCGGCAGGGGCACCCGGACCTCCGACCGCTGCACGGCTTCGTCCTCCAGGCCGTCGGCGTCGACGGCACCACCGCCGGCGAGCTGGGCCAGCGCCTCGGCGTCTCCAAGCAGGCGGCCGGGAAGACCGTCGACCGACTGGTCGCGCTCGGCTACCTGGAACGCGCCGACGACCCCGCCGACGCCCGCCGCAAGCTGGTCCGGATGACCGAGCGGGGCGTCGACGGGCTGCGCCGTTCGGCGGTCGTCTTCGACCGGCTGCGCCAGCACTGGGCGGCCACGCTCGGCGAGGATCGGGTCAGCGCCATGGAGGACGACCTGCGGCGGGTCACCCCGCCCCACTTCTTCCGCCTCGACGTCCCCGGCTGGTTCGGCGCCTGACCCGCCCAGTCGTGTGCGTCTTAGGCCTCGGCGTAGAGCACGTCGAGATCCACCAGGACGACGTCCGCGCGACCGCTCGCCACCCCCGTCAGCTCCTCCGTGAAACCCTCCGCGCTCGCCAGCAGCAGTCGGGTGGCGCTCGTGTCGAAGCCGGGCCGCGAAAGCAGCAGTTCGCGCAGCCGGCCGAGCCGTTCCAGATCGGATACGCCCAACCGACGGCCCCACTTCACCTCGCCGATGGCGAGCAGTGGCCGGGGGCCGTCGCCAAGGGGCGGCTCGCCGAGCGCGACGAGATCGAGTTCGTGACTGGTCCGGCTGGCGGGGTCGGTCAACGTGGCCGAGCTGGCCTCGGCGACCGACCCGCCGAGGACGTCCGGGTCGGCAAAGCGCACCGACCACTGCCGGACGATCTCCTCGAATCGCGGTCCGAGCACCGCGCTGGCGTACCGGCGCTGCGACCTGGGCCAGACGTCCGCGCCCCGACGTTGCTCCAGCGCCGTCCAGGCCGGTCGCATGACGGCCTGGTAGAACGTGATGAGCGGTTCGGTGATCCGGTAACTGCTGCGCCCGCTCCTCAGCGGATCCGGCTCCCGGACGAGGAGGCCGGCGTCCTCCAGCACGGTGAGCGGATGTTGCAGCTCGTTCGCCTTCCGCCCGATGTAGCCGGCGATTCCGCCACGGCTGGCGTTGCCCTCGGCGACCGCGGCGAGCACCGAGTGGTAGAGCGCGGTGTCACGCAGGTCCGGGTCCTCCGCCAACAGGTACCGCGCCTCCCGGAAAAGCGGGCGTGCCGGGTTGAGCACCGCACGGGCGACCCAGGCGTCGAAGTCCTCCAGCCCGGTCGGCGCGTCGTCCTGGACGTACTCCCTCCGGTAGGCGGGCGTGCCACCGACGATGGCGAACACCTTCGCGGCCAGCACGGGGTCGTCGATGCCCCAGAAGGTTGCCGCCGCGCGGTAGTCGAGGGGCTGGACCGGCAGTTCCAGGCCGGCCCGGCCCCGCAGCGGGGCCGAACCGGCGAGGAGACCGCCCATGAAGGACAGGGCCGAGCCGCAGAGCAGGAGGCGGGTCCGCGATTCGACCCGCTCCGGCCGCCCCGGGGTGAGCGCGTGCTGGATGATCGACGGCAGGTCCCGCGCGGCACGGACCAGGTACGGGAACTCGTCGATCACCACCGTCGTCGGCCGGTCGCGTCCGAGGGCGAGCAGCGCGTCGACGGCGGCGGCCCAGTCCGGGAGGTGGACCGGTCCGGGGGCGCCCGTGAACGCGCCGATCGCCTCGCCGAGCCGTCGGAGCGACTCGGCGGCCGTCGCCTCGGTGGCGCCGAAGTAGAAGCCTCCGCTGGCCCGAGCGAGTTCGTACAACAGCAGCGTCTTGCCCTGGCGACGCCGACCACTGACCACCCCGAGCGTGGCGCCCGAGCGCTCGTTACTGGCGAAGCGGGCCAACTCGGCCCACTCGACGTCCCGGTCGAAGATCTCTTGCGGCTTCGCCAGCCCGGTCACGCCGTCACCGCATCTCGTAGAAGTACAGTTCTTAGAAGTGTACTTCTACATTTTGCAGAACGGTGGCGTGACGCGCCGCAGGCCCGCCCCGATCGGGACGGGTCACTCGACCCCGGCGTACGAGTGCAGGCCGGTGAAGAAGAAGTTCACCCCGAACAGGTTCATCAGCACGGTCAGGAAGCCGAGCACGGCGATCCAGGTGGCCACGTTGCGCTTCACGCTCGGCGTGGCCCGGGCGTGCAGGTAGCCGGCGTAGACCACCCAGGAGATGAACGCCCAGGTCTCCTTCGGGTCCCAGCCCCAGGCCCGACCCCAGGCCGCCTCGGCCCAGATCGCGCCGGCGATGACCGCGAAGGTGAAGATCGGGAACGAGAAGGCGTGCAGCGCGAAGGTCAACCGCTCCAGGCCGGCCGCCGCGGGCAGCCGCCGGCCCAGCGTGTACGGGAAGCTCCGCCGGCCCTGCTCGTACCCGTTGCGGATCAGGAACGCCGCCGCCGGCACCACGCCCAGCAGGAAGATGCCCGAGCTGAAGACGATGGTCGACACGTGGATGATGAACCAGTACGACTGCAGCGCCGGCATCAGCGGCACCACCTGGACGTAGAGCTTCAGCTCGGCGAAGGCGAGCAGCAGCACCATGACCAGGGTGAGGAAGAGCCCGAGCCGGCGCAGCGCGGGGCGCTTCCAGAGCACCGCCAGCCAGGCCGCCGTGCCGATCCAGGTGACCGTCAGCACGAACTCGTACATGTTGCCCCAGGGCATCCGGTCCGCGGCGATGCCCCGGGTGACCAGCGCGCCGAGGTGCAGCGCGGCGGCCAGCACGGTGACCCAGGCGGCGATTCGCCCGGCCAGCCGGGCCCGCTGGCCGGACCGGCTCCGCCGGGTCTCGCCGCCGGCCGGCGGGGCGGGGGCCTCGACCGGACCGCCGGCGGCGCCCACTCCCGCGCCGACCAACTCTCGGGCGGGGGCGGCGGCCGACACCGCGCGGACGTTGCCCAGCGCGTACTCGACGGCGTGGCTGATCATCGCCACCAGGTACGCCAGGATCGCGAACGTCACCAGTTGGTCGGAGACTGCGGACATCACTCGGCTCCCTCTCGCGCCCGTCCGTCGGGCCGCCCGTCGTCGCTGACCGCGGCGACGAGCTGCGCGAACTCGTCGGCGAACCCTGGATGCTCGGTGCGCGGCAGCCCACCGGCCTCCACCAAACTACTACCGCCCGTCGGAGATCCACCGTCGGGGTCGCCGGGTGTCACCCGGAACCAGACCCGCCGGCGCCGGGCGAAGAGCGAACCCATCAGCCCGGCCAGCAGCACCACGCAGGCGCCGAGCATCAGCGTCTGGCCGGGGGCGTACCGCACCGAGAGGGTGATGTACGGCTTCGTGCCCAGGAACTCCAGGCTGCTGCCGTCGTCCAGGGTCCACTTCTCGCCGAGGCCCAGCTTCTTCTCGCCGACCTGCTTGAGCTTGCCGTTGTCGACCTGCCGCCGATCCAGCTCGTAGACCGAGCCGGGGATGCCGGCGTCCAGCCCGAGGTTCCCCCGGTACGCCACCAGCACCACGGCCGGGTTCCGCTCGGTGGGGTACGTCGATGAGGTGAAGGGCGCGGTCTCCGGCGCGGTCGGCAGGTAGAGCCCGTCGAAGGCGACCTGCTGGTCGGGGGCGCGCTTGCCGGTCTTCGGGTCGACGTTGGCGTCCGGGAAGGCGGCCAGCCCCTCCTCAGTGATGTTCGCGTCCCCGGTGGTCAGGAACGGCACGGTGCTGGTCTGGCTGCGCCCGTACCGGTCGGTGTACTTCAGGATCGGGGCGTACCCGTGGCCGAGCAGGTAGACGTTGGCGGAGCCGAGCCGCAGCGGCGAGTTGACCGAGAAGTCGGCCGTCCGCTTCGACCCGTCCGGCTCGTCCACGGTCACCGAGGCCCGGTAACTCTCCGGCTGCCCGGAGGGGAGGAACCGGGCGTCGAAGTCGTCCAGGGTCAGGCAGAAGCCGGGCAGATCGGCGCTGTCCACCCGCGGGCCGAGCGAGGCCTCGCTGTACTGCTGGCGGGTGTTGCAGAAGGCGTTCTCCTCGCCGGCCACCAGCAGTCGGTTGCCGTGCCAGCCGTACCAGGAACCGAGCGCGACGCCGATCAGCACGGCGACCAGCGAGGTGTGGAAGAGCAGGTTGCCGGTCTCCTTGAGGTAGCCCTTCTCGGCGGAGATCTCGTTGCCGCGTACCTCGACCCGCCAGCGGCGCCGGCGCAGCACCGCGGCGATCGCCGCCGGGTCGGTGGGCGCGTGCGCCGGCAGCGCGGTGTGCTGCGGCAGCCGCTCCAGGCGCTTCGGCGCGGCCGGCGGCCGGGAGCCCAGCGCGCGCAGGTGGTCGCGCATCCGGGGCAGGATGCAGCCGACCAGCGAGGTGAAGAGCAGCAGGTAGATCGCGGAGAACCAGACCGAGGCGAAGACCTCGAAGGCGCCGATCCGGTCGAGCTGCGGGGCCAGTTCCGGGTGCGCGCGGAAGTACTCGTCGACCTTCTCCGGGTTGACCCCGCGCTGCGGCAGCAGCGAGCCGGGGATGGCGGCGACCGCGAGCAGGAAGAGCAGCACCAGGGCGGTACGCATGCTGGTGAGCTGCCGCCACGAGTTGCGCAGCAGGGCCAGCAGCCGGTTGGGCCGCGGCCGGGGCGCCTGGGTCGGCGGGGTGGCCGGCCGCTCGTCCACGGTCGTCATCAGATGCTCACCTCGCCCACGCCCACGGTCGTCTGCAGCCAGATCACGAAGTTCTGCCACCCGCCGGTGACCAGCGCCAGGCCGACCAGGATCAGCAGGGCGCCGCCGACGCGGGTGACCCAGCGGCTGTTGCGCCGGACGGCGCGGAAGACCCCGAGCAGGCGGTGGAAGCCCAGCCCGAAGACGACGAACGGTATCCCCAGCCCGAGGCAGTAGGCCACGGCCAGCACCACCGCCCGGTCGGTCTTGCCGGCCGCCGTGGCCATGCCGAGCACCGCGCCCAGGGTCGGGCCGGTGCAGGGCAGCCAGCTCAGCGCGAAGACCGCACCGAGGACCGGCGCCCCGAGCAGCCCGGCGGCGGGCAGCCGCCGGATGCGGAACTCGCGCTGCATGCCCGGCACCACGCCCAGGTAGCTCAGCCCGAGCAGCACGACCAGCGCGCCGATGACGATCTCCAGGGTCCGCTCGTGGTCGAAGAAGACCCGGCCGAAGCTGGCGAAGAGGATCGCGGTGGCGGTGAAGACCACGGTGAAACCGGCGATGAAGAGCAGCGTCCCGGCGAGCACCCGCCCCTTGACGGCGGCCACCGGCCGGGCGGCCACGGGCGCCGCGACGACCACCCCGCCGCCGGCCGGGCCCTCGCCGGCGGGCGGGGTCAGGCCGCCGACCGGCGACCCTTCGGCGCGCGCCCGGCCCTCCAGGTCCGCGCCGGCGAGCCCGGTCACGTACGACAGGTAGCCGGGCATCAGCGGCAGGACGCACGGGGAGAGGAAGCTGACCAGCCCGGCGAGCGCCGCGGCGCCGATGGCCAGCAGCAGCGGACCCGACTCGGCGACCTGGCGGAACGTCTCGCCCATCAGCGGGAACCGGCGGCCGGCTGCTCGGCGGCGATCCGCTCGACGATAGGTTGCAGGCCGTCCTGCTTGACGGCCGCCCGGATCACGGTGGCGACCCGGCCGTCGCGGTCGAGCACGACCGTGGCCGGGATGGTGTTCGGCGGGATCTCCAGGGCCAGCGCCAGCCGGCTCGCCGGGTCGAAGAGGCTCGGGTAGGTGACCCGGCCCTCCTCGAAGGCGATCGCCTTGTCCCTGCTGTCCTGCACGTTGATGCCGAGGAAGATCACCCCGGAGCCCTTGGTGGCCTGGTAGGTGGCCTCCAGGTCGTCGGCCTCCGCACGGCAGGGCGCGCACCACGAGCCCCAGAAGTTGAGCACGACCACCTGGCCGCGGGCCTGGGAGACGTCGTACGGGCCGCCGGTGAGCAGGTCACCGGCGATCTTCGGGGCGGCCGAGCGCTGGTCCGGCGCGCAGGCGATGATGCCGCCGTCGTTGGCGCAGCGGCTCTCCCCGTTCTCGGCGGAGCAGCCGACCAGCGCCGTCACGGCGGTGGCGGCGGTGAGCAGGGCGGCGATCGGCCTCCGGGAACGCATCAGGCCCCCTTGGCCGTCCGGGCTGTCGTCGACATCGCGATCAGGTGCGCGGCGGGCTCGCTGTAGCCGATCCCGGTGACCTTCGCGCCGTCGAAGTGGAACGAGGTGAGGCTGGCCAGACCGCACTGCCGGCGGCGCGGGTCGTGCCAGAGCCGCTTGCGCTCGACGTGGCGCCGCAGCGTCCAGATGGGCAGTTGGTGGGAGACCAGCACGGCCTCGCGCCCCTCGGCGGCGACCCGGGCGGCGTGCAGCGCGGCGAACATCCGCTCCGCGATGGTCTGGTACGCCTCACCCCAGGAGGGGGTGACCGGGTCGCGCAGCACCCACCAGTTGCGCGGGTCGCGGAACGAGCCGTCGCCCGGCGAGACCTTCTTGCCCTCGAACCAGTTGGCGCTCTCGATCAGCCGCTCGTCCACCCCGACGGGGAGCCCGAACTGGGCGGCGATCGGCTCGGCGGTCTGCTGGGCCCGCTCCAGCGGACTCGCCACCACGTGCACGATCTCCCGCTCGGCGAGCGCCTGGGCGGCCGCCTTGGCCATCTGGACGCCCAGCTCGGAGAGGCGGAAGCCGGGCAGCCGTCCGTACAGGATCTGGTCCGGGTTGTGCACCTCGCCGTGCCGCAGCACGTGGACAACCGTTGCGCTCACGTTCCCTACCCCCCGTGGCCCGCCGCTGCCGCCGCGTCGGCCGCCGCCGGCAGTGCGGCGGCGATCTGCTCCAGTGCGGCGTCGTCGATCGCCGCCGAGACGAACCACGACTCGAACGCGCTCGGCGGCAGGTAGACGCCGGCGGCGAGCATCGCGTGGAAGAACGCCTTGAACGCGGGCACCTGCTGGGTGCGGGCGCTGTCGTAGTCGCGCACCTCGGCGTCGGTGAAGAAGACCGAGAACATGTTGCCCGCGTACGACAGCCGGTGCGGGACCCCGGCGGCGGCCAGCGCATCGGTGGCGAGCCGGCCCACGGCGGCGGCCGTGGCGTCCAGCGTGCGGTAGAGCGCGTCGTCGGCGAGCCGCAGGGTGGCCAGGCCGGCGGCGCAGGCCAGCGGGTTACCGGAGAGCGTGCCGGCCTGGTAGACCGGGCCGGCGGGGGCCAGTCGGGCCATGATCTCGGTGCGCCCGCCGAACGCCGCGGCCGGCAGGCCGCCGCCCATGACCTTCCCGTACGTCCACAGGTCGGCATCCGACGGGTCGAGGCCGTGCCAGCCGGCGCGGGAGACCCGGAACCCGGTCATCACCTCGTCGACGATGAGCAGCGCCCCGTCGGCATGGGCGATCGAGGCGAGCCGCTGGTTGAAGCCGTCGCGCGGGGCGACCACGCCCATGTTGCCGGCGGCGGCCTCGGTGATCACCGCGGCGATGTGCCGGCCCTCGTCGGCGAAGACCTTCTCCACCGCCGCGAGGTCGTTGTACGGCAGCACGATGGTGTCGCCCGCCGCCGCGCCGGTGACGCCGGGCGAGTCGGGCAGCCCGAGGGTGGCCACGCCGGAGCCGGCGGCGGCGAGCAGCGCGTCGGAGTGCCCGTGGTAGCAGCCGGAGAACTTGACGATCTTGGAGCGGCCGGTGAAGCCGCGGGCCAGCCGGATCGCCGACATGGTGGCCTCGGTGCCGGAGTTGACCAGCCGGACCTGCTCGACCGGGGTGCGGTCGACGATCTCGGCGGCCAGCTCGACCTCACCGGGGGTGGGGGTGCCGAAGCTGGTGCCCTTGCCGGCGGCCTCCCGGACGGCCTCGATCACCTCGGGGTGGGCGTGGCCGAGGATCAGCGGGCCCCAGGAGCAGACCAGGTCGACGTAGCGCCGTCCGTCGGCGTCGTAGAGCCAGGGCCCCTCCCCCCGGACCATGAAGCGCGGGGTGCCACCGACGGCACGGAAGGCACGCACAGGGGAGTTGACCCCGCCCGGCACGATGGCCTTGGCGCGGTCGAACAGGGCCTCGGAGGCCGGCGCTTCGGCCGGGTAGCGGCCGGATCCGGCGGAAAAGGTGTCGGTCACAGTGCCGCCATTGTGTCAGCGCCGGACCGCTGGTCGGCAGCCACCCCGGGACGGGGTTACCAGACTCACCCGGCGGCGCGCTCCCGGCGGCGGGACAGTCTCGTCGGGCCGGGCCGTCGAGATCGCGATAGGCTGACCGAGTGGATCGTGCCGAACTGTCCATCACGGTACACCGGACGGGCGATGAAGTGGTCCTTCGCCTGGCCGGTGAGATCGACATGCTCACGGCCGGCCAACTGTCGGCCGTCGTCAACGAGGTGCTCGCCGACCCCCCGCCGCGCATCGTGCTCGACCTGGGCGGCGTCTCGTTCTGCGACTCCCAGGGACTCGGCACCCTGGTCGTGCTCAGCCGCAAGGCCAGCCACGCGCAGACCCTGCTGGTGCTCAGCAACGTCGGCGACTTCCTGCTCCGCGTCCTGGACATCACCGGCCTCCGCTCCGCCCTGATGATCCGCAACGAAACCGCCCCCTGACCGTCCCGCCGACCACGGGGTCGACGGCGGTGTCGGTCTGCCGAGCCACCGCCAACCCCATGATCGACGAGAGGTGCCCACCGGGTCAGATCGTCGGGACGTCCCGGCGGCGGAAGGTGGTCAGGCCGGTCGTGGCCAGCAGGAGAGCCAGGCCGGTGAGGGCGAACAGCGGGGTGGCGGTCCAGGAGCCGCCGAGCACCTGCGGCGTGTGGGTGAACGGGGACAGGTCGAGCAGCCACTGGCTCAGCTCCAGCACCGCGCCGAGCTGCCCGAGCAGCACACAGACCACGAGCACCCCCCAGGCCACCGGGGCGAACCGGGGCAGCAGCCCGTAGAGCAGCACCGCCACGCCGGCCAGCACCCAGGCCGCCGGCACCTGGGCCAGGCCCGCGCCGAGCATCCGGGGCAGCTGGCCCGGCACGTCGCCCACGCCGAGGCCGTAGGTGAGCCCGGTGGCGAGCCCGGATACGGCCAGCACCACCACCGGCCCGAGCAGGGCGAAGAACAGGTGCGAGGCGACCCAGCGGGACCGGTGCAGCCCGGTGGACAGCAGCGGCTCCGCCCGCCCGGCAACCTCCTCGGTGCGCATCCGCAGCGCGGCCGCGATGCCGTAGCCGGCGGCGGCCAGGCCGACGAGGGCCAGCGTGCTACCGAGGTACGCCTCGGCGAGCGCGGACGTACCGCCGAGTCGGGCCATGATCTCCTCCAGCTGGGCGTTGCCCTCGACCGACCTGCCGGCGGCCTCCGCCGCGCCGCCGAGGATCAGCCCGAGCAGCCCGAAGCCGACCGACCAGCCGAGCAGTTGCCCCCGGTGCAGCCGCCAGGCCAGCCCGAACGGCCCGGAGAACCCGCGGCCGGCGTGGGCCGGCCCGAGCCGGGGCGGCAGCAGCCCGGCGCCGAGGTCGCGGCGCACCGACAGCGGGTACGCGAGCGCGGCGAGCAGCACGCTCAGCGCGACGGGCAGCACCAGCACCCACCATCGCTCGCCCTCGTAGGCGCGGATGCGCGGCGCCCAGCCCAGCGGCGAGAGCCAGCTCGGCCAGTCCCGATCCGCGGTGTCCCCGGCGAGCCGCAGCGCGAAGGCCAGGCCGAGCACCGCGACGGCGATTCCCCGCGCGCCGCCGGCCGTCTCGGTGAGCTGGGCGGCGAGCCCACCCACGGTGGCGAAGACGACCCCGACCAGCGCGGCCGACAACCCGTACCCGATCGAGCCGGCCGCCGGCAGGCCGGTGGCGAGCAGGCCGGCGGCGGTGAGCAGGCCGAGCAGCAGGTTCGCCGCGTACGTGACCAGCAGCGCGGCGGTCAGGCCGGCGTACCGGCCGAGCACGGTGGCGCCGAGCAGTTCCCGGCGGCCGGCCTCCTCCTCGGTGCGGGTGTGCCGGATGACGGTGAGCAGGCTGACCAGCCCGACGATCAGGGTCAGGAAGCCGCCCCGCTGGGCGGTGAGCGCGCCGACGCTGTCGCCGTACACCGGGCCGAGCAGGGCGACGATCGAGGGGTTCGTCGCGGTGCCGGTGACGTACGCGGCCCGCTCGGCGACGGTCGGGAAGAGCTCGAAGAAGCTCGTCGCGTACGTCATCGGCAGCACGGCCAGCAGCAGCACCCAGAGCGGCAGCAGGACGCGGTCCCGGCGCAGAATCAGGCGGACCAGGTGACGGGTGCCGGTGAGCGTGCTCATCGGGTCGCCCCGGCCGGCTGCTCGGTCGCCGTCCCGTAGTGCCGCAGGAACAGCTCCTCCAGCGTCGGCGGCTGGCTGACCAGGCTCCGTACGCCCAGTTCGGTGAGCCGCCGCAGCGCGGCGTCCAGCGCCGGGTTGTCCACGTCGAAGCGCACCCGGTTGCCCTCCACCCGCAGGTCGTGCACGCCGGCGAGGTCCGCCAGGCCGTCCAGCGGGGCGGCGACCTCGGCGTCGATGGAGGTGCGCTGCAGGTGACGCAGCTCTGCGAGGGTCCCGCTCTCCACGTTCCGCCCGTTGCGGATGATGGTGACCCGGTCGCAGAGCGCCTCCACCTCGGCGAGGATGTGGCTGGAGAGCAGCACGGTGCGGCCGTCCTGCCTGGCCCGGCGCACCCACTGCTGGAAGACCTCCTCCATCAGCGGATCCAGCCCGGAGGTCGGCTCGTCGAGGATGAGCAGTTCGACGTCGGAGGCCAGGGCCGCGACCAGGCCGACCTTCTGCCGGTTGCCCTTGGAATAGGCGCGCCCCTTCTTCCGCGGGTCCAGCTCGAACGATTCCAGCAGCTCGGCGCGGCGCTTCGGGTCGAGCCCGCCGCGCATCCGGCCGAGCAGGTCGATCACCTCGCCGCCGGAGAGGTTCGGCCAGAGGGTGACGTCACCGGGGACGTACGCCAGCCGGCGGTGCAGCGCGACCGCGTCGCGCCACGGGTCGCCGCCGAGGAGTCGGACGGCCCCCGCGTCCGCCCGCAGCAGGCCGAGCAGCACCCGGATGGTGGTCGACTTGCCGGAGCCGTTGGGGCCGAGGAAGCCGTGCACCTCACCGGCGCGGACGCTGAGGTCGAGTCCGTCGAGGGCCCGGATCCGGCCGAAAGTCTTGACCAGGCCGGTCACCGCTATGGGAGTTTCCATACATCAGAAGCTACGCTCGATTCATAAAGTTGTGAAGACCGTGAGATCTGAGGCACCATCAACTTTCCCGACCCTCAGTGAGGAGCGCCCGCCGATGTCAGACGACCGCCGGCCCGCCAAGCGCGAGGAGGAGGTTCACCTCTTCGTCGAACGGATGGCAATGGCCTTCGCGGACGTCGGCTTCCCGCGGATGGCCGCCCGGGTGCTCTTCGCCGTGATGAGCGCGGACGACCCGCTGACCGCGGCCGAGATTGGCGAGCGGCTGGGGGTCAGCGCGGCGGCCGTCTCCGGCGCCGTCCGCTACCTGACCCAGTTCGGCATGCTGGTCCGCGAGCCCGTGCCCCGCTCCCGCCGCGACCGCTACCGGGTGCCCGACAACCCCTGGTACGAGGCGACGATCACCAAGACCGGCCTCTACAAGAACTTCATCGACATCGCCGACGCCGGCGTGGACGCTCTGCAGGGGCCGGCCACCCCGGGCGGCGAGCGGGTCAGAGAGATGCGGGACTTCTTCGTCTTCGTCCAGGAGGAGATCGACTCCCTCGGCGAACGCTGGCGCGCCCGCCGCGCCGCCACCGGCCACCCGCCCCGCCCCGCCAACTCCTGACGGCCGCACTTTCACGGAAAGAGTGGCCATTCCGCGGGGAATGGCCACTCTTTCTCGGAAAGTGCGCGGATCTCGCGGGGGGGGGTGGGTCAGGGGGTGTTGCCCCAGCGGGCCTGTTCGAGGATCTCCACGGCCCGGTCGCGGGGGCCCAGGTCGTCGTTGGCGCGCAGCAGCGCGGTCGCCTCGTCCACGGCGTCGATGAGCACCCGCCACTGGGCGTCCCGCTCCCGCACCAGGTCGGACTGCGCGGCCAACTGTCGGGTCTTCACCCACAACTCCACGAAGACCGACACCTTGGCCCGCAGCACCCACGGGTCGAAGGGCTTGGTGAGGTAGTCCACGGCGCCCACCGCGTAACCGCGCAGGGCGAGCTGGGCGTCCTTGTCGGCGGCGGTGAGGAAGATGATCGGCACGTGCCGGGTCCGCTCCCGCCGCTTGATGTGGCTCGCGGTCTCGAACCCGTCCATGTCCGGCATCTGGGCGTCCAACAGGATCACCGCGAAGTCGTCCACCAGCAACTGCTTCAACGCCGCCTCGCCGCTCTCCACGGCGACCGACTGCACCGGAAGGCCCTGGAGGATGGCCTCCAGGGCCATCAGGTTCTCCCGCCGGTCGTCCACCAGCAACGCCTTGGCTGTCTGCGTCACGGATTCTCCTCGCCTCGGCTGCCGCTGATCCACGACGCCATCCGCTCGATCAGGTCGTCCAGGTCGACCGGCTTCGTGATGTAGTCACTGCCACCGGCAGCGAGCGCCGACTCGCGGTCGCCCGGCATCGCCTTCGCCGTCAGGAAGACGATCGGCAGGTCCGCGAAACGGTGGTTGCGGCGGATCTGCCTCGTGGTCTCGTACCCGTCCTGGTCCGGCATCATCGCATCCATCAACACGATGTCCACCTCCGGATGCTCGGCCAGCAGGCGGACACCGTCCACCCCGTTGTCCGAGTACAACACGGTCATGCCGTGCAGCTCCAACGCGGAGGTCAGCGCGAAGACGTTCCGGACGTCGTCGTCGACGATCAGCACGGTGGCGCCGTCGAGCTGCCGGGTGGCCGGGGCCTGCGGCGGCTGGGGAAGCAGCTCCATCGGCGGCATCAGCAGCGACGAGGGCAGGCCCGCGCGCTGCGGCGACGGGGCCTGCGGCGCCACCACCGCGTCCGGGGCCAGCACGTCGGGTACGAAGAGGGTGAAGGTCGAGCCCTGACCGGGCGCCGACGTGACGGTGATCGCGCCACCCAGCAGGCGGGCCAGGTCCCGACTGATCGACAGTCCCAGCCCGGTCCCGCCGTAGCGGCGGCTGGTGGTGCCGTCGGCCTGCTGGAACGCCTCGAAGATCAGCGACAGCTTGTCGTCCGAGACGCCGATGCCGGTGTCCATCACGGTGAACGCGATCACCTGCCGGGCGTTGGTCAGCGCCGGCACGTCGAAGACCGCGTCCTCCGGGGCCGGGGCGATCCGCAACGTCACCGCGCCGTCGTCGGTGAACTTGACCGCGTTGGAGAGCAGGTTGCGCAGGATCTGCTGCAACCGCTGGGCATCGGTGACCAGCGCCGGCGGCAGTTCCTTGGCCACCCGCACCTGGAAGTCCAGGCCCTTCTCCTCGGCCTGCGGGGCGAACGCCTGCTCGACGTACCCGCGGATCTCGTCGAACCGGATCTCGGTCGGCTGGACGTCCATCCGGCCGGCCTCGATCTTGGACAGGTCCAGGATGTCGTCGATCAGGGAGAGCAGGTCCGAACCGGCGCCGTGGATGGTGCGGGCGAACTCGATCTGCTTGCGGGACAGGTTCTGCTCCGGGTTCTCCGCCAGCAGCCGGGCCAGCAGCAGCAGCGAGTTCAGCGGCGTACGCAGCTCGTGGCTCATGTTGGCCAGGAACTCCGACTTGTACGCCGAGGCCCGGGTGAGCTGCTGCGCCTTCTCCTCCAGGCCGAGCCGGGCCAGCTCGATCTCCCGGTTCTTGGTCTCGATGTTGCCCTTCTGCTCGGAGAGCAGCTTGGCCTTGTCCTCCAGCTCCGCGTTGGTGCGCTGCAACTCGGCCGACTGGTCCTGCAACTCCAGGGCCAGCCGCTGCGACTGGGCCAGCAGCTCCTCCGTACGCCGGTTGGCCTGGATGGTGTTGACCGCGATGCCGATGGTGGACACCAGCCGCTCCAGGAACTGCAGGTGCAGGTCGGAGAAGCGGGCCACGCCGGCGAACTCGATCACGCCGAGCAGTTCGCCCTCGAAGAGGACGGGGAGCACGACCAGGTCGGCCGGGGGCGTCTCGGCCAGCCCGGACCGCAGGGTGAGCCGCCCGTCGGGCAGCGCGTTGACCCGGATCGTGCGGCGGGACAGCGCCGCCTGGCCGACCAGCCCCTCCCCGGGCCCGAAGGTCACGTCGTGCCCGCGGGCCACATAGCCGTACGAGGCGGTCAGCCGCAGCCGCATCACGCCCTCGGAGGTGTCCGCCAGGAAGAACGCGCCGAGCTGCGCGTCGACCAGCGGGGTCACCTCCATCATGATCATGCGGCAGACCTCGCCGAGGTCACGCTGGCCCTGGAGCAGGCCGCCGATGCGGGCCAGGTTGGAGTCGAGCCAGCCCTGTTCGGCGTTCTTCTTGGTCGTCTCCCGGAGGGTGACGATCATCTGGTTGATGTTGTCCTTCAGCTCGGCGACCTCGCCCTGCGCCTTGACCGCGATCCGCTGGGTCAGGTCGCCCCGGGTCACCGAGGTGGACACCTGGGCGATCGCCCGCAGCTGGGTGGTGAGCGTCGAGGCGAGCTGGTTGACGTTCTCGGTGAGGTCACGCCAGGTGCCGGAAACGCCCTTCACCTGCGCCTGACCGCCGAGCTTGCCCTCGATGCCGACCTCGCGGGCCACCCGGGTGACCTCGTCGGCGAACGAGGAGAGCTGGTCGACCATCGTGTTGACGGTGTTCTTCAGCTCCAGGATCTCGCCCTGCGCGTCCACGGTGATCTTCTGACCGAGGTCGCCCTTCGCCACCGCGGTGGTGACCGAGGCGATGTTGCGCACCTGCGAGGTCAGGTTCGACGCCATCGAGTTCACGTTGTCGGTCAGGTCCCGCCACGTACCCGAGACGCCCTTGACCTCCGCCTGGCCACCCAGCTTGCCCTCGGTGCCCACCTCGCGGGCCACCCGGGTCACCTCGTCCGCGAACGACGACAGCTGGTCCACCATCGTGTTCACCGTCGACTTCAGCTCCAGGATCTCGCCCTGCGCGTCCACGGTGATCTTCTGCGACAGGTCGCCCTTGGCGACCGCGGTCGAGACCTGGGCGATGTTGCGTACCTGGGCGGTCAGGTTGGACGCCATCGAGTTCACGTTGTCGGTCAAGTCGCGCCAGGTGCCGGCGACGCCGCGCACCTGGGCCTGCCCGCCCAGCTTGCCCTCGGTGCCCACCTCGCGGGCCACCCGGGTCACCTCGTCCGCGAACGACGACAGCTGGTCCACCATCGTGTTCACCGTCGACTTCA
>NZ_JBFALG010000009.1:54790-149415 GCF_040656135.1 Micromonospora sp. NPDC050200
TCAGCTCCAGGATCTCACCCCGGGCGTCCACGGTGATCTTCTGCGACAGGTCGCCCTTCGCCACCGCCGTGGTGACCGAGGCGATGTTGCGCACCTGCGAGGTCAGGTTCGACGCCATCGAGTTCACGTTGTCGGTCAGGTCCCGCCACGTACCCGAGACGCCCTTGACCTGGGCCTGACCACCCAGCTTGCCCTCGGTGCCCACCTCGCGGGCCACCCGGGTCACCTCGTCGGCGAACGACGAGAGCTGGTCGACCATCGTGTTGACGGTGTTCTTCAGCTCCAGGATCTCGCCCTGCGCGTCCACAGTGATCTTCTGGCTCAGGTCGCCCTTCGCCACCGCCGTGGAGACCTGCGAGATGTTCCGCACCTGGCTGGTCAGGTTGCCGGCGAGCTGGTTGACGTTCTCCGTCAGGTCCCGCCAGGTGCCGGAAACGCCCCGCACCTGCGCCTGACCACCCAGCTTGCCCTCGATGCCCACCTCGCGGGCCACCCGGGTCACCTCGTCGGCGAACGACGAGAGCTGGTCGACCATCGTGTTGACGGTGTCCTTCAGCTCCAGGATCTCGCCCTGCGCCGCGACGGTGATCTTCTGCGACAGGTCGCCCCGGGCCACCGCCGTGGAGACCTGGGCGATGTTGCGCACCTGGGCGGTCAGGTTCGACGCCATCGAGTTGACGCTGTCGGTCAGGTCCTTCCAGGTGCCGGCGACGTTCGGCACCTCCGCCTGACCGCCGAGCTTGCCCTCGGTGCCCACCTCGCGGGCCACCCGGGTCACCTGCTCGGCGAAGAGCCGCAGGGTGTCGGTGAGGGAGTTCATCGTGTCGGCCAGCTCGGCGACCTCCCCGCGCGCGCCGACCGTGATCTTCTGCGACAGGTCGCCCTTGGCCACCGCCGTCGCCATCTGCGAGATCGACCGCACCTGCCCGGTCAGGTTCGACGCCATGGTGTTCACCGAGTCGGTGAGGTCCTTCCAGGTGCCGGCGACGCCCCGGACGTCGGCCTGGCCACCGAGCTTGCCCTCGGTGCCCACCTCGCGGGCCACCCGGGTCACCTCGTTGGAGAAGGACGACAGCTGGTCGACCATCGTGTTGACCGTGCGGCCGATGCGCAGGTACTCACCGCGCAGCGGGCGACCGTCGATCTCCAGCGCCATGTGCTGGGAGAGGTCACCGTCGGCCACCGCCATGATCACCCGGGCGATCTCCGTGGTCGGCCGGCCCAGGTCGTCGATCAGCGAGTTGATCGCCCGCTGCCCCTCCGCCCAGGAACCGTCGAACCCCTCCTCGTCGAGGCGTTCGGTGAGCCGGCCGTCGCGGCCGACGATCCGGCTGATCCGGCGCAGGTCCAGGTGCTGCCGCTCCTGCATCGACACCACGTCGTTGAAGGCGTCCGCGACCTCGCCCGCCGCACCCGCCCGCCGGGGCAGCCGGACCTTGAAGTCGCCGCCCCGTACCTGGCGCAGCGCCTCCGCCAGCTCGACGAGAAGCGCCGCGTGCTCGGAAGCGGACGGATCCGCGGTCACCGACTGTTTCGCGCTCATCATTCCTCGCTCAGCTCGGGGCCTCCGGCGCATGCCGACACAACGCCATCCCATCATTGTGCCCACGCGGATGTCGACGCCACGGACGTGAAGTGCGCCGTGCGCCCGCTGTGGCACCATCCGTGCCTCGACGTCCGGCTTGGCACCCGCCCCGGCGGCGGTGGAGGATACGGGGGTGTCAGCCGAGACGGGGCCCGCGGCGGACGGGGGCCGGGACGAGCACATCCGACGCGTCCGGCTGCCCCCCGACCGGCGTACGCCCGCCGCCGCCCGGGCGCTGGTCCGCTCGGTGCTGGCCGAGGCCGACCTCGACGACCTGCTCAACGAGGCGCTGCTGCTGACCACCGAACTCTCCACCAACGCGGTGGAGCACGCCCGCACCGAACTGGACATCGAGGTCGTCGCCGACATGGTCGGCCTCACCGTCACCGTCTCCGACTTCGCCGGCGGGCCGGTGGACGAGCTGGTGGTCGGCATCCGCAGCGACACCGAGGACATCGACGAAATTTCCGAGCGGGGCCGCGGACTGCTGCTCGTCGACCATTTCGCCAGCCGCTGGGGGACGACCTACCTGCCCACCGGCAAGGGGGTCTGGTTCCGGCTGGACCGCCCCGGCGCCGCGCCGGCCGACCCGGTGGCGATGGAGCACGTCCCGGCCGCTGGCGGGGAGGGCACGGTCCCGGCGAGTGCCGCACCGAGCGCCGCCGCGATGAGCGAGCTGACCCAGACCAGCCCCGACCCGAACGCCGACGACCCGCTTCCCGACTTCGCCGCCGACCTGCTCACCCGGGTCGCCGAGATGGTGGGCGCGGCCGGCGGCGTGATCCGGCTGGACCGGGGCGACGGGCAGGGCACCCAGCCGCTGGCCCGATACGGCCGCCAGCCCCGCCCCGGCAACGAGCTGCTCCAGGTGCCGTTGGCGGTGCACCGCCCGTACGCCGGGGAACTGGAGCTGGACGCGGCGCCCTCGGCGTACGCCCGACCGCTCGCCGTGCTCGCCGCCGAGCGGCTGTCGCTGCACCTGGAGAACGACCGGCTGCGCCGGGCGGACGTCCGCCGGCAGGCCTGGCTGACCTTCCTCGCCGAGGCGAGCGAACTGCTCGCCCAGTCGCTCGACGTCGAGCTGACCATGGCGCTGATCCCGCAGCTGGTGGTGCCCCGGCTGGGCCAGTGGTGCGCCGTGCACACCACCGACGAGTGGGGCCGGCTGCGGCTGGCCGCCTCCAGCCACGCCGACGAGTCGATGCTGCCGCAGCTGCACAAGGTGCTCGAGGAGACCGGCCCGGACTCCGTCCAGGCCCGGCTGCGGGAGGCGTCGCGCAGCGCCGCGCAGGTGCCGTTGGGCCCCCCGATGGAGGGCTTCGCCGTGCCGTTGATCGCCCGGGGCCAGCGGCTGGGCACCCTGGCCGTGGGGCGGCACCTGCGGCACCGGCACGACCCGGACGAGGTCGCCGTGCTGGAGGACGTCGCCCGCCGGGCCGCCCTGGCCATCGAGAACGCCCGGATCCACGCCGAGCGGCGCCGGGTCGCCCAGGCCCTCCAGCAGTCGCTGCTGCCGCCGGTGCTGCCGGTGGTCGAGGGCATCGGCTTCGCCGCCGAGTACGTCCCGACCGGCGGCGACGCCGAGGTCGGCGGCGACTTCTACGACGTCCTGGCGCTGCCCGGCGGGCGCTGGCTGGTGGTCATCGGCGACGTCTCCGGCAAGGGGGTGCAGGCGGCCGCCGTCACCGGCCTGGTCCGGGACGTGATCCGGGTGCTGGTCGGCGACGGCAAGCCACTGCCCGAGGTACTGACCCGGCTGAACGAGACGCTGGTGGAGCGCGGCGGCGGGCGCTACTGCACCCTCGCGCTCGCCACCGTCGGGCCGGGCCGGTACGGGCAGCTCGACGTCTCGCTGCACCTGGCCGGCCACGACCGCCCGGTGCTGCTGCGCGGCGGGGGCGGCGCGTCCTTCGTCGGCACCGGCGGCACCGCGCTGGGCCTGATCGACGCGATCACCTCGCCGACGGCGGAGATCCCGCTCGCGCCCGGCGACGCGCTGGTCTTCTATACCGACGGGGTGACCGAGCGCCGGCGTGGCCGGGAACTGTTCGGCGTCGACCGCCTCCGCGCCGCCGCCGCCCCGCTGGCCGGGTACTCGGCCGACGTGGTGGCCGCCCGGCTGCGCGCCACGGCGATCAACTTCTCGGTGGAGGCGCCCCGGGACGACATCGCCATCCTGGTGCTCCGCAACGACGCCCTCTGATCTGAGGGTCACCCCGTCCGGCGGCGCGCTGCTCGCCGCCCGCCGCGCCGCTCAGAGACCGCCCGGCAGGCGGCCCGGGGCGAGCCGCCGGTGCGGGTCGAGATGGTCCTTCGCCGCCCGGAGCCGGGGGATCACCGCCGCCTCGCCCCACACGTCGACGGCCTGCCGGACGGGCGCGGGCGCGTTGACCACCACGCACCGCCCCCGCCGGGCGAGCAGCACCCCGCGCACGGCGGCGAGGATCGCGGCCACCCGGTCGCCGGGCAGCGCCCCGGGCAGGGCCGCGTGCACCACGCCCAGGCCGGCGGAGCCGCGCACCGGGACGGGAGCGCCGGCCGCGTCGCGCAGCGCGTAGACCGCGGCGTGCAGGTCGGTGATCGGCACCTCGATGCGCAGCGCGGTGTCGCCCGGCCCGAACGGATAGCGCCGCCACCACGGCGGGGCCGCCTCGGCCACGCTCGCCCGGCCCTCGAAGAGCGTCACCAGCCGCTCGGCCCGCTCGCTGACCTCGGCCGGGCCGCCCTCGAGCAGGACCGCCAGGGTGCCGGCGCCGTCCCGCGCCGCCCACGGGTCGTCCCGCCGCCCGGCCGTCGAGGGATGGTTGGCGCGGGCCGCCGCCAGGGACGGGTGCACCGGCCGGCGCGGCCGGGAACCGGCGGCGGGGAGGTCGAGCTCGACGGCGGCCGGGTCGAGGCGGGCGGTGAGCACCGCGCGTACCAGGTCGTGGACCTCCAGGGGCGTCCACACCGGCCGGGTCACCCAGACCCGGCCGGCCGGCGCGGCCTGCACCCGCATCGTGGCCGAGACCAGCACCCCGAGCCCGCCCTGCGAGCCGCAGAGCAGCCGACCCACGTCGAGCCCGACGGGCGCCGGCCCGGCCGGCGGCTCCGCCGTGCCGGCGCAGACCAGTTCGCCGTCGGCGTCCAGCCAGCGCAGGCCGACCAACTGCTCGCAGGCGGTGCCGTACCGGTGGCGCAGCGGGCCGGCCTCGTCGGCGGCGAGCACTCCGCCGAGGGTGGCGCCGGGCGAGGGTGGATCCAGCGGCAGCCGCCGGCCGGTGCGCTCCAGAGTCGACTGCACCGCGCGCAGCGGGGTGCCGGCACCGATCTCGGTCACCGGCGAGCCGACCGACTGATGGCCGATGCCGGCCAGCCGGCCGGTGTCGAGCATGACGTCGACCCGCGCGGGCGCGGCACCCCAGTCGATCTTCGTGCCGGCGCCCCGGGCCACCACGGTCAGGTCGTGCCGGGCGGCCAGCCGCAGCACCTCGGCGGCGGCGTCCGCGCCGCCGGGCACCGCCACCCAGCGGGCAGCCCGCCCGGCCACCTCGTCGGCGGCGCCCGCGAAACGGGCGAAGGACGGACCGCAGATCGCGGTGAGCCGTCGGGTGATCTCCGCTGCGCCGGTGGAACGTGCTGCTGCCGCCATGGCGCTCATCGTACACATGTTCGAACGGGCTGGCGGCGGGTCGGACGAAGAGGCCGCGCCGCGGGCGGCGGCCGGCCGGTAACGTGACGCCGTGACCACCGAGACCCCCGCGCCCGTCGCGAAGCGGGTGCCCGCCGAGCGCACCCACCACGGCGACACCGTCGTCGACGAGTACGCCTGGCTCGCCGCCAAGGACGACCCGGCGACGATCGCCCACCTGACCGCCGAGAACGCGTACACCGAGGCCCGCACGGCGCACCTGGAGGGGCTGCGCGCGGAGCTGTTCGAAGAGACCCGCCGGCGTACCCAGGAGACCGACCTGTCGGTGCCCAGCCGCAAGGACGGCTACTGGTACTACACCCGCACGGTGGAGGGCCAGCAGTACGGCGTGCACTGCCGCCGGGCGGTCCACGACGGCGAGACCACCCCGCCGGTCAGCGTCGACGGCGCCCCGCTCGACGGCGAGGAGGTGCTGCTCGACGGCAACCTGCTCGCCGAGGGGCACGACTTCTTCGCCCTCGGCGCGTTCGACGTCAGCCCCGACGGGCGCTGGCTGGCGTACTCGACGGACTTCGCCGGCGACGAGCGGTTCACCCTGCGGATCAAGGACCTGACCACCGGCGAACTGCTCGCCGACGAGGTGCCCGACACCTTCTACGGCACCGCCTGGTCGGCGGACGCCACGATGCTCTTCTACGTCACCGTGGACGAGGCGTGGCGCCCCAACCGGGTGTGGCGGCACGCCGTCGGCACCCCGTCGGGCGAGGACGTGGTGGTCCACCAGGAGGACGACGAGCGGTTCTGGGTCGGCGTCGACCTGACCCGCTCCGAGCGCTTCGTGCTCATCGACATCCACAGCAAGGTCACCAGCGAGGTCCGGGTCGTCCCGGCGGGCAACCCCACCGGCGTGCCCGCCGTGATCGCCCCGCGCCGACAAGGCGTGGAGTACACGGTGGAGCACCACGGCCACCGCTTCCTGATCCTGCACAACGACGGCGCGGAGGACTTCGCCCTGGCGTACACCTCGGCGGACGCGCCGGGCGACTGGGTGCCGCTGATCGAGCACTCCCCCGGCACCCGGCTGGAGTCGGTCGACGCGTTCTCCGACCACCTCGTCGTCTCGCTGCGCAGCAACGGCCTCACCGGGCTGCGGGTCATCCCGGTCGGCGGCGGCGACACGCACGACATCGACTTCCCGGAGCCGATCTACAGCGTCGGGCTGGACGCGAACCCGGAGTACCACACCCGGGAGATCCGGCTGCGCTACACGTCGCTGGTCACCCCGGACTCGGTGTACGACTACGACCTGGTCACCCGGCAGATGGTGCTGCGCCGGCGCAAGCCGGTCCGGCCGGGGCCGGACGGGCGGGCGTACGACCCGGCCGACTACGAGCAGCACCGCGACTGGGCGCTCGCCGACGACGGCACCCGGGTGCCGATCTCGCTGGTCTGCCGCGCCGGCACGCCGAGGGACGGCTCGGCCCGCTGCGTGATCTACGGGTACGGCTCGTACGAGGCGAGCATGGACCCGTGGTTCTCCATCGCCCGGCTCTCCCTGCTCGACCGGGGCGTCGTCTTCGCCGTGGCGCACATCCGCGGCGGCGGCGAGCTGGGCCGGCGCTGGTACGACGAGGGCAAGCTGCTGGCCAAGAAGAACACCTTCACCGACTTCGTGGCCTGCGCCCGGCACCTGGTCAAGGCTGGCTGGACGGCCGGCGACCGGCTGGTCGCCCGGGGCGCCTCGGCCGGCGGGCTGCTGATGGGCGCGGTGGCCAACCTGGCCCCCGACGCGTTCGCCGGGATCGTCGCGCAGGTGCCCTTCGTGGACGCCCTCACCTCGATCCTCGACCCGTCGCTGCCGCTGACCGTCACCGAGTGGGAGGAGTGGGGCAACCCGCTCGCCGACCCGGAGGTGTACGCGTACATGAAGTCGTACACCCCGTACGAGAACGTCACGGCCGTCGACTACCCGGCCATCCTCGCGGTGACCAGTCTCAACGACACCCGGGTGCTCTACCACGAGCCGGCGAAGTGGATCGCCCGGCTGCGGGCCACCGCCCCGCAGGGCGACTACCTGCTCAAGACCGAGATGGGCGCCGGGCACGGCGGCCCCAGCGGCCGGTACGACGCCTGGCGCGAGGAGGCGTTCATCAACGCCTGGATCCTCGACCGCCTCAACCGCGCCTGACCCGACCCGATCCGCCCCGTGCCCCGCCGGCTGCGCTTTCCCACAAAGAGGGCCTGTTCGACGTCGGACGGCCACACTTTCCGTGCCGGCGCACGAGGGGTTCAGGCGGCGGGCGCGGCGAGCATCGACGCCAGCACCGCCGGGTCGAGGTTGCCGCCGGTGATCACCGCGGCCGTACGGCCGGACGGCAGGTCGTCGGGGTGGAAGAGGCGAGCGGCGACCGCGACGGCGCCGCTCGGCTCCACCACCAGCCGGGCCTCGCGGGCCAGCCGGCCCATCGCCGCGGCGATCTCCTCCTCGGTCACCGTGACGATGCCGTCGAGGCGTTCCCGCAGGTGGGCCAGGGTCAGCTCGGACAGGTTGGTGCGCAGCCCGTCCGCGCTGGTCCGGTAGGTCCGCTCGACGTCCCAGATCACCACCTCGCCGGCGACGAGCGAGTCCCGGGCGTCCGCGGCGAGCAGCGGTTCCACCCCGACGACCGCGGCCGACGGGCGCAACGCCTTGATCGCCGTGGCGATCCCCGAGGAGAGTCCGCCGCCACCGACGGGCACCAGCACCACGTCGACGTCGGGCAGGTCCGCCACGATCTCCAGCCCGATGGTGCCCTGCCCGGCGATGATCCGCCGGTCGTCGAAGGGCGGCACCAGCGCGGCCCCGGTGTCGGCGGCGATCCGCTCCGCCTCCGGCAGCCGGCGGGCCCGCGGGACGAGCCGCACCTCGGCGCCGAGCGCGCGGATCCGGTCCACCTTGACCTGCGGCGCCCCCTCGGGGACGACCACCATGCACGGCACCCCGAACGCCCGGGCCGCGTACGCGAGGGCCTGCCCGTGGTTGCCCGACGAGTGGGTCACCACGCCCCGGGACCGGGCGGCCAGGTCGAGCCGCGCCACCGCGTGGGTCGCGCCGCGCAGCTTGAACGACCCCACCGGTTGCAGGTTCTCCGGCTTGAGCCACAACTCGTCGTCCCAGAGCGCGGGCAGCAGCGGGGTACGCACGACCGTTCCGGCGATGTCGTCGGCGGCGGCCCGGACATCCTCGATCGAGATCAGCTCCATCGACCCATCCTGCCCCACCGCCGCGAGCGTCCGCCGCCCCTAGACTGCCAGGGTGACCGGGACCGCCGACGAGGAGCCGACCGGGGCGGAGGGGCCCCCGCCGGGGGCGGCCCGGCGCGGTCCGACCTGGGTGATCCTCGCGGTGGTGGCCGCCGCCCTGCTGGTCTGCTGCTGCTCGATGGCGATCGGCCTGGCCGTCTCCTGGTCCGCCGGTCTGCTCACCGCCCGCTGACGCCGACCGCGCCCCGTCGACTCAGCGGACCGGGCCCGCGTCGATCAGCGCCGCCGCCTCGCCGGTGCGGACCATCCGCTGCCAGCGGAGCCGGTTGCCGATCACCGCGGTGACCGCCGACTGCACCACCACCAGGTACATCACCTGCCGGTAGACGAGCTGCTGCAACGGCAGCGCCCAGAGCGGACCGAAGCCCTCCCGGTCCAGCCGCAGCGCGTACGCGGCGGTCAGCCCCTGGAGCAGGAGCAGCCCCACCCAGGCCAGCACGAGCGTCGACCAGGGCAGGAAGAACAACCCGTAGACGGCGTACACGTCGACCGCCGGGGCGGCCAGCGGCAGCACGATCTGGAACACCGTCAGGTACGGCAGGCCGCGCCGGCCCAGCTTGCCTCCGGCCCCCGGCTCGCGCAGCGCGTGCCGGTGCTTCCACATCGCCTGCATGGTGCCGTAGCACCAGCGGTAGCGCTGCCGCCAGAGCTGACGCAGCGAGGAGGGCGCCTCGGTCCAGGCGATCGCCGCCTCCTCGTACACCACCCGCCAGCCGGTCCGGAGCACCTTCATGGTCAGGTCGGTGTCCTCGGCGAGGGTGTCCGAGGGGACGCCGCCGACGGCGAGCAGCACCTCGCGGCGGAACGCGCCGATCGCGCCGGGGATGGTCGGCATGCACTCGAGCATGTCGTACATCCGGCGGTCGAGGTTGAAGCCGATCACGTACTCCAGGTGCTGCCAGCGGCCCAGCAGCCGGCGCCGGTTGGCGACCTTGGTGTTGCCGGAGATCGCCCCGACCGTGGGGTCGGCGAAGCCCTGCACCAGCCGGTGCACGGTGTCCGGCTGGAAGACGGTGTCCCCGTCGACCAGCACCAGCAGCCCGGCGCGGGCGGCCCGGATGCCGGTGTTCAGCGCGGCCGGCTTGCCGGCGTTGGCCTGCCGGATGACGCGCACCCCGCGCAGGCCCATCCGCTCGACGATGTCGGCGGTGCCGTCGCTGGAGCCGTCGTCCACCACGATCACCTCCAGCGCCGGGTACGCGCTGGCCACCAGCGAGCGCACCGTCGCCGCGATGTTCGCCGCCTCGTTGTACGCGGGCACGATCACCGAGACCGGCGCGGTGACCGGCGGCCGGCGGTGCCGGGGCCGGCGTACCCGGCGGACGTGGAGCTGTGCGCAGGCCACCTGTACGACGAGCCGGGCCACGCCGAGCACCAGCGCGACGGCGAGCAGCACGTTCATCGCGGTGGCCGCCCACTCCGCCCCGGTCTGGGTCCAGCGCAGCGCGTGGCCGCTCAGCCGGGTGCCGACGCCGGCCGGGACGGTCGACGGTGGCGCGTCGATCCCCTCGGAGACGGTGGTGAACCGGTAACCCTGCTCGGACAGCCGGGTGAGCAGCTGGTCCACGGCGGCCACGGTCTGGTCGCGGTCACCGCCGCCGTCGTGCATGAGCACCACCGCGCCCCGCCCCGGCTGCGGGGTCGCCGCCCGGACGATCGCCGGCACGCCGGGGCGTTGCCAGTCCTTGGCGTCCCGGTCGGCGAGCACGGCCACGTGCCCGGTCCTGGCGGCGGCGCGCAGCGCGTCGTACCCAGCGGCGTTCAGCGTCGGGGTGGTGGAGGAGAAGGGGGGCCGGAGCAGCGTCACCTCACGGCCGGTAACCGCGGCGATCGCCTTGCGGGTCAGCGACAGCTCCAGGTCGGCCCGCCAGCCGGAGACGCTGGCGAGGTCGGCGTGGGTGTAGGTGTGCGAGCCGAGCTCGTGCCCCTCGGCGAGGATGCGCCGGACCAGCTCGGGGTGTTCGTTGACCCGGGAGCCGACCACGAAGAAGGTGGCGTGCGCCCGGTGCCGGCGCAGCACGTCGAGCAGCTCAGGCGTCCACCGCGGGTCCGGCCCGTCGTCGAAGGTGAGCGCGACCGTCCGGTCCGGCATCCGCCGGCTGACCGGTTCCGGCTGGTCGAGCCGCAGCACCGGCCCACCGCCGGTGATCTCCTTCGGGGCCGGCGCGTCCGGTGCGGCGGACGGCCCGGAGCCGCCGCCAATCCCGGTGACCAGCCCGTTGACGGTGAGTGCGGCGAGCAGCAGGAGCAGGCCGAGCAGGAGCAGCACCCAGTGGGCCCGCGGGTCCCGGCGGTTGACGTGGCGCGCCATGGTCAGCGGGGCTTGCCGGGCGAGCGGCTGGGCTTGCTGGTACGCCGGACGTCACCCTGACCGGGCACGCTGGCGGACGGGCGCGCCGCCGGGGACGCGGGCGTGGCGGCGGGCGGGCCCGCCGTCCGCGTCGGTACCGGAGCGGTGCTGGTGAGTGAGGACGGCCGCGACGGGGACGTCGAGCTGGCCGGCTGGCCCAGTTCCTCCGGGGTGTCCACGCCGGCGACCGGCGGGCGGGCCCGGGGGTCGGTCCAGCCCGGCAGCGGGACGGTGCTGTCGCCGAAGATCCCGGCCAGGATCAGCCCGAGGCTGGTGAGCAGGCCGAGCCCCATCGCGCTGCCGGCGATCATCATCACCCGGCGACGCTTCCCGGTCCGGTCGACGAACACCGGCGGCGCACCGCCCGGCTGGTTGTACATCTGGTGATCTCCCTGCGCCGCCCCCGCGGTTCCACCCCGCTGGCGGACCTCCGCAGCCACTAGCGCCGCGGCCTCACCCGGTGTTACACCCTCAGGCCGTGCGCAGCTCCTCGACGGCGGTGCTGGCGCGCAGGAAGAGCAGGCCGACCCCGACCGTCACCAGCACCGCGGCCAGGGCGCCCGCGCCGATCCCGGCCAGCTGCGCCAGCGGTACGTCGGGCGTCACCGTCACCTCGGGCACCCACTCCGTCCGGGTGTACCGGGCGCTCGTCGCCGGGTTGGCGCAGAGTTCCGCGCCCGCGTCGCAGACCTGCTGGTAATAGCCCCCGGCGCTCCTCGGCGTCCGGGTCAGGCCACCGGCGAGCAGCGCCCCCACGGCGAGCGCGAGGACGACCGCCGGCACCGCCGGGACGAACGCCGCCCAGGCGATCGACCGGCCGAGCGTGCCGCGCGGGACCCCGGTCGCGACCAGCGCCGCGTACGCGCGCCGGCGGGCGGCGATCCCCTCGACCAGGGCGACGACCAGTCCACCGGCGGCGATCGTCATCGCCACGGCGATCGCCACGTCGATCAGGTCCATGGTGCCCAGGTAGAAGTCGTCGCTGCCGGCCAGGCTGCCGCCGTTGAGCCGGCGCAGCTCGATCTCGGCCGCGAAGGCGGCCCGTATCCCGGCCGCGCCCGCCCCGACGATCACGGCGGCGAGCAGGGCGGCGAAGGTCCGGCTGCCGGCCCACGGGTCGGCGGTCAACCGGCGGGACGCCAGCAGCGCGGCGGGACGCCGGGCGTACCGGTGCAGCAGCCGCCCCGAGGTGTACGACAGCCAGCCGGTGCCGACCACCACCCCGAGTATCGCGGCCAGGCCGCCCCCGACCAGCAGCAGCGGGGGCAGCCAGAGCGGCGGTTCGCGGTGGAGGTCCTGGTAGCGGTCGAGCACCGGGTCGAAGGCGGCGAAGGCGACCAACCCGCCGACGATGAGCAGACCGGCCCACGGCCCGGGCGCGCGTTCCCGGCGGGCCCTGCGGACCACGCCGAACGGGGTGGTGGTCACCCCACGCAGCAGCAGGGCGCTAGCCAGCGCGGCCACCAGCGGCAGCCCGAGCACCACCGCCAGGATCGCGCCGGCCGACGGCAGCACGTCGGTGGGGAGGGCGAGCCGGCCCTGAGCGTCCGGGCGGTGCAGCACGGCCCGGCCGCCGAGGTACCCGGCGAGCCCGACCAGCGTGCCGAACAGGCTGGCCAGCCCGGTCTCCGCCACGGCGATCCGGGTCACCTGCCCGGGGGTGGCGCCGGCCAGCCGGAGCGCGGCCAACCGGCGGTCCCGGGCCGGGGCGCCGAGCCGGGCGCACTGCCCGGCCAGCGCCAGCACCGGGATGGCGAGCAGCAACAGCGCCAGCGCCGTGCCGCCGCGCAGCCCGGGCTCGCGGAGCAGGGCGTTGCCGTACTGCTCGGACTGGGTCCACCGGTCGCCGGGCGGGGTGGGGATGGCCAGCACGGTGAGCGCGGCCAGGCCGGCGAGGGTGGCCAGGGTGGCGCTGAGCGCGGTGAGCACCACCCGGACGGTGTCGGTGCGGTTGCCGGCCAGGGCGAGCCGGAGCAGGACGGCGGGTTTCACCGGGCGCCGCCGGCGAGCGGCAGGTCGACCCCCAGCCCGGTGGCGTCGACGGCGCCGTCGCGGAGCATCACCTCCCGGTCGGCGTACGCGGCGATCCGCGGCTCGTGGGTGACCAGCACGATGCTGGTGCGTTGCTGGCGGGCGAGCCGGACCAACTGGATGAGCACCTGCTCGCCGGTGAGCGTGTCCAGCGCGCCGGTCGGCTCGTCGGCGAAGAGCACCCGGGGCTCGGTGACCAGGGCGCGGGCGGCGGCGCACCGCTGCTGCTGCCCGCCGGACATCTCGCCGGGCCGGACGTCGGCCACCTCGGCCACGCCGAGCCGGTCCAGCCAGCCGAGCGCCGCCGCCCGCGCTTCTCGCCGCGCCGTGCCGGCGAGAAGCAGCGGAAGGGCGACGTTCTCCGCCGCGGTCAGCTCGGCGACGAGCTGCCCGAACTGGAAGAGCACCCCGAACTCGGTGCGGCGCAGCCTGGACCGGGCCTTCTCCGACCAGGTGTCGATCCGCTCGCCACGCCAACTGACCTGGCCCGCGTCCGGGCGGAGGATCCCGGCCAGGCAGTGCAGCAGCGTCGACTTGCCGCAGCCGCTGGGACCGGTGACGGCGACGATCTCGCCCTCGGCGACGTCGAGGGTGACGCCGCGCAGGGCGGGTGTCGGCCCGTACGCCTTGACCACGCCGCGAGCCTGGAGTTGCGTCACGAGTGCACCTCCCGGTGCCGGTCGGCGACCCGGTCCAGGGTGGTCCGCAGCCACCCGAGGTCGGCGTCGAGGTGGGCGATGGCGTAGCCGGCCGAGACGACGTCGTCGAGGATGGCCGAGGGCGCCGGCTTGACGTCGGTCAACTCGCGCAGTGCAGCCGGGTGTCGTGCGCGCGCTTCAGCTCGTACCCGTGCCGGTTGCCGCCGGCGAGCAGCCCGAGCAGGACGTGCGACGTGGACATCGCCACACTATTCATTCGATGAACAGCTGGCGTCAAGCACCGTCGATGCGGTTCACCGGCTCCAGCCCGGGTCGCGGCCGGCGCGGCCGAGCAGGCGGTCGAGCTCGGTGCAGTCCGGGCCGGTCTCCACCTCCGGGCCGAAGGCGCCCATCTGGCGACCCATCGGGCCCATCCCGTCCAGGAACCGGTGTCCCGCGGCGGTGACCTCGGGCGCCGGCTGGTACGGCTGCCCGGTGGCCCGGGCCAGGTCCCAGCCGTGCACGCCCAGGTCGATGACCCCCATCAGGCCGATGGTCTCCTGGGGCAGCCCCATGCCGGGCGAGGCACCCTCCTCGGCGGCCGGGTCGGCCCACGCCTGGACCAGCCGCCCGGTCTCGGCGGCGAACCGGTCCCGCCACCCCTCGGTCAGGTGATCGGTCTTCGCCGACCAGTCCACCTCGCGTTTCGCGGCGAGCGCCTGGAAGTTGACCACCACGTCGTACACGTGGTTGACGAGGTCACGGACGGTGAAGTCCTGGCAGGGCGTGGGCAGGTCCAGCTGATCGTCGGTGATCGCCTGGAGCACCACCACGGTGCGCGGCGCGGCGGCGGCCAGCAGATCACTAGTCTTCGTTGCCATAGAGCCAGCGTACGGAGGTGGTCTTGAACATATGCGACAGCCACGCGGGGACAACCGGGGCATCCTCGACCCGGAGCGGCTGCGACGGGAGGTGCGCTTCCGCCGGCACCTGCCCGCCCCCGCGCTGCAACCCTGGGTGGAGCTCTACTGGCTGATCGACTGGGAGCTGAGCGCGCCGTTCGCGCAGCAACTGGTGCCGCACCCGGCCGTGAACCTGGTCTTCCGGCGCACCGAGGGCGGCCCGGAGACCGCCAAGATCACCGGCGTGGGCCGACGGCTCTTCTCGATCACCCTGACCGGCACCGGCCGGGTCAGCGGGATCCAGTTCCGCCCCGGCGGCTTCCGGCCGTTCTGGCGCCGCCCGGTGGCCGAACTGACCGGCGAGCGCCGCCCGCTCGCCGAGGTCCCCGCCGCCGCCCGGGCCGCCGCCGCGGGTGGCGCGGGCCGCTGCGAGGGTACGGACGCCGAGCGCAGTCTCGCCCTGGACGCCTTCCTCACCGCCTGGGCGCCGGAGCCGGACCCGGCGGCGGTCGAGGCGATGGCGCTGGCCGAGGCGATCCGCACCGACCGGAGTGTGCTGCGGGTGGACGACCTCGCCCGCCGGCACGGCATCTCCACGCGGCGGTTGCAGCGCCTCTTCCTGGACCACGTCGGGGTGGGCCCGAAGTGGGTGATCCGCCGCTACCGGCTCCAGGAGGCGATCGAGCGGGCCGGCGAGGGGCCGCCCGACTGGTCCGCGCTCGCCGCCGACCTCGGCTACAGCGACCAGGCCCACCTGGTACGCGACTTCACCGCCGTTACCGGCGTCTCCCCCACGGCCTACGTCCGCTCCCTGCGCTGACCAACGCCCCCCAAATCCCTCACCCACCGTCACCCCACCCCCCACGGACCCCCTGCGACCCCTAACCGGAAATCACTCTCCGTCAAGGAACCGGCGGGTCACCGGGAGGAACCGGCGGAACCGGCGAAGTCCGGCTGGCAGCGCGAAATGATCAGGCACACCGGACGCCTCTCCCGTTCTGCGTGTTCCCGCATTCGTGGGATACCGTTCCAGCGATAACAGGAGGTCCGAATGTCCTTGACGGTGCACACGGAACAGCGCGGCGACGTGGTCGTCGTCTCGGTCGCGGGTGAGCTCGACATGGCGACCGCACCGCAGCTGCAGGACCAGATCACCGATCTGCTCGACAAGGGCCGCAGCCGTCTCGTGTTCGACCTGGCCGACGTGTCGTTCTGCGACTCGACCGGGCTGTCGGTCTTCGTGCGCGCGAAGAACAGTTGCGACGAGGCCGGTGGCGTGGTCCGACTGGCCGCCCCGCAACGCGGCGTGCTGCGCATCCTCGAGGTCAGCGGTCTGGTCGAGGTGCTGCACACGTACCCGACGGTCGAGCAGGCCGTCGCGGGCGACCCGACGCCGGCCTCATCCTGACCTCTTTCCTCACCGCTCGTCCTCGATGAAGCGGGGACGGGCGATCACCATGCCCGCGGCCGTCTGCATGGCCAGCGCGCCGATCAGGAACCCGAGCGGCGCCGTCCACCCCCCGGTCGCCTCGTAGAGGACGCCGACCAGCAGCGGTCCAAGGGCCGCGATCACGTAGCCGGTGCTCTGCGCGAAGGCGGACAGCGCCACCGTGCCCTCGGCGGTCCGGGCGCGCAGGCCGATGGTGGTCAGGATCAGCGGGAAGGCGCCCTGCCCCAGGGCGAGCAGCAGGACCCAGAGCGGCGCGAGGCCGTGCGGCGCGAGGGCGAGACCGACGTACGACGCGGTGGAGGCCGCGGTCAGCGCCAGCACCAGCGGCCGCAGGGTGCGCAGCCGGCCGGCCAGCGTCGGCATCACCAGCGCGACCGGCACGCCGAGCGCGGTCACCCCGGCGAGCAGCAGCCCGGCGGTCTCGGCGGGGTAGCCGGCGTCCCGGAAGAGCTGCGCCAGCCAGCCCATGATCGCGTACCCGCTGAGCGACTGCGCGCCGAAGTAGACCGCCATCGCCCAGCCGAGCCGGGTGCGTTCCGGCCGGATCCGCACCCGCGCGGCGGGGGCCGCCGTCGGGGACGCGGCCCGCCGGGCGGCGCGGGCCCGCAGCGCCAGCGGCACCCACGGGAGTACGGCCACCGCGGCCAGCCCGGCCCAGACGCCGAGCCCGGCCCGCCAGGAGCCGAAGGCGTGCGCGACGGGCACCGCGGAGGCGGCGGCGACCGTCGTGCCTATCGTCAGGGCCATCGTGTACGCCCCGGTGACCAGCCCGGTCCGGTGCGGGAAGTACTGCTTGACCAGCATCGGCAGCAGGATGTTCGCCACCGCGATGCCGGCCAGCGCGAGCGCGCTGGTGAGCACGAAGACCAGCGCGGAGTCGGTGGCCACCCGGAGCACCTGCCCCGCGGCGAGGGCGAGCATCGCCACCACCAGCACCCGGGCCGGCTGGTAGCGGCGGACCAGCCACGGGGTGAGCGCGCCGAGGCCGGCGAAGGCGATCGTCGGCAGGGTGGTGACGAAGCCGGCCATCGCCCCGGAGAGCGCCAGCCCGGTGCGTACCTCGTCGAGGAGGGCACCGAGGCTGGTCACCGCGGCGCGCAGGTTGAGCGCGACCAGCAGCATGCCGACCAGCACCAGCGCACCCCCGCCGGCCGGGGGCGCGGCGGCGGCCGGCGGGGACGCCACGTCGACGGTGGGCGCGGCCGGCTCGGCGGCGGGGGCCTCGGTGGCGGCGGGTGGCGGGGTCATGACCTCGAACCTACAATCATGGGATGAATTTCGGCAGGAGGTGTAACCGGTGACACGCGCCGTCCATTCCGTCGCCGCGCCCCCGCGCGGTCACCGGGTACGCCAGACGATCGAGCAGCTCCGGGAGCGGATCCTCGGCGGTGAGTGGCCGGTCGGCGGGCGCATCCCGACCGAGCCGCAGCTGGTCGCCGCGCTCGGGGTGGGGCGGAACACGGTCCGCGAGGCGGTCGGCGCGCTGGTGCACGCCGGGGTGCTGGAGTGCCGGCAGGGCTCGGGGACGTACGTGGTGTCCACCGACGAACTGGCCCCGGTGGTGGCCCGCCGGCTGACCGACGACCGGATGGCCGAGGTGATCGAGGTCCGGCGCGCCTTCGAGGTGGAGGCCGCCCGGCTGGCGGCGCTGCGGCGTACGCCGGAGGACCTGGCGGCGCTCGACGGGGCGCTCGCCATCCGGGAGGCCGCCTGGTGCTCGGGCCGGGTGGCGGAGTTCGTGGAGGCCGACGGGGCGCTGCACTCGGCGGTGGTGGCCGCCGCCCACAACGGCATGCTCGCCGAGCTCTACGCCTCGGTCGGGGCCGCGCTGCGCAGCAGCGTCGCGCAGCGCATGGGGGACGCGCTGGAACCCGAGCGGTACGTCGACCACGCGCGACTCGTCGCGGCGATCCGGGACGGCGATCCGGCGCGCGCGGCGATCGAGGCCGGCGCTTTTCTGGAGCCGCCGCCCGGGGCATAGGTTGTCCCGGACGCAGAATCGGACAGCACGGGAGTACGGATGCTCAAGGGCTTCAAAGACTTCATCATGCGCGGCAACGTCGTCGACCTCGCGGTCGGTGTCGTCATCGGTGCCGCGTTCACGGGCGTGGTCACGCAGCTGACCAAATCGTTCCTGGAACCACTGGTCCGCGTGATCATCGTCCTGATCACCGGCAACAAGAACGGCATCAGCGGTTCGACTCCGACGTTCCGCGGCATTCCGTTCGACTGGGTGAACTTCGTCAACGCGGTGATCACCTTCGCGCTCACCGCGGCGGCGCTCTACTTCCTGGTCGTCTACCCGATGAACCGGCTCGCGGAGCGCCGCAAGCGGGGTGAGGAGCCGCCGCCCTCGGCGCCCAGCGAGGAGGTCAAGCTGCTGACCGAGATCCGGGACGCCCTGGTCGCCGGCGGGCACACCACCCCGGTGCAGCAGCGGGGCGCGCTGGACGACGTGCTCGGCCGGCGTACGGAGCCGCCGGCGCCGCGCTGACCCGACAGCATGCACACCGGCCCCTGTGGAAATCCCACAGGGGCCGCCCCAGGTCGTACACATGTTCGATAGAGTCCGGCCATGGAGCAGCGCAGGCACTGGTGGAACGGCAGATGGGGGCGGCTGGCCCGGCGGGACGTCTTCCTACGGGTGGACGCCGACCGCTGGCACGTCGAGCAGCGGGCCGGCGGTGCGGAGGGCGTCTCCCGATTCTACGAGTACGGCAGCGCGGAGGAGGCCGAGGAGACCGTCCGGGCCCTGCTGGCGGGGACCGACGGCTGGCGGGAGCTCTCCCCGCGCCCGCCGAGCGCCTGGGCCCCGCCGAGCGCCGGGGAGAACCCGCCCGGCGTTTAGCGCCGCGCCGGGCCGGGAACCGCCCGGGAATGGAGCAGCAGGGCACCGAGCAGCAGACGGCCATCTCCCGGATCACCACCGGCATGCGCGTCATCGACACCGTCGGCGTCGAGGTCGGCACCGTCGACCTCGTGCAGCGGGGTGACCCGAACGCGGTGACCGTGCAGGCGCCGACCGCCGACCCGGGCGGCAGCCTGAACGAGCTGATCGAGTCGGCCGCGGTCGGGGAGCCGGACGTGCCCGCCGACCTCGCCGCCCGGCTGCTGCGCACCGGCTACCTGAAGGTCTCCACCGAGCTGGCCCGCACCGGCGCGGTCTACGTGCTGGCCGACCAGATCGCCACCGTCACCGACGGCCAGGTACGCCTCGGCGTCGGCGTCGGCGACCTCCCCCCGGAGGAGTGACCCGCGCGGATACCGCGACACGCCGCAAATCGGGCCGCGACCGCCGCGCCAGCAGCAGGAGTCCGATCTAGTGTGGACGGATGTACATGGTCATCGGGGAACAGCGGATGCCCGGCGACGGTCCGGAGGAGCAGCGGGCGCAGTTCGCGCACATGGCGGAGGTGGTCCGGCAGAGCCCGGGGTTCGTGCGTGGCTGGTGGGGGCCGGACCACGCGGACGCGGAGACCGGGCACGCGCTGGTCCTGTTCGACAGCCTGGAGCACGCGACGGAGTTCACGGCGACCGTCGAGCGGTACGTCTCCGACGTGCGGCTACGGGTGATGGCGGTGGACGTGACGGTCAACGCCGAGTGACCTCGCCGGCCTCGGCCGACGCGGTCCGACCCGACCCACCTTCGCCCGACCCACCTCCGCCTGACCCGATTCCGCCCGACCCGGTTTCGCCGAACCCGATTCCGGCCGACCCGGTTTCGGCCGACCCGGTCTCCGGCGCGCGGGACGGGGCCGGCACCGTGACCGGAGCGGACCCGGTGGCCGACGGCGACGCGGCAGGCGGCGACGCGGCCCGGCGGCGGAAGAGCGCCAGCATCAGCCAACCGGCGAGCAGCCCCCAGAACGCGCCGCCCACCCCGAGCAGGCTCACCCCGGAGGCGCTGACCACGAAGGTCACCACGGCCGCCTCCCGGCCCTCCGGCTCGGCGACCGCCGCGGCGACCGCGGCGGCCAGCGCGCCGAGCAGCGCCAACCCGGCCACCGCCTCGATCAGCACCGGCGGCGAGAGCAGCACCAGTGCGGTCGCCGCCCCCGCGCCCAGCCCGAGCAGCGCCAGCCCCAGGCCGGCGGTCACCGAGGCGATCCAGCGCCGTTCGGGATCCGGGTGGGCGTCCGGCCCGGCCGCCAGGGCGGCGGTGATCGCCGCGAGGTTCACCGCGTGCCCTCCGGCGGGCGCGCCGAGCGCGCTGGCCAGCCCGGTCACCCGCAGCGCCGCGCCGAGCGGCGGCTGGTAGCCGTAGCCGCGCAGCACGGCGGCCCCGGGCACGTTCTGGGCGGCCATGGTGACCAGGAAGAGCGGCAGCGCCAGCCCGACCAGCGCGGGCACGGTGAACGCCGGCGCGGTCAGCTCGACCACCGGCCGCAACCCGCCGACGCCCCGGCCGGGCGAGGTGAGCGCGATCGCCACCGCGGCCACCACCAGCGCCGCCGGTACCGCCCACCGCCGGGCGAACCGGTGCAGCACCAGCCAGGTGACGATCACCGGCGCGGCCAGCCGGGGCACCTCGACCAGCGCCCGGACCGGTGCGGTGCAGAGCGGCAGCAGCACCCCGGCCAGCATCGCCGCCGCCACCGGGCCCGGGATGGCCGCGACCGCCCGACCCAGCACGGGAAAGAGGCCGGCGGCCACGATGAGCACCCCGCAGAGCACGAACGCGCCGACCGCGGCGGGCCAGCCGCCGGGAACCGGGCCGGTGGCGACCAGCAGCGCGGCGCCCGGAGTGGACCAGGCGATCGCGATCGGCATCCGGTGCCGCAGCCCCAGCCAGACCGCGCAGAGCCCGGACGCGACGCTGACCGCGAGCAGCCCGGAGGCGGCCTGGGCCTCGTCCGCGCCGACCGCCCGCAGCCCGGCCAGCACCACCGTGAACGAGCTGGCGAAGCCGACCAGGGCGGTCACCACGCCGGCCAGCACCGGTTGCACCCGTCCCGCCACCGCACACTCCCGTCTCCGCGTCCGTGTGTCGCGGTCACCCTAGTCAGGGACCGCTCAGTGGAACGGGCGGGACGGTACGCGGTGCCGTACCGCCCACAGCGCCGCCTCCGTACGCGACGCCGAGCCGGTCTTGCGGAGCAGGTTCGACACGTGCACGGTGACCGTACGGACCGAGATACCGAGCGCGCGGGCGGCCTGCTTGTTGGACATCCCGGCGACCAGGCAGCCCAGCACCGGGGCGGTGGCCAGCTCGCCGATCATGGACACCGGCATCATCCGAAGTCGCCCGAGAAACCCCTGGCCCATGGGGAGGTTAGGGCGGTCAAGCGTTGCGTTGATTCTCGACATAGCGCTTGACGGCCTCCGGGGTTGCGTCGCCGACAGTAGCGACGAAGTAGCTGTTGGTCCACAGGGTTGGTAGTCGGGAGCGCAGAGTTGGGAATTCCGCGCGTAGCAGGCGAGAGGATCGGCCTTTGATCAGTTTGACGAGGCGGTGGATGCCGAACTGGGGGTCGCAGGTGACGAGTAGGTGTACGTGGTCGGGCGTGGTGTCCAGTTCGGCGAGGGGCGCGTCTCGTTCGGCGCACACCTCGCGGATGATCTGTTTGAGGCGGGTGTCGATTTCGCCGGTGATGACGGGCCGTCGGTACTTGGGGCACCACACGACGTGGTAGGTGCAGCGGTACACGACGTTGTTGTTCGAGCGAACCTCATCCACTCGGCCACTATACAGCACGGTGGTGTATAGTGTCTGGTGTGGACGAGGTTGTGCGGTACACCTATTGGCTGCGTCCCGGCGCGACCGCAGTGGCCGCGCTGTTGTCCGAGTGGGGTCGGTGCCGGTGGCTGTGGAACGAAGCCGTCCACCAGCAGAAATCCGGCGGCAAGTCCACCTACTGCAAGCTGTCCAAACTGCTCACCGAGGCGCGGAGCCGGTCGCGGTGGCTGCGGGACGGGTCCCAGGTCGCCCAGCAGCAGACGCTGCGCACCTACGCCCTCGCCCTCGGGCACTCCTACAAGGTAAAGGGCCGCGGACGGCCGGCGGTCAAGCGGCGCAAGGAAACACTGCCCAGCCTCGAGTACACCGTGCGCGGGTTCACCATCCGCGACCGCCGGCTGCGGCTGGCCGGTGGCATCGAGATCCGGGTGGTCTGGTCCCGCGAGCTGCCGTCGGACCCGACCAGCGTGCGCGTCTACCGGGACTCGCTGGGCCACTGGTACGCCTCGTTCGTAGTTCGGCGTGACGTTGTTCCGGCGCCGGCCGCTGACAAGACGATCGGCGTGGATTGGGGTGTCACCACCACCGCCACCACCACGAACCCGGCCTACGACCTGCCGTACCTCGGCCACCGCAAGCGGTGCGCCGCCGAGCTGGCCAAGGTGCAGCGAAGAATGAGCCGCCGGCGCCGCCCCCGAGGCAGCGCGCCCTCCAAGGGCTACCTGCGGGCCAAGCGGCAGGCCGCCAAGCTGCACAAGAAGGCGGCCAGGCAGAACGCCCACGACGCCCGCCAGTGGGCAAAGAAGGTCGTGGACAACCACAGCGTGATCGCCGTGGAGGACTTCAAGCCGACGTTCCTGACGAGAACGACAATGGCTCGCAAGGTCGCAGACGCTGCGATCGGAGCTGCCAAGCGGGAACTGATCGACCGTGGCAAGCGGGCGGGCCGGAAGGTGGTGCTGGTCCCGCCCGCCTACACCACGATGACCTGCTCCGAGTGCGGTACGAGAACCAAGGAACGCCTCGGACTGGGCGTGAGGACCTTCCGATGCGACGGCTGCGGGCACACCGCTTGTCGCGACCGGAACGCCGCGAGGGCAATCCTCGCCACGGTAGAGCGTGACCGTGCTGGTGCCGACGACGTAAGACGCGCGATCACCACCCCCCGGGGCGGTGGCGCCGTGCGGTCTGAGCCAGAAATCCCCCGGCTTTCAGCCGTGGGGAAGCGTTAATTCTGCCAGCCTACGCACTACCGGGTAGAGACGGATCAAGGTAGTTCTTGGCAAGCTTGTCTCATGACGCTGATCCTCCGCTCGGCCATCCTCAACGACGTCGGCCTGGTCCGCACCAACAACGAGGACTCCGCCCTCGCCGGTGACCGCCTGGTGGCGGTGGCGGACGGCATGGGTGGACTCCCCGCGGGCGAGCTGGCGAGCGAGATCGTCATCCGGATCCTGGACGAGCTGGTTCCGCCGACCGTCGCCGACGAGGCCGCCGAGGCGCTGGGGGCCGTCGTCGCCACCGCCAACCAGCGCATCCGCGCCGCCATCTCCGCCGACCCGGCCCGCGACGGCATGGGTACGACGCTGACCGCCGGCCTGCTCGCCGGGAACACCCTGGTCCTCGCCCAGGTCGGCGACTCCCGCTGCTACCTGCTGCGCGACGGGGAGCTGACCCAGCTCACCCGGGACGACACCTACGTGCAGACGCTGGTCGACCAGGGTGCGCTCTCCCCCGACCAGGCGCGGCACCACCCGCAGCGGTCCCTGGTGACCCGCGCGGTGCAGGGCGGGGACGGCCCGCCGGCGATCGGGCTGCTGACCATGTTCGTCGGCGACCGGCTGCTGCTGTGCAGCGACGGCCTCTCCGACTACGTGGAGGACGGCGCGATCCACGCCGCGCTGACCACGTACGGCGACCGGCAGCTCTGCGGCGAGCAGCTGGTCAAGCTCGCCCACCAGGCCGGCGCGCCGGACAACGTCACCGTGGTGGTCTCCGACCTGACGGAAGCCTGAACCGGACCAATCGGGTTGCGGAGGACCGCCGGCCGGGTTGGGATGGACGGATGCTCATCCGTCGCCTGGCCGCCGAGGAACGCCTGACCACCAGCTTCCCGCTCCAGGCGTACGCCTTCGAGGCGTCCCCGCTGAGCGGGGAGCGGGTGGAGGCGTTCCACCGGTACCTGCCGTACAACAGGGGCAACCGGACGCTCATCGTCGAGGAGGACGGGGAGACCCGGGCGGCGGCGAGCGCCATCCCGATGCGGCAGAACCTGCGCGGCCGGGTGCTGCCGATGGCCGGCGTGGCCGGGGTGGCCACCCATCCGCTGGCCCGCCGGCGGGGTCACGTGCGGGCGCTGCTGCACCAACTCCTCGACGAGATGCGCGACGAGGGGCACCCGCTGACCGCGCTCCACCCGTTCCGGGCCGGCTTCTACGAGCGCTTCGGCTACGTCGGGCTGCCCCGGGCGCGTACCGTCCGGTTCTCCCCCGCCGACCTGGACCCGCTGCTCCGGGCCGAGCTGCCCGGCGAGGTGACCTGGGAGCGGATCGGCGCCGGCTACGCCGGCTACCGGGCGTTCACCGAACGCTGCGTGCGGGAACGGCACGGCTTCGCGATCTTCCCGGAGTTCCGCGCCGTCGGGCTGCGCGACCGCGACGACCGCTGGCTGGTCACCGCCCGGATCGACGGTACGACCACGGGCGCGCTCACGTACCGGATCGACGACCACGACGGCGAACTGCTCGGCGACGACCTGCTCGCCACCGACCCGTACGCCCGGGCGTTGCTGTTGCAGTTCCTCGCCCGGCACGTCGACCAGGTCGACCGGATCAGCCTCCAGGTGCCCGCCGACGAGCTGCCCGAACTCTGGCTGACCGACCTGGCCGTGCACGTGGAGGCGCGGGTGTCCCGGTCCGGCTCGCTCGCCCCGATGGCCCGGCTGCTCTCGCTGGACGCGCTCGCCGGCCTCCCCACCGGCCCGGGCCGGGTCCGGGTCGAACTGGTCGGCGACCGCTGGCTGGCCGGCACCCACCTGCTCGACGGCGCCACCGGCCAGCTTGAGTTGGCCGCGGGCGGCCCGGCGCCGTCGGCGACGCTCACCGCCGCCGGGCTCTCCGCGCTCGCGTACGGGGTGCTCGACCCGGCCGAGGTGGACGTGCGGGGGTTGGGCTCGGTCGGCCCGGACGCGGCGGCCGAGCTGCGTCGCCTGTTCCCCCGCGACCTCCCCTACCTCTTCGCCGACTTCTAAAGTGGCGTCACCGCGCTCGCCGGCTACCCGCTCTTCCTCGGCGCCCACCCACGGTCACCTCCTCCGCCTGGGCTGACCCGCCTCGCCGGGCCCTCAGTAGGGGTTGCCGTGGCCGGGGGTGCGGGCCTTGAGGAGTCCGGCGGGGCGGCCGGGCAGGTCGGGGGCGCTGGACATGGGCGGGGCGGCCGTCCCGGCTCTGGCGGCCATGCCGGCGAAGAGGTCCTTCAGGGCGGTGACGGCGTCCACCCTCGGGTGCCAGCCGAGCTCGGTCTCGGCGCGCTGGCTGGACATCAGCGGCGCGTTCAGGCCCAGCTCCACCCAGCCGGCGTCGACCGGTTGCAGCCGGAACCGCCAGGTCAGCGCGGCGGCGGCGCGCAGCACCGGGGCGGCCACCGGGATCGTCCAGCCCTTGAAGTGCCGGGCCACCAGCTCCGGGGTCAGCACCGGGTCCGCGGCGACGTTGAAGGCGCCGCGCGCCTCACCCAGGACCGCCCTCGCGTACGCGTCGGCGACGTCGTCCGCGTGGACCGCCTGCATCCGCAGCCGGCGGTTCGTGGGTACGACCGGGATGCGCCCGAAGCGGAGCAGCCGGACCGGGGCGAGCGGCCCGAGGAAGTACCGGGTGATCTCGGTGCCGGCGTCCCGCTGGAAGGTCAGCCCGGGCCGGAGCCGCACCACCCGCAGCGACGGGTGCTCGGATTCGAGGCGGTCGAGCATCGACTCGACCTCGGCCTTGTCCCGGCTGTACGACGACCCGGGCACCCCGGTGGCCGGCCAGCGCTCGCTGATCGGGTGGTCCTTCGGGCCGGGCGCGTAGGTGCCCACCGACGAGGCGTACACCAGGGCGGGAACGCCGGCCCGGACGGTGGCCTCGATCACCGCGCGGCTGCCGCCGACGTTGGTCCGGTGGAGCGTGCGCTGGTCGTGGCTGGGCTGGATCTGCCAGGCCAGGTGCACGACCGCGCCGGTTCCCGCGAAGACCGCGGCGAGCTTTCCGTCCGCGCCCGGCGCCCCGACGTCGCAGGAGTGCCACTCCACCCGGTCGTACGGCTCACCGGCGTCCGGGCCGGGCAGCCGCCGGGCCACGCCGACCAGCTCCAGCCCCGACTCCCGGCCCAGCCGGCGCAGCAGCGCCGTCCCCACGTTGCCGCTGGCGCCCACGATCACGATCCGCATGCGGGCTGCCGTACCCGTTGAACCGGACTCCAACCCCCGGGCGGTCAGGGGCGGGGCGAGTGGCGTACCCAGCTCTTCTCCTGCTCGTCCTCATCCCGTCCCGGTTCCCCGCTCCCGCCGGTTCAGACCCGCCCCCGATGTCCCGGCGCTTGATCGGCTTTCCTCGGCCCGCAGCTCGGGACACCGCCGCCGATCACCCCCGTCAGGCGCGCCGGGACACCAGCGCGGCCACCAGGCAGGCGAAGGCGGCGACGCTGGTGACCGTGCGGGCCAGGTTCCACCGCACCCAACTTGCCTCGAAGCTGGCCCGCACCGCCGCCAGGTCGACGACCCGGTCCACCGGCCCGGCCGCGGCCAGCCGGTCGTTGAGCGGCACGTTGACGCGCATGGTGATCAGCAGCATGGCGCCGTAGAGCAGGAGCGCCGCCACCGTCCAGGCCAGCACCCGGCCGCCAACGGTGAGGTGCAGCGCCACCGCCAGACCGATCAGCAGCGCCGCGCCGAGGAAGGCCGCCAGGAACCAGCCGTTGAGGATCCGCCGGTTGATCGACTGCATGGTCCCGACGAAGGTACGGTCGTCGACCGCGGCCAGACCCGGCATGACCGAGCACGAGTACGCGAAGAACAGCCCCGCCATGAGCCCGGTGACCCCGGTGGCGGCGGCGAGCGAGAACGTCCTCATGCCTTCCAGACTCACCCGCCGTGGCCCTGTTGCCCATGGTCGAGAGACTCGGGGGCATGCGTGAGCGTCTGGGGCACGGGGCATCGACGTACGGCCGGAAGCCGGAACGCCTCGGCGGGTGAGGCCCGTAGCCTGGCGCGGCGGGCCGCTAGCTCTTCTCACCCGACGGGCCCGAAGGCACCGCACCCGTCCGGCCACGACCCCGAACCACCGCCCGAGGCCCACTTCGCCCAACGGGGCCACTGGTCGCGGTCGCCGACGCGATCCGCGTGGTCCACGCGGCTATCACCCAACCTGGCCGGCCCGGCCGTCGATCATCGGCGCCCACTACCCGCCCCGCGCCAGCCGGGATGACGAGCGCACGCCGAAGGCCCGCATCGCCGAGGAAGCCGCGTTCCTGGCATTGGGGCCGGGTGCCGCTGTTCTGTGTTGCTCGTTCGACGCTGAAGGCCAGGTTCAGGCCAGGATCCCCCGGAGGGGGAGAGGCGCCGCCCCGTCGCCGGGCACGGCAGCGAGAACCAGCGCGACCTGATGGGCCCAGATCATCGGCCGGTCGGGGCTGCTCCCGCCAGGCCCGTCGGGAGCTGCCACCGCCGCGAAACGCGGCCACCCCGAGGCAGAGCGGCCGCTTGGCGAGGTGCTCGTTCCCGCGCGGCCCACCCGAAGACGTAAAAACTGGTCGGTTACAAGAGGTAGCTTCTGCGCGACAATAGGCTACATCGACATGCGTCTGTGCGAGGTCAGCGGCAGGAGGAGAAACCATGGGCATGGTCGGCGAACGCGTGGTTGTCATCGGCGGCTCGATCGGCGGACTGGCTGCCGCGGCGACCCTGTCCAGGCGATTCGACCTGGTCACCGTCCTCGACCGCGACGAGCTACCGGAAACACCTCGCGAGCGCCGCGGCATACCGCACGGCATGCATCCCCACGCACTGCTCATCGGGGGGCGACTGGGACTCGAGGAACTGTTCCCCGGCCTCACCGAGGAGCTAATCCAGGGCGGTGCCGTCCCCTTCGACCCGGGCGCCGACGCACTGTTTGTCCAGATGGGAGCGCCGCGCATCCGATTCGCCACCGGCATGCTGGGCATCAGCCTCAGCCGGGCCTACCTGGAGTCGGCCATTCGGGAACGGGTACGCGCGCTACCCAATGTGGAGCTACGCGGCGGGGTGGCGGTAAGCGGCCTGACGGGGGTGCCCGGGCGGGTCACGGGCGTGGAAACCGACGGCGGCGAGCCGATCGCCGCGGATCTCGTCGTCGACGCCACCGGCCGGGGCGGCCAGTCGAACCGCTGGCTGAAGACGCTGGCCTCGCCGACACCGGAGATCGCCACAGTGAAGGTCGACGTCGGTTACACCACCCAACTCCTCCGGCGCGGCCGGGGTGATCTGCCCGATGGTGGGGTACTGACCCTGATTGCCGGCACCCCACCGCACCAGAAGCGCGCCGGCGTGGCCTTCCCGATCGAGGGCGACCGCTGGGTGGTCACGATTGGAGGCTGGCATGGCGACCACGCGCCGCTGGATCCGCAGGGATACGCCGACTTCGCCGCAGGCCTGCCCGCACCCTTCATCGCCGACCTGATCGCGAAGTGCGAGCCGGTGAGCGAGCGGAGAGCCCGTAAGTTTCCCGCCGCCCGGCGGCGGTACTTCGAGCGGCTGCGCTGCCCCCTGGCAGGTTATGTCGCTCTCGGCGACACAATATGCAGCTTCAACCCTGTCTACAGCCAGGGCATGACGGTGGCGACGCTGGAGGCACTGGCGCTCGGACGATGCCTGGACCGCTTCGGTCGGGTCTCGGAGAACATGACACGCGCCTACTATCGGGCTGCCGGCAAAATCGTGGACACGCCCTGGAAGATGGCAACCGGCGGCGACTTCATGTACCCGGAGACCACCGGCCCCAAGCCCGCCGGCACCGACCAGCTCAACTGGTACCTGCGACAGGTCATGCTGGCGAGTCATGTGTCGCCCCGGGTGCACCGGACAGCTATCAACGTCCAGCACCTGCTCGCCCCGCCGTCGGCCCTGCTGCGCCCGGCGGCCCTCGCCCGTTCACTGTGGATGGCCCGCCGGTCTCCGGCAGGCAAGAACGCCGGGCCGATCCGCAGTGGTGCCGGCAGTGACCATCGACAGTCGATTCCCACGAACGCCAGTGCCGCCTCGGTGGTCCGCGGACCGCACAGCTAGCCGCCGGGCCTGGGCACCTTACGGCGTGCGCACCCCTGGTCACCCCACCCGACCGACCAGCACACCGGCACCGACCCCCACCCCGGTTAACGATACGAATCAGGCCGACCACGAAAGGTGATAGTCCACCGCCCAGGAAACACCATTTGGCTCCGGATGGGGCAAGTGGGCTAGTGCTGGAGGCGCACCAATCGGTAAGGTTGCGCACGCATCGCCGTTGCCAGCAGTATTCGCCCGCTGGTTCCTTCGGGCTGCCCATGATTGGACAAGACTTGGCGCATCAACAGGCCGACCGCGCACGTACGCTTCCTGGCTCGGCTGATCACGATCGGCCGGCCACGTCACGTCGGCGCGATGTCCGAGAACAGTCTATCAAGCGACGGGTCATCAGACTGGTGCTTATTCCCAGCGTCGTCGCCTTGACCCTGTGGCTGGTGGCGTCCGGGTACCTTGTTCTTCAAGGCTTCATCAACCGGGAGGTCGCCAAGGGCGTTCGCCAGGTGTCGATCCCGGCGGTTCCCGCACTCGCCTCGGTCCAACAGGAGCGGCGACTGAGCATCGCCTACCTGGCCCGGCCGGCGACGGGCATCCAAGGGCTGCTTAATCAACGACAACAGACCGATGAGGGGTTGTCCGAGATGCGCGCCGCCGCCGACTCTGCCTTGGCCAATGCGCCGGAGTCGATTGCGACCAGTTGGAAGACGTTCACGGAATATCTGAACCAGCTTCCGAGCGTACGAAGCAGGATCGATTCCCGCACGACCGACCGCGAGGCCGCCTACGACTTCTACAACAACTTGCTCGATTCCGCGACCAGCCTTTTCGATACCCAGGCCCGAATAGTTCCCGACGTCACGGCGGCCCAGGGCGGAATCACGGCTACCGAGGCTTTCCGAGTCAGCGACCTGATGTCCCGAACCGGATCGATCATCGATGGGGCTTTCGCGCTGGGCGGCCTGAAGCAGCAGGACTATCTCGAGTTCGCGAACCTGGTGGGTGCCTATCACGCCAGCCTGACCAACATCGCGCCAAATCTGCACCCCGACGCGCGCAAGCGCTACGAGGACCTTACCGGGAGCACCCACTGGAAGGACCTCATCGCTGCGGAGAACACCCTCATCGCTGGCGGCACGTGGCGTGACGGTCCACCACGCGGGGTAAGAATCGACAGGACTCGCTGGGAGGCCCTTACCCGTCAGGTGTCCGCCGATCTGGTCGATCTGACCATCCAGCAAGCCGACAAGGTGTCGGCCCAGACCTTGCGCACCGGCAACAACCAGCTGTGGACCGCCACGCTCGGCAGCCTCCTTGCGCTACTCATCGCGGTCACCGCGATCGTATGGGCCATTCGCCAGTCGCAGGTCTTGGTGGACCGGGCGCTGTCCGTCCGCCTGGCGCAGCTCGGCAAGGATGCCACCGCAGTGGTGGATCAGCAGCTGCCGGCACTGATGGAGCGCCTGCGCCGACGCGAAAAAGTGGACGCCACCGTCGATCTTCCAATGCAGGACTACGGAAGCGACGAGATCGGACAGGTGGCGGATGTCATCAGAAGGTCGCTGCAGGCCGCAGCGGGCGCGGCTATCGACGAGGCAAAGACCCGGGCCGCTGGTGTCGCGATGCTCATGGGCGTCGCGCGCCGCCCGCAGCGCCCACTTCAGCACGGTCTGCGGGTCATCGAGGACCTGCAAGACCGCGTCGGCGACGAACAACTGCTGACGCAGCTGTTCGACATCAATCATCAACTCTCGCAGACCCGGCGCTTCCTGGAGAACCTCATCATCCTTGCCGGTGGCCAGATCGGCCGGCGCTTCCAGAACCCCGTGCCGATGCGCCGGGTGCTCTTGGCCGCCTTCGGCGAGGCACAGCATTACCAGCGGATCACCCTGCGCAAGGCGCCTGATGTGGCGCTGGTGGGGCAGGCCGTCGCAGGCACGGTGCACCTGCTGGCCGAGTTGTTGGACAACGCCCTCGCCTTCTCCCCTCCCGGATCGACGGTGTGGGTTACCTGCAACGAGGCCAAGCACGGCATCGCCGTGGAAATCGAGGACGCCGGCGTCGGGATGGCGTCGGATGCTCTGGAAGGCGCGAACGAGCTGCTGGCCACCGCCCCCGCGCCGGACGTCACGGCGCTGAAGGACGGTGCGCAGGTCGGTCTGCACGTGGTGGCGGAGCTGGCCAAGCGCGACGGCATCCAGGTGAGCCTGCGCACCTCGGCTTATGGAGGGCTGTTGGCGATCGTGCTTCTACCCGACCGCCTCGTCATTGCCGAGCCCAGCACGGATGGCACGGAGACGGCCCAGCAGCCCGCGCTGGCCACGACGGTGACGCGCAACGGTGACCAAAGGAAGACGGAAACCGCCACCATGCCTGCGGCAGGGGTTGCGGTCGTCTCGCGGGGCTCAGTTCAGGCACCACCCAGCTCCGCCGGCAAGCAAGACCGACGGCATGACAGGGCGGGCGGGACAGTGAGAAACCACCAACAAAACACCAGTGCCGGCACTCTTCGACAGCCGGAAACCTCCGTTCCTGGCGTGACGGGCACCGGCGCTGCCGGACCACGGGCCGGCGCCCGCCCTGCCCTCCCGCTCCGGCAGCCCCAGGAGCACCTCGCGCCCGGGCTGCGCGATGACGACTCGGTACACGATGAGGCAGGGAAGGCTGCGCGGCCCGCGCAGCGTCCTGAGGATGCTCGGGAGCGGTTCGCGCGGTATCAACGATCCTGGGCCGCCGGTCAGGCAGCCAGCGACGATCAACCTAAGACCAGAGACGAGCAGGGTGGGAAAGCGTGACCAACTCGGCATCACACGGCGATCTGACGTGGATCCTCGACGAACTCATTGAGGTTCCCGACGTTGTCTATGCACTCGTGTTGTCCACCGACGGTCTGGTCGTCCAGAAGTCGACGTCCCTCCCGCAGGATGCCGCGGAGCTCCTGGCTGCCGGTGCGTCCTCCCTGCACAGTGTCGCAGCGGGTATGGGCCGGCGCTTCCGCAGTGGATCGGTGCAGCAGGTCATCATCGAATACCAGGATCGCACCATGTTCGTCGCTGCGGCCGGGCAAAACGCCCGCCTGGCAGTGCTGTGCGAGCAGTCCGTCGACATGGGCACCGTCGCGTTCGAGATGAGCCGCATGGTGACCCGTATCGGTAGATACCTCGGCTCCGAGACGCGCACCACCGCATCGTCCAGTGGCCAGTCAGGGGCGGGCCATGCATGACATGTGGGACGGCGACGACGAGGCCGTGGCCGGCCGATTCGTGCCCCTGTACGTTCTTGTCAACGGCCGTACGAGTCCGCGAAACAGCACCTTGGATCTGGCGACCCAGGTCATCGCCCTGCCCCTTGATCCGATCGGCTTGGAGCCGGAATACCTGGAGATCGTCCACCAGTGCCGCAACTGGATGTCAATAGCTGAGATCGGCGCCTACCTGCATCGCCCGCTCACAATTACCAAAGTCATGGTTGATGTTCTTCTCGAGCAGGGGTTTCTGGCAATCGGATCTCCGGCGCAGCAGAAGATCGCGGATCGCGGACTGCTGGAAAGCGTGCTCGCTGGCCTCCAGAGGCTATAGACAAGAGGAACTGATAACGTGGATCCAAAATCGGTCAAGATCGTTGTGGCTGGCGGATTCGGCACCGGCAAGACCACCCTGGTCGGAACGGTCAGCGAGATTCCGCCATTGACCACCGAGGAGGTCCTGACCCAGGCCAGCGTCGGCGTCGACGACGTGACGGGCGTGGAAGAGAAGACCAACACGACGGTGGCACTGGACTTCGGACGCATTACCATCGATTCCGACGTCGTGCTTTACCTGTTCGGCACCCCCGGCCAAGACCGATTCTGGTTCATCTGGGACGAGCTCTCGCAGGGTGCCGTGGGCGCGATCGTGCTGATCGACACCAGAAGGCTGGACACCAGCTTCTCCGCCATCGACTACTTCGAGCGGCGCGAAATCCCCTTCGTCGTCGCCGTCAACCGGTTCTTCGGTCAATGTCTATACAGCGATGAGGAGATTCGGACGGCCTTGCGCCTGAACCCTGCCGTCCCGTTGCTATGGTGCGACGCCCGTGATCGCACGTCCTGCAAGCAGGCACTGATCGAACTGGTTCGGCACGCCCTGTCCCGCCTGCCGATCGCAGGCTGATCCTGACGGAGCGGCTTCGGGGCTAGCGGCTGGCTGCGCGTCGGCGCGACGCATCAGCCAGCCCGAGCAAGCGAACGAATCGAGGATGTCTCCGCTATCCCGCGGCCTCCCTGACGTACGCCTCGACGGCACGGGCACGGCGAAGTCGGCGCCCTACCTGTTCTTGCTGATCGGCAGGCCCAGGTGTTTGAGGACTCGGCGGTCTTTGCGGGCGTGGTGACGTAGCGCCGCGAGCATCGCCTGGTAGCTGGTCTTGCCCTTCTCGGTCACGGTCCGCTCGATGAGGAACACTGCCCGACGTGCGGGAAACGCAGCCCGGCCGGGGTGGGCAGCACCTGAATGGTGCGCAGTTCGTGCCGGCCCCGGTCCCGGTCCAGGCGGTGACCGGCGGGCTTGGCCCGCCGGCGGGCCCGGGCCCCCTTCGGTGGCTCGCGTTTGGTTCGTGCCCTGGCCGCGCGGCCAGCAACGCCCGACGGGCCACCCACCTACCCAGCGCCGTATCCAACGCGCGTCGGCGTCGACACGGGCGCACAAGCTGCGCGCGGTCTTCTCATCCGGGCCCAGATGGCGGCGGGTGCCCGGATCCCGGCGGGCACCAACAGCCTTGAGGGTTCCTCTGGCCCGCTCCGGCGATCCACTGCCCGATCGCGTAGAACGAGCGGCTACCGGCCAACACCGCCACGACCGCCAACGCCAACACCGCCGGCGCCGGATGGCGCACCCCGCGCCGATCCCGCGGGTCCGGCACCTGCGCCAACGCAGCCAGCAGCACCCGCTGGCCCGACATACCCCACCTGGACCGGCCTCCTGGGCGTACCAGCCTGGTCACAGACCGGGGCGATCAGCGATGACAGCGACGCGGGCACGGCACTGCTCATGATCGGTTGGCGCAGAGAACCACCAGATCACCGGGTCCGTGCCCCGTCTGCCAACTTCAGCCCTTGCCGTTACCCACAGCCGTGAAGCGGACCCCCTGCGACTTTGCCGTGCCCGTGGCCTCGACCGGCGCCAACCGCACCTTGAAATGCCGCAGCAAGTGCGGCGATGAAACGATGCGGTATCCGCGTACCCGCTCCGGGTCTTTGGCAATGTCGGCCAGCACCGCTGCCACGTACTCGAAATGCGTGTCGGTGTAGACACGGCGGGGGATGGCCAACCGTACGAGCTCGAAGGGTGCCGGGGTCACCAGCCGGTGCTGGTCGTCCATGCTCCCCAGATACAGCGACCCCAACTCGGCGCAACGAATACCGCCGTCAAGGTACAGCTGGCACCCGAGGGAGTGCCCGGGGAACTCGTGCGGCGACAGGTGCGGCAGCAGCCTGCCGGCATTGAGGTAGAGGGCGTGGATACCCGCTGGCTGGATGGTGTCCACACCGGCATCGTTGATCAGACGAGCCAGTCTGGCGGTGGACGCGGCACGGGCCCGCAAATACGCGGGGTCCACCACTTCCCGCAGCCCTTGCGCGAGGCGTTCAAGGTCATGCCCGGCGAGGCCGCCATACGTCGAAAAGCCCTCGGTGGCGATCAGGTTGGCCTCGCAGGCCGCATGCAGGGCGTCGTCGCGCAATCCGATGAACCCGCCGATGGCTGACAGGCCGTCCTTCTTGAGGCTCACCACACACCCGTCGGCGAGTTGGAACGCCGCGGTAGCGACCTGCCGCGGCGTCCAGTCGCGGTATGCCGACTCGCGCTGGCTGACCAGCCATGCGTTCTCCGCGAACCGCGCCCCGTCCAGGAAGAACGGCACGCCGTGGCGCCGGCACAAATCCCTGACCGCTGTCAGGTTGGCCATCGACACTGGCTGCGCGCCGAGACCGTTGTTGGTGATGGTCATCAGGACCAAGCCGACCCGGTGCCCTTCGGGCCCGGTCAGGATGCCCTCCAACGCATCGAGGTCAATGTTGCCCTTGAACGGATCCGGACTGTCGAGGTCGGCCGCCGCGGGACACGGAAGGTCCCGCGGCTCGGCTCCCACAAGCTTGACGTTGGCGTGAGTGGTGTCGAAATGAGTGTTACTGATACAGATCTGGCCTGGTTTCAGCAGGCTGGTGAACAGGATCCGTTCACCAGCCCGGCCCTGGTGGACCGGCAGGATATGTGAATAGCCGGTGAGGTCGTGCACCTCGTCGCGGAACCGGAACCATGACCGCGCCCCCGCGTAGGACTCGTCACCAAGCGCGGCCGCGGCCTCTTGGGCGGACGAGGTGGCGCCCGTGCCCGAGTCGGACAGCAGGTCGATCGTGATTTGATCCGCCCGAAGGTTGAACGGGTTGTAGCCAGCCTCCGTGAGGGCCCGCCGACGCTCCTCGGTAGTGAGAAACGGAATCGGTTCGACGACTTTGATCCGGTACGGCGGGACCATCTTCTGCAGATCCATCGGTGCTCGCTTCCTGAGAGATCAGACGTGTTCGGCCACGGCGCGGTCGGCTGGGCCTTCCGCCAGGCGTCCGTCTGCCGATACCTGCGGCGGGCGCGGCGGATCGACCCGGTACGCCTCGGCTGACAGGTAGACGGTGACGCCTGGTCGCGGCGGGCCCAGCCGCAGTGAGACGTGCGCGATGAGCCCGACGCCGTCGCACAGAGGTCGCCGCGTCACCGCCTTGATCGCCCGATCGAGCTCCCCCCCGTCGAACCCGTACCGGGCCAGCAGAGCCGACACCCGGTCATGAGCCTCCTCGTCGTCGCTCACATAACCGCGGATCGGCACGTAGAGGCTGTACCCGACCGGCTCGTCCGCCCCGTTGGTGAAGGTGTAGCTGCCGACGAGCGGCAGCCCGTCGAAATGCTCTCGGCCACCTCCGGCCACCGCACAGAATTCGGCGATGTCTGCCACGTCAACGCCGTCGACCGCGCCTGCGGCCCGGACCACGTCCTGCACCTCGGCGTCGTGGTGAGTGACGTAGAGCTTGACGCGTGAGTGCGGTCCGTCGTGCAGGTCCAGCGCGAAGAACGTCAGACGATCTCGTCGACCCAGTTCGCCTGGGCGGACGGCGTGGTCGACCATGGTCTGGTACGCCCTTCCCACCCCGAGCCGACGCAATGCCTCCTCAACCAGATCAGGCGCTCGCCCAACTCCAGCGAGTTCTGGATTGAAGTAGACTTTGAACTCGGGCTGGCGGCCGCGCCGAAATACCAGGGAATGCCAGAGGGTAAAAACGCCCTGCGGGTGCACGGTGTCAAACAGGTCCTGCACCAGAGCCAATCGGGACATCGACAGGCCGAATCGGTGGGCGTGCTTATTGAGGAATCGGTACGCAGCGGATCGGTTCGTGGCCAGATCGGGTGGCGACCCCAGTGCCTCACCCAGTATCCGCAAGGTGGGCGGTTCATCAACGTTACAAGCGATGGAGAACTCCACAGGAGTGTGATCATCTGCAACGTTCGACGGCCATAGCGGAGGTTCGGAGAGCGGACGCGACCCAGTAGGTCCGAGCAGGTCTCCCAGCAATCCCAGCGGAGCACCTGGATCAATATCGGCAATCTCACACAATCGCGCCAGCTGGCCACTTAAGTGGTCGAAAATCGACGGGCCCGTCATCAGCTCTCCCTTCGGGCTGCCCCACGTGACTGGTCTCTCAATCCACACGACCCCTGCTTGCGCTCTGAGCTCGATCCCTTCTGCCGGGCGTCGGGGCGGCTGCCACTGTGCGTCGACTCAACCGACAAACCTCCGGACCGCGCCACCACCTGCGAGGTTCTGGCGCAGCCCGGTTGACCGGCGAGACGATCACCACGTGTTAAACATGGTGAATGTCTGGTCGATCCCTGTCGAGTGAGACGAAGATCACAGATTGAGCGCGAATTGCTACCTAAGGTTAGGTTGACCTATCGAAACCCTCACGCTCTGTCGCAGCCAGCTTGCGCACGGTCCGCCCACTCATCAAGACGACCAGTTCCACGCAGCGATGCACCGGCGCGCACACCACCTTCCGGCAGGCGTACGACGCCTCGCGGATTCACCCCGGCAGGACGCCGAGCCAACATCGGCCACCACGACCCCATCGAGTTGATCATACTTTATGTCCGTTGTTCGTCCATGCTGGCGTTAGCCGGCGGCCGCAATGAAGCTGAACGGGCCGGAATCCCCGCAGCGCGGACCCGGGCCGGCTCCCCACAGTAGACGAAGCGAGGGCGCGGAGGGCGACGAGGAAGAGCGGCAGCGCCCAGGGGATGCCAGGCGTACGTCGTGGTCTCGACGGCGGCGAGCGGGGCGATCGAGCCCGACACGTCGGTGAGCAGCGGGACGAGGGTGACGGTCGACGGGCTCGCAGTCGGGTGCCGCAGGGTCGGTCCTGCAAGACGAAGGTGGCCACCCATAAGATCACAGTCCCACGAGCCATCGCGATGAAACGATGCGACGTGTGGCTATGTTCGCTGATCATGGTCAGTTTTTGTGGGCCGCCGGGGACTCGAACCCCGAACCTAAGGATTAAAAGTCCTCAGCTCTGCCAATTGAGCTAGCGGCCCGCCGAGCCACAAGGCTACCCGAGCCCCCGCAGGCCAGGCGCGCGGCTTTCCCCAACGCTCTGCCGGCGGTCAACCCCGCCTCGTCTCTGCTGGCCACCGGTGCGATGCCTTGCCAACCGCCCACTAGAACGCCCGCCAGACGTACGACTTTGCCTTGTCGATCAGGTACTTGACTGCACGCTTGCAGAAGGACCTTGCGATTCGGCGGGCAAAGGACCACCTCTCAGGGCTCTCGGACGGGCCGCTGACCACCGGGCCGGCCACCGTCCGACGGCCTCGACGCGATCGGTGACCTGCGGAGGACTCCGTCATGCGGCCTGGGTTCCTCGGACCTCGACCATGGTGCGTTTGTAGATCGATTGCTGACATACCGTCGCAGGCGCTGTGGCGTCTGCGGGTGTTGTAGAGGTCGACGATCCAAAGTGGCGATCTTGAGTCGTGGTTCGGTCCGCGCCGATGTCGTCGTGCGGCGACCACGTCGGCCGCGTCCTCGGGCTGCTCGACGCGCCGCATCGCGTACGCCAGCAGCGGCTCGAAGTTGACCGCGTAGACGCGTCGGAAGCGGTCCTCGTGCCCAGTCCCGGAACTGCTGGAGCACGGGAGTTGCTACCCCGCGGGGTGCGCAGTGCCGGGGGCCGTTGTCTACGGAACCGGCATCCCACGGCGTTCAATAGGTTGTGACGTTCGAGGAGTATGCCTTCGCCCGGGTTTCGGCGCTTCTGCGACTCGCCCGTTTGCTCACCGGCGACGAGCACCGGGCCGAGGACCTCGTCCAGGACACCCTCGCCAGGGCATATGCCCGGTGGGGGCGCATCTCCCGGATGGAGCAACCTGACCTGTACGTGCGCCGAATGCTCGTCAACGCCCACCACTCGTGGTGGCGTCGGCGCAGCAGCCGGGAGGTCCTGGTCACCGCCGTGAGCGAGCGCCCGGATACGAGCGACGAGACCGCCGAGGTCGCCGAGCGGGACGCCCTGTGGCAGCTCGTCCGCGCCTTGCCCTCGCGTCAACGCACGGTGATCGTCCTGCGGTATTACGAAGATCTCGACGACTCGACGACCGCCGAGATCCTGGACTGCGCCACCGGCACGGTCCGTACGCACGCGAAGCGCGCCCTGGCGGCGCTGCGCGAGCGGCTGGGCCGATCCGCCGCCGACCCGATGGGAGTGTTCTGATGTCGTCCGACCTCGGCCAGCGCCTCGCCGTGACGCTCGACGCCCGTGCGGGAGCCGACGTCGACCCGGCGCCGATCGTGGCACAGGCACTTCTTCGCGGGCGCCGCCTGCGGCGACGACGTCGCGGGATAGTCACGTCGTGCGTGGCGGCAGCCTGTGCGGTCGTGGCGGCCGTGTTCATGGTGATTCCGCTCGGTCGGACGGCCGGGCAGGCAGCGCTTCTGCTGCCGGCGTCGCCGAACCAGCCGGGCGCCGCCGAGCGGCCCGACCTCGTTGGCACCGATCCCGCCGTCGTGCATTTCACGGCCGACAACCTGGTCTCCGGCGCCCAGTACGCCACCTGGACCACGGGCCGCGGCATCGAGAGCGTCGAGTTCCAGGGCGGGACCGGCCCGGCACGATTCGTGCTGGCAGGCAGCGCGGCGACGCTGGACGGCGTCCGGCAGACGTTGTCATCGTCGGGCCAGCCCCAGCCGCCGGCGGACGTACGCGTCGGCGAGCGGCCGGGAACCGCCTGGGTGGATCCGGCGCCGCCGGACAGATCCGGCCTGTGGTTTGTGCGCTGGCAACCGGTCGACGGCCTCTGGGCTCGACTCGAGATCTACGCGGACGACCGCGACGAGGCGGTTGGCGCGGCAGGCCGCGTGCGCTTCAACGGCGCCCACCGCTGCGCGGTACCGTTCCGCCTGCAAACGCTGCCCGCCGGCGCCCGCCTGCTGGAATGCTCAGTCCAGCTCAGCCTGGACCGCCCGGATGCCTTCGCCGAAGGATCGCTCGTGGTGGGTGATTCCTCCGGTCGCTGGCTCACCGTTCGAGCTCAGCGCCCGGCGATGGCCGTCGGCGCCGAGGCCGGTGATCTGACAGCCGGGCCCTACCGCGTGCGCCGACAGGGCAGCGACGTGCTGGAGATGTGGGTCAAGCCCTGCCAGGTTGAACTGTTCCTCGACGGGTGGGGCCACGGCTACACGGAGCCGGATGGTTTGACCGTCCTGGGCGGCTACCGGCCGGCCGCAACGATCGCCGACCCCAACACCTGGTGAAACACCGCCGGACAGCGGCGCCCTCCAAGAACACCACCAAGTCCAACGCATGGTCGGCGCGGAATTTCTGCACTTTCGGCGTGAAGTCTCCCGGCCGCAAACTCAGCTTCCTAATCGGCAAGTAGCACCTGCAGGAGCAGGCACTCACTATGCGGGAAGAGAGAGTGCTCGATCGACCAGTGAACGCCGCAATGACAGCCACGGATGGGGGCACCGCGGTTCACCTGCTCGAGGTATCGCACAGTCAGTGATCGTGTTCGTCGGACAGGCCGCTCGCGCTCACCTCGATGAGCCGTATCACGATGGTCCTGGAATCCGTTCTCGCACGTGCACACGCCTATCGGCCGGTGGACTTCACCGGGCCGTTGAGGAAGTCGCGAATCTCCTCAGCTATGGCAGGCCAGTCGGGGCCCAGCCAGATGAAGTGGCTGTCGGCCTGACTTCCGACCAGTTCGGCGCGGCGAATGGCGGTGGTCAGGGACTGGGCGTGGGCGAAGGGTACGGCCCCGTCCCTGGGCGTGGCGATCACGACGGTGGGCTGCCCGACGTCGGCGGTCACGTCAGGGGACGGGCGCAGGTCGTTGAGGAAGCCGGAGCCCGATCGCATGTGGGAGAACAGAGCGATGAGCGTGGCCCGGTCCTCGGTGCTCAGCACCGTCATGACGTCTCGGACCGGTCGGGTGGACAGGTCGCACAGCAGCATCCGCAGGCCAGCGTCGGGTGCCAGCCGCATGAGGGCGCGCACGGCGGCCCACGTGGCCCGCTCGGTGGCGGCGGCGAACATCGCGTGTGCCGCCAGGCGGGTGCGGCGGTCAGGCCAGGTGAGCCAGCCGACGGCACTTTGCAGGATCAGCCGAGCCACCAGGTCGGGGTGGCGGGCCGCCATCGTGACCGCCGTTGGTCCTCCGCCCGATATGCCGACCACCGCAGCGATCTTGCTGATGCCGAGGTGGTCGCACAGTTCGCGGGTGGCATCGGCGAAGCCGCTCACCGTGGTTCCGGTCGAGAGCGGCGTGCGGCCATAGCCGGGACGCGATGGCACGAGCAGCGTGTAGCCGGCCTCCGCGAATACCTCTTCACCCAATGCCAGGCCCGCCCGCATGTGTCCACCGTGGAACACAACCACGGCCGCTTCACCCCGTTGTTCGAGCCGATACTCGACCGGACCCGCCTCCAGTCGTACGACCGTTGTACGTCGTTCCACCCCTGTCACCGCCGACCTCCCCGCTACAGGCAGCACTACTGCACGGCAGCCGACCCAGCCTCACCCGGCTGTCTGTCAGCCGCGCTGGTGGTACGGCATCAACACGTCCCATTCTTCTCGACGACGTCCGTGGGTTGAGCTCAGGCATCGACGTCAAACCGCCCCCTCATCCGCCCGATTGCGGATGATCAACGCACCTGCGGAGGAGTTCACCGGTCCCGCAGCGACGAGGACCGGGCGACGGCTGCCAGTTGGGTTCGGGAGGTGACGCCCAGCTTGGGAAACGCCTTGTAGAGGTGGTAGCCGACGGTCCGCGGGCTGAGGAAGAGTTGGGCGGCGATGTCGCGGTTCGACGCGCCGTCGGCGGCCAGCCGTACGACCTGGCGTTCCTGGGGGGTGAGCACGCTGAGCGGGTCGCCGGTCCTGCGCGGCGCTGCCGGCACGTCCCCGGTCGCGCGCAGTTCCGCACGGGCACGTTCGGCCCACAGCTCCGAGCCGAGTCGATCGAAGGTCTCCAGGGCGCCGCGCAGTTGCGCGCGGGCGTCCGCCCGCCGCCGTGCCCGTCGTAGCCACTCGCCGTAGGCGAGCTGCGTCCTCGCCTTCTCGTACGGCTGGGTGTCCTCTTCATGGAGGTGTACGGCCTGCGCGAAGTGCGCCTCGTCCTCTTCGACGAGGGCGCGGCAGCGCAGGGCGATGGCGTCCGTCGACGGCTGCCGGACGTGCCGCGCCCAGGCCAGGTAGCGGGCAAGCGGCTCCTTTGCCAGCTCCGGCCGGCCGCTGCGGATGGCCGCCTCGATCTGGTCTGCGGCCGAGATGGCGGCGATCCCGGTCGGCGGGATGGCCGCCAACTGCTGGAGGGCAGCCTCCGGACGGCCCAGGCCGAGTTCGAGCAGCCCGAGTGCCCAGCGCCCGATGGCCGCCGCAAGGACCAGTCCCTGTTTGTCGGCTCGCGCCACCCCTTCTTCGGCCTTCGCGCGGCACCCCTGCGCATCGCCCTGGTGAGCGAGCACCCAGGCGAGGGAGCACGTGAGGTGGCTGACCCGGTGCTCGTGACCCAGCTCCGCCGCCAGCCGCAGCCCCGCGTCCAGGGCCGCTCTGGCCTCGCCGTACCGGCAGAGCCACCCCTGCGCGAGTCCCTGGTTCTCGAGCGCGAAGGCGAGCCAGCCGATCATCCCGCTCTGCCGGCAGTCCGCCACGACCCATCCGGTGATCTCCTCGCAGCGGGCGGCACGGGCCAGCGGGAAGCACAGCGAGGCAGCGAAGGTCAGTCCAGGCACCCCCAGCCCGGTCAGCGCGGGTACGTCGACTGCCTCGCTCATGAGCTTGATCCCACCGCCGATGTCACCGTTCATCAGGCGGGTCAGCCCGAGCGCCCCGCCGGCCAGCGGCGAGCCGATCGCGGGGAGCGCGCGGAGGCTCGCGGCGGCCTCCTCCGCCAGCCGGCTGTCACCGGCGTACCAGGCACAGCGGATGGCCTCCACCAGCAGCCAGGTGGCCCGCTCGGCGGAGTGGGCCACCACGCGAGGGACGCCGTCCATGATGATCTGACCCGCCGCGAGCGGTGTGCCCAACTCGAATTCGCGATGGGCGCGTACCTGGATCAACGCGGCGATCAGCTCGGGATCGTCGGCATCGGGCGTGGCGCTGTCGGCGAGCGCGGCGGCACGACCGATCAGGCCGGCGTCACTCGCGGCCAGCGCGGCGCCGGCCAGCCGGCTGGACCGTCGTACCGGATCGGCGGTGAGCTCGGCGGCCCGCTCGTAGGCGGCCGCGACCGCCGCGTGGCCGCCGCGGGTACGTGCCCGTTCCGCCGCTTCCTCCAACTCCCGTGCGACCTCCTCGTCAGGACCGAGCGCGGCGGCGGCCAGGTGCCACGCCCGCCGGTCGGCCGCATCGACGGCGGCTGAACGCGGGAGGGCGTCGGCGAGGGCTCGATGTACGGCAAGGCGTCGGGTGACCGGTGCGCTCTGGTAGGCGGCAGCCCTGATCAGGGGATGGCGGAAACCGACAACGGTCCCCCTGACCTCGATCAGCCGTATCCGCTCGGCTGCTTCCAGGCCCTGGAGGGAGGCACCCGCAGCCACCAGCGTCTCAAGCTCGCCGGAGCCGTCCGCCGCCGCGATCAGCAGCGCCGTCCGTGCGGGCTCGGGAAGCGTGGCTATCTGTGCCTGGAACGCCTCCTGGACCCGATCGGCGACGGGCATCGCGCCCACCGGTGACAAGCGTCCCGCCCGCTGTTCGGCGCTGAGTGCGGCGGGTAGTTCGATGAGCGCCAGGGGATTGCCGTCCGACTCCTCGATGAGGCGCTCTCGCACCTGCGGGGCAAGGTCGGCGGGGAGCAGGGCGGCGGCGGCCGCACTGTCCAGACCGCCGAGCCGGAGCTCGGGCAGCCCTGCGGCCTGGAAACCCGCGCGGGCCGCGAAGATCATGACGACGCCTTCGACCTCGAGGCGGCGGGCGGCGAACACCAGCGCGTCGATGGATGCCTGGTCGAACCACTGTGCGTCGTCGATGAGGCAGAGCAGCGCGCCGTTCCCCGCGAGTTCGGCGAGCAGGCTCAGCGTGGCCAGCCCGACCAGGAACCGGCTCTCCGGAGCGATGTCGCCCAGCCCCAGGGCGCCGTTGAGTGCGCTGGCCTGCACGTCGGGCAGTGCGTGGATCCGGTCGAGCCCGGCGCGCAGGAGCAGATGGAGTGCGGCGAAGGGCAGCGTCGCCTCGGACTCGATACCGACGCCGCGCAACACTCGCATGCCCTCAGCTCGTCCGGCGGCATGGTCGAGCAGCGCAGACTTGCCGATCCCCGCCGGGCCGCGAATGACCAGGGTCCCGCTCTGGCCGGTCCGGGCCGCCGCGAGGAGCCGTTCGATCTCCGCCTGTTCCCCGGCTCGTCCGTGCAGCACGTCAGGAACCTACCGTCACGATGACTGATTCGACTCGGGGGCAGTCCTCCGTAGCTTCGTGGTCACACGCCGTCAGTACCACGAAGGGACCTCCGCAATGGCCACCATCGCCAGCACCGTGCCGACCGCCGCCGACGCCAAGCTGCTCCGCTTCGCCCTCAAGCAGGATGCGGTGGGCTCGGGCGCCAATGGCATCGTCTACGTCGTCGCCGCGGCGATCTTCGGCGAGATGTTCGGCCTTCCCGCCGTCTTCCTCTACCCGATCGGTGCGTTCCTGGTCGCCTACGCTGCGGCCCTGCTCTTTCTCGCCTCACGGCCGACGGTCAGCAAGGCCGCCGTGGGCGTCGTGATGGCTGCCAACATCGCCTGGGTTGTCGCGAGCGTGGAGTTGCTCATCGCCGGCTGGTTCCCGTTGACCGGCCTTGGCACCGCACTGGTGATCACACAGGCGGTCGTGGTCGCCGGCTTCACCGGCCTGCAGTTCGCCGGTCTTCGCAAGGCCGCGGGAACGTCCGGGGTCGTCCCGAACCGCGACTGACACCGCTGGGATCGAGCTTGCGCAGAGTGGCCGCCCCGCCGGGCGGCCACTCGCCGGCAATCCGCCGGTTCAGGTGCGAGTCCCTATGCGCCGACCGCCACCGCGACCCCCAGTCCGAGCAGTGTCAAACCGGTGACGGCTTCCATGCCGCGCCGGAATGCCGGCCGCTCGACCCGGGCCCGGCCCCGGTCGAGCGCGTGGACAAACCCGCAGAACCAGGTCCCCGAGACGACCGCCCACACGGCGCCCAGGCGATGGACGACACCAGCACGGGACCCTGCGCGGTGACGAACTGCGGGTTCGACGGCGCTGGTTCCGGTGGTGCAGGCAGCGGACGGGTGGCGCGCCCCCACGGCGGCGAAGTGTCCGGATTACGAACGGCCGACCCCGCGCTGGCGACCCATCGGTAGCATTCAGCGGCGATGGTCCACAGCGAGCACTCGGTGACGTACAGCCCGGGCACCGTCCTCGGGGTCGACGGCTGCACCGACGCCGTCGAGGTGGGGCGGGGCGGTTTCGGCGTCGTCTACCGGGCCTGGCAGCCCGACTTCTCCCGCTGGGTCGCGGTCAAGGTGCTCGCCGCCGACTGGCACGGCCCGTCCCGCGCCCGCTTCGAGCGGGAACTGCGGATGCTGGGCCGGCTCTCCGACCACCCGCACATCGTCACGCTGCACCAGGCCGGCCGGACCGCCGCCGGCAACCCGTACCTGCTGATGGCGCACGAGGAGGGCGGCTCGCTGGGCGACCGGCTGCGCGCCGGCGCGGCCGGCGACTGGCGCGAGGCGGTCGCCGGGGGCATCGCGGTGGCCGGCGCGCTGGAGACCGCGCACCGCGCGGGCGTGCTGCACCGCGACGTGAAACCCGAGAACATCCTGATCTCCGGGTACGGCGAGCCGAAGCTGGCCGACTTCGGGCAGGCCCGGCCCCGCTCGGCCCGCCCGACCAGCATGGACGGGAAGGTGACCGCGAGCGTGCTGCACGCCGCGCCGGAGGTGCTGCGGGGCGGGCCGCCCGCGGTGGCCGCCGACGTCTACGCGCTCGCCTCGACCGTGCTGCACTGGATCCGCGGCGCCCCGGCCTTCGCCCCCGCCGACGGGGAGTCGCTGGCGGCGCTGCTGCACCGGATCACCGTCGACCCGGTGCCGGACCTGCGCCCGCTCGGCGTACCCGACGGGGTGTGCGCGGCGTTGGAACGCGCGCTGGCCAAGGATCCGGCGCGGCGGCCCGGGACGGCCGCCGCGTTCGCCGAGGAGCTGCGCGCGGCGCAGGCGGTGGCGGGCCTGCCGGTGACCCCGTTCGTCCTCGGCGGCGTCGGCGGCGACCCCGCCGGGCCGTCGCCGCAACGGTCCGCCGGCACGCCCACGCCCATGTCGTTGACCGACCGCCGCCGGGCCGTCCTGTCGCTGTCAGCCACCGTCGCGCACCAGCCGTCCCGGGTACGCGGGCACGCGCTGGCCCGTTCGCTCGGGCTGCTCGTCGCGCTGGCGTCGGTGCTGGCCACCGGCGGGTCGTGGGCGCTGCCCACGCCCGCCCCGGTGGAGCTGCCGGCCCAGGTGTCCTTCGGCGAGCTGGAACTCAACGCCGAGTCACCCGAGCAGGTGGTGGCCGTCGGCAACCAGACGGACCGGCCGGTCCGGTTGGCCGGGCTGATGCTGACCGGGCCGGCCCGGGGCGACCTGCGGATCGTCGCGGACGGGTGCACCAGCCGACCCCTCGCGCCGGGCGGCCGGTGCGGGGTACGCCTCGTCGCCGTCCCGCACACCGCCGGGCCGATCCGGGCGTCGCTGGAGCTGACCGCTGCCGGCCAGCGGGTCTCCACCCCGGTCGTCGGCACCGGCCGGCCCCGGCCGGCGAGCCGGGACGACGCGCCACCCGGCCCCTGCTACGCCGACGCCCACCAGGTCGGCGCGTCCGCGTACGGGCACGCGGGCGGCCTGCGGGCGATCTCCGTCAAGCAGTACTGGTCGCCGAGCTGCCGCGCCACCATGGCGTACGTCTGGGTGTGGAAGCAGTACCGGGACAACGTGGCCACCGGCGGCGGCACCTGGAGCGTCGACCTGGCGGTACGCGCCGACCGGCCGACGACGGCCCGGCAGCGCGCGGTCGGGCAGCCGTACGAGCTGTGGACCGAGCCGTACCCGTCGGCGGGGCGGTGCACCACGGCCACGGCGACGGTGACCGCCGACCAGTCGAAGGCTGCCACCAGTGCCACCACCGAGCCCTGGTGCGACCGGTGACGGACGGCTACTTCGAGGTCCACGGGGTGGGCGCCGTCCGGCTGGTGCCGCTGACCGCCGACGCGCTGACCATCGGCCGGGCGCCCGGCAACGAGCTGCCCATCGACAGCAAGCTGGTCTCCCGGCTGCACGCCCTGGTGGAACGCTTCCCGTCCGGCTGGACGATCCGCGACCTGGGCAGCACCAACGGCACCACGGTCAACGGCGGGCCGGTGCGGGCGGCCCGGCTGCTGCGCGACGGCGACCGGGTGGAGATCGGCCCGGCCCGGCTGCTGTTCCGCGCACCGTCGGGACTCGACGGCACCCGGACGGTGGGCATCGAGCCGCCGCCGGCGCCCCCGGCGCTGACCCGGCGGGAGCAGGAGCTGGTCGAGGTGCTCTGCCGCCCGTACGTCGAGGGCGGCACCGCCTTCCCGGAGCCGCCGACGGTGCGGGCGCTGGCCACCGCGCTCGGGGTCAGCGAGAGCGCGGTGAAGAAGCACCTGGCCAACCTGTACGACAAGTTCGGGCTGGTCTCCAACGACGAGCGGCGCCGGTCCCGGCTGGCCGGCGAGGCGGTCCGCCGGGGAGCTGCCGCCCTACCCGGCGACTGACGCATGCGTGCCCTCCGGACCACGCACCGCGCGGCCCGGAGGGCACACCCCCCTGTTTCCTCCGTGCGCGTCACGCCCGCGAGGGACCCGACGACGTCGCTGGCGCACGTCTCCCCAATGCGCCGGGCGGCCGGGCCGGAGGAGGTGGCCGACGGCGCCCGCCAGGAATCACACCAGGCCGGGCGGTGCGCCGACAGGTGTCGAAAAGGGGAAGGTTTCCGCCCGGGTCGGGGTCAGCGGCGCACGCCGACGTCGCCGTACCCGTGGGAGACGCGTTCCTGCGGCTCGCCGTCCGGCCGCCACTCGGCCACCGGCACCAGGCCGGGCTCGACCAGGTCGTACCCGTCGAGGAAGCGCAGGATCTCGGCGTGCGTGCGGGGCGCCAGCGGCGCGTTGCTGCTGGTAGATCGCCTGGCCCTGCTGGGCCGGCAGCGGCGGCGTGCCGTCCAGGGTGAGGTGGGAGACCACCAGGTGGCTGCCGGGAACGGTGGCCTCGCGTAGCCGGGCGACCGCGGCGTACAGGTCCTCGGCGTCGGCGACGAAGTGGGGGTCAGCCGGCCAGCTCCCGGACGTGCTGCAACCCGGGGCGGCCGTCGAGCAGCACCTCCCCGACCGGCGTGAAACCGGCCCGGCGCAGCACCGCCAGCGAGGCGGGGTTGTCCAGCGTGGCCGCGGCGGTCAGCCTGTTCAGGCCGTACGCGTCGCGGGCCAGGTCGCAGACCTGCCGTACGCCGGTGGTGGCCACGCCCCGCCCGGCGGCCCGTTCGGCGACCCGGTAGCCCAGGTCGGCGCCGCTGTCGGCGACGTCGACCAGGTTGAACCGGCCCAGCACCTCGCCGTCGTCGTCGACCAGGACGTGGAAGTGGCACCCGCCGGCGGCCTGCTCGGCCAGCAGCGCCGCGTGCCGGGCGTCGAACTGCGCGAAGTAGTCGTCGCCCCGGTCCGGCACGCTGCGGGCGAAGTACGCCCGGTTCTCCCGCTCGAACCGGAGCAGCGCGGGAGCGTGGTGGGCCGTCAGCCGCTGCAGGTCGGACATCCGGCCACCCTAGCCGGCGCAGCGGCGGGCCGGCCGCCGGGCGGGCGGGGAGGCGGTGAACTCGCTGGGACGAAGGTCAGGGCCAGACCCTCACCATCGCACGGTGCCGGCCGGCTTCGTGATTCGTACCGTCTGTCGAACGTAACCGGGGTATGAACGTTTGGTGAGGTGGTCATGATGCAGACCGGTACGACCGATGTTCCCGATATCAGCGTGGACTGGTACCGCGACATCACCGACGTCGCGGGCTCCTCCCCGGCACCGGTGCAGTGGTTCGCGGTGCACTTCACCGAGGGAGCGATCCTGCTGCTCGGCGTGTTGTTCCTGGTCGCCGCCGCACCCCGGCTGCTACGCGGCGGTCCGTGGGAGCGGGCGCTAGCGCTGGTCGCGCCGGTCGTCGTGGTGCTCGCGTACGGGTGCAGCGAGGCGTTGAAGGGCCTCTTCGACGAGGATCGGCCCTGCCGGGGAGCGGCGACCGTCGTGGCCGGGCACTGCCCGCCGGTCGGTGACTGGTCCTTCCCGAGCAACCACGCCACCATCGCCGGGGCACTCGCCGCGGCCACCCTGCTGCTCTCCCGCCGCCTGGGGCTGGTCGCCGTGCCGCTGGCGCTGTTCGCCGCGCTCTCCCGGGTCTTCGTCGGCGTGCACTACCCGCACGACGTGGCCGCCGGCCTCCTCCTCGGCGCCCTGGTGACGTTGACCGGTACGCCGCTGGCCGCCCGCCCCGCCGCCGAGTTGCTGGCCCGCCGCACCGCCCGCGCCGACCCTCTCCGGGCAACCGCCGACCATCCCTGACCCGACCCCGACCCGGCCCGGTGACGGGTCAGGTGGTCAGGAGGAGGGCAGCGCAGGTGCCGAGGATCAGGAAGGGGCCGAAGGGGAGGTGGCTCGACCAGCTGACCCGGCGGGCCAGCAGCAGCCCGAGGCTCACCACCGCCGAGAGGGCGAAGGTGAGCAGCAGCCCGATCACCAGCACCGGCCAGCCGTACCAGCCGAGCAGCACGCCCACGCTCAGCGCCAGTTTCGCGTCGCCGAGGCCGAAGCCGCGCCGGCCGAGCAGCAGCGTGGTGGCGGCGAACGCCAGCCCGAGCCCGATCCCGGCCGCCAGGGCGCGCAGCCACGGGATGGGTCCGCTGTCGGTCAGCGCGGCCACCCCGAGCAGCGCGGCCGTGCCCGCCGCGGCCGGCCAGGTGAGCCGGTCGGGCAGCCGGTGCACGGCCAGGTCCACCAGGGCCAGCGGCACCACCCAGCCGAGCCACCAGGCGAGCGCGGCCCGCTCGGCGAGCGTCGCGTCGGCCAGCGCCAGCACCGCCAGGGCCGCGAGCACGGCCAGCTCGACGCTGCCCGGTGGCGCGCCGACCCGGGCTCCGCAGCCCGGGCACCGGGCGGCCGGGCCGAGCCCCGCACGGCCGAGCCGGATCGGCTCCCCGCAGCCCTCGCAGCCCGTCCGGTTCGGCGTCCCCGCCGGTACGGCGTACCGGGCGACGGCGAGCCGGAGCAGCGGGGTCACGGCCAGGGCGGCGATGGCGCGTACGGAGAGTGATCCTCGGATCCGACTCGGGTGACGGTCCCGCGCCTGAAGTGGGTGCGGATCGCTGGCGCCCGCCGGGCCGCCGCATTCCCGGGAATCCCCCGGCGCGGATTTCTCGCCGGGGGGACGGATCGGGCGAGACGCATCGACAGGTCCCATATCCTCCGGCCGCGTTGCCGGATCGGCGACCGGGACCGGCCAACCGGCCGCACCCGCGCCCCGACCGGGCGTGGCAACCTGCCCCGACGCGTCAGGCTCGCCGCCGTCCACCCCTGATCACCTCCAGTCATCACTGAGAGTGTTCGGTTGAATTGCCTCTGTTGCATCGGCGGACGTGAGCCTATGCTCGCCCCTTGGGTACGGCGCAACCCCCGTCAACAGCGTCGGAGGCCAGGCGAGACATCAGTTCCACCGGTTCGTAGAAGATCCGCACAGGTAAATGCGACAGCGGGAGATCGAGGTCCGGACGGCATGATCCGGGCGCGCTGCCGCATGCCCGGGGGCCGCCGAAAGCGGGCCGCCGGGTGGCACCGAGGAGGGCACGGCGTTGCGTACACGGCATCCCCGCCGATGGACAACCTGCCTGGTCATCGCCACGGTGGTCGGGTCGGCCGCCGGCTGCGGCGGCGGGTCGGAGACGGCCGCTCGGCCCGCCGCCCGCAAGCCCGCCGCCGAGCCCCGGCACTCGACCGAGGAGGAACGGGCCGCGGAGAGAGCCGCGCTCACCGCCTATTCCGGATATCTCACCGCGTCCCGGGAGGCGAGCCGCGACAGCGACCCGCGCCACCCCGCGCTCACCCGCTTCCTGGCCGACCCGCTGCTCACCCGGGTCCGGGTGGCGATCGGTCAGGCCCGGACGCACGGCGCGGTCCGCACCGGCACGTTGCGCTCCGACCCCACGGTGACCTCGGTCAGCCTGGACACCGTCCCGCAGACCGTGGAGATCCAGGACTGCCTCGACGCCACCGGCTACCGGCTGGTGTACGCCAAGGATCGGCGGGTGGTGCCCGGCTCCGGCGGCGGCCGCCACCTGGCCACCGCGACCGCCACCCGGTACCCGGACGGCCGCTGGCTGATCAACTCCGGCGCCGCCCACGAGGACCAGCCGTGCTGACCCGGGGAGGAGGGCGCGTCCCGGGCCGCGGACCCCGGGCCGGGGCGCCCCGGCGGCTGCTCGCCGGGACGCTGCTGGCCCTGCTGGTCGCGCTCGCCGCGCCGCTCCCGGCGGCCGCCGAGGGGCCGGGGCCGGAGTGCCCGCCCGGGCAGAACGACTGCAGCATCTGGGACGACGACCCGGGCACCCCCGGCCCGGGCGGTGGCGGGGACACCGGCGGCGACCCGGGCGGCGGCGCCCCGAAGTGCCAGTGGAACGGCAAGCCACTGCCCTGCTACAACGAGTTCCTCGGCTGGTTCAACAACGCCGACGGCTGCTACTACAAGCTCGAGGAACCGCAGCCGCCGGACACCCCCGAGGGCAAGCAGTGGTACCTGGTCACCTGCAACGGCGGTGACCTGGGCGACCAGCACGAGGAACTGCTCGACGCGCCACCGCCCGGGTACGGCACCCCGCCCGACCCGGAGGAGCTGGCCCGCCGGGCCCTGGCGTCGATCTCCCTGCTGCCGCCCCGGATCGCGGTGGCGCCCCGCCGCAACACCGGCCCCGGCCTGGTCGGCCTGCCGGTCTGGATGTGGGCCAGCCCGGGCGCGAACTACTTCGGCCCGATCGGCGCCGACGCCGAGGACCGTGGCCTGCGGGTGGAGATCACCGCCACGGTCGACCGGATCGTGTGGACCATGGGCAACGGCGTCGAGATCACCTGCGCCGACGAGGGCACCCCGTACGACCCGAAGGGGCGCCGCGCCGGGAAGACCTCGCCGGACTGCGGCTACGACCCCGGCTACCCGAAGGCCGGCACCTACCGGGTCAGCGCCACCACGTACTGGTCGGTGACCTGGCGCGGCGGCGGCGAGAGCGGCGTGATCCCCCAGACCCGGACCAGCGGGACGATTCCGATCGAGATCGACGAGCTTCAGGTGGTTACCCGATGAGTCTGGTCACCCGCAACGACATCCCGGTCGACGCGCCGGTCGCCCCACCGAAGGTGCTCCGGCAGCGCCGCACCCGTCCCGGCCTGCTGGGGCTGGCGGTGCTGCTGATCGCGTTGGGCGGCCTCGGCGCCGCCTTCGCGGTCACCTCGGTCCGGGCCACCGGCAGCTACCTGGCCGTCGCCCGCCCGGTCGAGGTCGGCCGGCAGCTCAGCGCCGACGACCTGGTCACCGTGCGGGTCTCCGGCGGGGCCGGGCTGGCCCCGGTGCCGGCCGGCAAGCTGGACGAGGTGGTCGGGAAGCGGGCCGCGGTGGGGCTCACCCCCGGCACGCTGCTGACCATGGGGCAGCTCACCGACGCCCTGCTGCTCGGCGAGGGGCAGCAGCAGATCGCGCTCGGCCTCAAGCAGAGCCAGGTGCCCGCCCGCAAACTCCATCCCGGCGACAAGGTGCTGCTGGTCAGCACCCCCGCCGACAACGACGACAGCCAGGCGCCGGGCACCCGGTTCACCGGCACCGTGATCGACACGGCCACCCCGGAGAACGACGACGTGGTGGTCTACGTGGCGCTGCCCGTCCGGGACGTACCGGCCGTGGTGGTGCTGGCCGCCCAGGAGCGGATCGCCCTGGTGCTGGTCGAGGCGGCCTGACCATGGCGATCATCGCGCTGGTCTCGGCCAAGGGCTCGCCCGGCGTCACCACCTCCGCGCTGGCCTGCACGCTGAGCTGGCACCGGCGGCTGGTGCTCGCCGAGTGCGACCCGGCCGGCGGCACCATCCTGGCCGGCTACCTCGGCGGCACGCTGGACGGGCCCCGGGGCATCGGCGAACTGGCCGTCGGCGAACTGCGCGACGGCAACCTGGAGGCGGCCTTCTGGTCACAGCTGGTCGACCTGGACGCGCCGAAGCGGGAACGGCTGCTGCTGCCGGGCGTGGTCGACCCGGTCCAGGCGGGCAGCGTCACCCCGCTCTGGCAGCGCTTCGCCGACTTCTTCGGCAGTCTGGAGAAGGGCCAACCCCCGTACGACGTGATCGTCGACTGTGGGCGGCTCCAGGTGCCCGGTCCACCGTGGCCGGTCCTGCGCGCCGCCGCGGTGGTGCTGCTGGTCACCCGAGCCCAGCTGCCCGACCTCTCCGCCACCCGGTCGATGATCCGGGCGATCGAACGGGACTTCACCGAGCACCGGGTGCCCCCGGGGACGCTGCGACTGCTGGTGGTCGGCGACGGTCACGGCAAGAGCGAGATCAGCAAGGCGCTGCGGGTGCCGGTGATCGGCACGGTGCCGACGGACCCGCGTACCGCCGAGGTGCTCAGCCTCGGCGGCACCGTACGCGCCGGGCGGCCGTTGATGCGCGCGGCCGGCGCCCTGGAGGCGCCGGTCCGGACGCTGCTGGACCGCCGCCGGGCCCGCCTGGCCTGGCCCGCGCACCAGGAGGTGCCGGATGTGGTGTGAGCGGCCCGGGGAGACACGTCATGCGGTTTGAGCCGGTCTCCCACGACCCGCGGCAGCAGCCGGGGGCGACCTCGACGATGCCGCCGCTGCCCGCGGCGAACGGCCGGCACCACCCGCCGGCGCGCTCGGTCGCACCGGCCGCGCCCGCCCCGCCGCCGCGCCCGCGGGTGGACTTCGCGGTGGTCCGCGAGCTGCGGCGGGAGCTGAGCGAACGGCTCACCCAGTGGCAGCGCGGCCGGGAGTTCGACGCGAACGCCGAGGACGTCGAGCGGGCCCGGCTCGCGGTCGCCGTGGTCTCCGGGTACGCCGACTCGGTGCGCCGGGCCGGCACCCCGATGGCCGCCGACGAGGAACGGATCCTGCTCGACCAGGTCACCGCCGAGCTGGTCGGGCTGGGCCGGCTCCAGACACTGCTGGTCGACGACACCATCGAGGAGGTGCACATCCTCGGCTGCGACCAGGTGCGCATCACCCGGCACGGCGGGGGCGTCGACTGGGTCGAGCCGATCGCCGACAGCGACGACGAGCTGGTGGAGATCCTCCAGGCGGCGGCCCGCCGGGCCGGCGCGACCGAGCGGTCCCTGTCGACGTCCAAGCCGACACTCGACCTGCAACTGCCCGACGGCAGCCGACTCGCGGCGGTGTTCCTGGTCAGCCACCGCCCGTACGCGGTGATCCGCAAGCACAACACGCTGGACGTGAGCCTGGAGGAGATCGCCGGCGCCCGCCCCGACCTGGACGAGATGATCGACCCGCTGCTGCGCGACTTCCTCCGCGCGTCCATGCGGGCGGGGCTGAACATCATGGTCGCCGGGCTGGCCGGGGCCGGGAAGACCACGGTCATCCGGGCGCTGATGGACGAGATCCCGCCCGACGAGCCGTACGTGCTGCTGGAGGAGAGCCGGGAGCTGCTGCCGGCCCGCCGTGGTCGCAAGCACCGGGCGGTGATGAGCTTCGAGTCCCGCGAGGGGCACGGCGAGCGCGGCCTGGACGGGCGACCGGCGGGCGAGGTGAGCATCGCCGACCTGATCCCGGTGTCGCTGCGGATGGGCGTGCTGCGGATCATCGTCGGCGAGGTCCGGTCCCGGGAGATCGTGCCGATGCTCCAGGCGATGACCACCAGCCGCGGTTCGATGTGCACCATCCACGCCCGTACCCCGGCCGGGGTGAGCGACCGGATCATCGAGCTGGCGCTGGCCCACGGCCGGGAGATGACGGTCGACCAGGCCCGGCGGATGGCCGGCAACGCCCTCGACCTGATCGTCTACGTGACCGTCGAGGACGAGACCGCGATCGGCGGGCGCAAGCACCGGTTCGTCTCCCACCTGGAGGAGGTGATCGGAGTCGGCGAGGGCAACCGGATCGTCACCACCTCCGTCTTCGGTCCCGGCCCCGACGGCCGGGCCGTCCCCCGCCACCTGCCGGAACGCATCCGCGACCAGCTGCTGCGGGTCGGCTACGACGCCCGGCTGCTGACCCGCTTCATCGAGGCCGGCACCGGCGCGTGGCGCCGCCCCCGGCACAGCCGACTCGGCCCGGCGGTGCGCCGGTGAGCGCGAGGAGTGAGCCGGGGTTGCGAGCCCCGCAGTCGCGAACGGAGATGGTCCGGTGAGCGCGAGGAGTGAGCCGGGGTTGCGAGCCCCGCAGTCGCGAACGGAGATGGTCCCGTGACGAACGTCGAGCTGATCGCCGTCGTCTCCGGGGCGGCCTGCGTCGCCGGGCTGGTGCTGGCCGTGGTCGCGCTGGTCGGCACCCGGGCGCCCGCCCGCAAGCCGCCGGGGGCCGGGCGCGGGCTGCGCCGGCTCTGGCTCGGCTCCGGCGTGGGCCGCCGCGAGCAGCGGGCGCACCAGGTCCGGCTGGCCGTGGCGGTGGCGGCCGGCGCGCTGGCCTTCCTGCTCACCGGGCTGCCGATGGTGGGGCTGATCGTGGCGGTGGCCGTGCCGGGGGTGCCCTGGCTCTTCTCGGTGGGCCGGGCCGAGGAGCGGACGATCGCCCGGATCGAGGCGGTCGGCGAGTGGACCCGCCGACTGAAGGACGTCTCCGCCACCGGTCAGGGCCTCCAGCAGTCGATCATCGGGACCATCGCCACCGTCCCGGAGGAGATCCAGGAGGAGGTACGGCTGCTCGCCGCCCGCCTCCAGGCCGGCTGGACGGCCCGCAGCGCGCTGCTCGCCTTCGCCGACGAGATCGGCGACCCGGTCTGCGACCAGGTGGTGGCCGCGCTGATCCTGCACCTGACCGACCGGGGCGAACGCCTCGGCGACGTGCTCGGCTCGATCGCCTCGGCCGCCGCCGCCGAGGTGGCCACCCGGCGCGAGGTGGAGGCCAAGCGCACCCAGCCCCGGTTCGCGGTCCGTTTCCTCACCGGGATGACCCTGGCCGTGCTGGCGTACGGGCTGCTGAACACCGAGTACGTCCGCCCGTACGGCACCGCGTTCGGGCAGCTGGTGATGGCGGTGCTCGGCACGGCCTTCGTCGGGCTGCTGGTCTGGGTGCGGTCGATGAGCCAGCCCCCGCCGCCGGCCCGCTTCCTCCCCGCCCCCGACCCGGAGGAGGCGATCGCGTGATCGTCAACTGGCAGCTCGCGATCGCCGTGCTCGGCGGCGCCACGGTGGGGCTGGGCCTGTTCCTGGCGGTCCGGGAGGCGTTGCCGGCCGTTCCGGCGCTCGGCCCCGCGCTGCGCCGGCTGCACCAGCCTCCGGGCACCGTCGCCCCGGGCCGGGGCCTGGACTGGTTGGGCGGTTTCTCCCGTTGGCTGGGCCCGCCGCACCGGCAGCTCGCCCTGATCGACAGGACCCCCGAGCAGTACGCCCTGTCGGTGCTGGTCTCCGCCCTTATCGGGCTGGCCACACCGACCGTGCTGGGGGCGGTGCTCTTCCTGGGCGGGGTGCGGCTGCCGGTGGTCGTACCGGTGCTGGGCAGCATCGGGATGGCGCTGGTCTGTGGGCTGCTGGCCCACCGCGCGGTGCTGGCGAGGGCGGACGCGGCGCGCGACGAGTTCCGGGCGGCCGTCTGCACCTACCTGGACCTGGTGGCGTTGCAACTGTCGGCGGCGCACGGCCCGGTGCAGTCGCTGGAGCGGGCGGCGGCGGTCTGCGACGGCTGGGTCTTCGACCGGATCCGCGAGTCGCTGCGGATCGCGCAGATGCAGATGCACTCGCCGTGGGACGAGCTTCAGGAGCTGGCCGAGCGGATCGGCATCCCGGAACTGGGCGACGTAGGGGCGATCATGCGCTCGTCGGGCAGCGAGGGCGCCCAGGTCCACGAGACCCTGCGCGGCCGCGCCGACTCGCTGCGGGACCAGATCCGCACCGACAACCTGGCCCGCGCCGAGGGGGTGACCAGCCGGCTGGACATCCCCGGTTCGCTACTGGTCTTCGTCCTGCTCGGTTTCATGCTCTACCCGTTCGTCGCCCGCCTGTAGGTCCGCATCCCGGCAAGGAGCAAGCCATGCAACTGATCGCCTACCTGCACGTCACGCTGGCCGCACGGTTGGCGGAACTGCGCCGCGAGGGGGACCGGGGCGACAGCCCGGTGCCGACCGCGGTGATCATCTTCGGCCTGGTCGCGGCGGCGATCGCCGTCACCGGTCTGGTGATGACGCGGGCCACCGACTGGATGAACAGCGTCCCGACCGCGCCGTGACCCCTCCGACGAGCTGGCCGGACACACTCCGGACCGGCCGGGCGGCCCGCACCGCCCGACCCGGGGGTGCCTCCGGCCGCACCCGACCGGGGCAGATCGCCCGGCACGTGCGGGCCGCGCGACGACGGCTCACCGCCGGGGGCACGGACCGGGGCGCGAACCCGGTCGAACTGGCCGTCGTCATGCCGGCGGTGCTGGTGCTGCTCTTCGCCTCGGTCCAGGTGGCCGCCTGGTTCGTCGCCCGGTCCACCGCGCTGAACGCCGCCCAGAGCGGGGTGAACGCGCAGCGGGTGCTCCAGGCGCCGGCCGGGGCGGGCGAGGCCCGGGCCACCCGGTTCCTCGGCGCCGCCGGTGACTGGCTCATCGGCTGGGACAGCCCCGGGCCGACCTGCGTCACCGGGCCCACCGAGGTCACCTGCACGGTCACCGGCCGGTCCCTGTCGATCATCCCGGGGGTCAGCTTCCGGGTCCGGCAGACCGCGCACGGCACCGTCGAACGCTGGACCGACCCGTGAGCGCCGCCGGGGACGGCCGCGCCCGGGGCTCGGTCTCCATCGAGGTGGCCGTGCTCGCCCCCGCGTTCATCGCGCTGATCGTGCTGGCCGGGGTGACCGGGCGGACCGCGATCGCCGACGAGGCGGTCGAGGCGGCCGCGCACGACGCCGCCCGGGCCGCCTCGATCTCCCGGGACGCCGGCACCGCCCGCGACGCGGCCCGCGACGCCGCCCGCCGCCAGCTCGACTGGCGGCACCTGAACTGCGCCGGCGCGCCCCGGATGACCCTCAGCGGCTCGGTGCGCGGCCGGTCGACCAGCTTCGACGCGGCGTACCGCAGCCCGGCCGGGCAACCGGCGAGCGTGACCGTCTCGGTGACCTGCGTGGTGTCCCACTCCGACCTGCGGCTGCCGGCGCTGCCCGGGATGCCCCTGCGCACCACCGCCTCGGCGACCTTCACCTCCCCGCTGGACCGCTACCGGAGCCGGGGATGACCGCCCGCCGGACAAGCGACGACGAGGGGCGGGTCAGCCTGTTCCTGGCCGTCGCCATGACCGGCGTGCTCGCGGTCATCGGCGTCGCGTACGACGGCGCCGGTCAGCTCCGCTCGCTGCAACGCGCCGACGACCTGGCCGCCGAGGCGGCCCGCAGCGGCGGCCAGGCCGTCGACCGGGCCCGCGCGATCGAGGGCGGCCCGAAGGAGATCGACGAGGTCGAGGCCCGGGCGGCGGTCCGCGACTACCTGTCCGCGGCGGGCGCCACCGGGCACTCGGTGAGCTTCCCGGTGGTCGGCGGCGAGAAGCAGATCCGGGTACGCGTCACCGTCACCTACCGCCGGCACCTGCTCGGCCTCTTCGGCATGGACGACACCGTCACCGTCTCGGGTGAGGCCACCGCGCGGGCGCTCACCGGGGCACCGTAGGAAGGGAAGGCCACCATGACCGCACCGCGTGGCTCCGCCGTTCGGCGGACCGGCCAGTTGCTCACCGGGTTCGGTTCGCTGGTCGTACTGGTCGCGCTGCTGGTGGGCGCGCCGGTGGCGTTGCTCGCCTTCGCCGGCAATCCGCTGCCCGACCAGCTGCCCACCCTTGCGGAGGTGGGCACGGCGTTGACCAGCCGGGACGACGGTCGGCTGTTCCTGCGGGCGCTGGCGGTCGTCGGCTGGTTCGGCTGGGCGACGTTCGCCTTCTCCGTACTGGTGGAACTGGGGGCGCAGGCGGCGCGGCGGCCGGCGCCCCGGCTGCCCGGGATGAGCCGGCAGCAGCGGGCGGCGGCGGCGCTGGTCGGGTCGGTCGCGCTGATCATCGCGGCGAGCCCGGCGGCCAGCGCGGCGGCGGCCGTGACGTACCCGGCGACGGCCACCACCGGGCACCCGGCGACCGGCGCGGTGGCGCTGCCGGCGACGGGGGCGACGGTGGTCCTCGCGGCGCCGCACCTCGGGTCGACGGGGGCGGTGCCGGCGGGCGGCGGCGAGGCGGCCCGGCCGCAGCCGGCCACCGCGCCGGTCTACCGGGTCGCCAGGGGCGACTACCTGGGCGAGGTGGCGGAACGCTACCTGGACGACTTCGACCGGTACCCGGAGGTGGCCCGGCTCAACCGGCTGCACGACGCCGACCGGATCCGCCCCGGCCAGCTGATCAAGCTGCCGGCCCGCGCCGAGGACGGCGGCGCGCGGAAACATGCGGCCGGCCGCCTGGTGTCAGGCCCGCCGACGCCACGCAAGCCGTCGCCGCACCCGCCGGCCGCCTCCTCGGCCCCGCCGCAGGGGTCGCCGGGCAGCACCGGGTCGCCGGTCCCCGACGAGCAGGCCGGGCCGGACACCCCCGGCGGTCAGGTCGGGCCGGCCGCCCCGGGTGGGCACGGCGGGACGTCGGGACAGCCCGCACCGCAGACGATGCCGCCGCCGGCGGAGCGGCCGGCGGGGGCGCCGCCGGCGATGGCGACCGGGGCGTCCCGGGCCACCGACGACGACGGGATGAACCGGCCGCTGGCGGTCTCCGCGGTGCTCGCCGTGGCCAGCATCGTCGGCGCGCAGATCGGTGCGGTACTCGGGCTGCGCCGCCGCCCGGCCCGGGCCGCCGCGGCCGCCCGCGCGCTGGCCTCCGGCCGCCACCGCCGCGACTGACCCGGGCCCGCGGACTCTCGCCCGCGCCGGCCCGACCCGGCGTGCCGCGACCCAGCGGGCACGCTCGACCCGGCGGGCACGCGGCCCGGCGGGCAGGCGAGGCCTGAGCGGCGCGAACCGGGTCAGGGCAGCTTGGTCTGGAGAACCCCGTTGACCACCCGGGTCGGCAGGATCTGCTGGTCGTTGGCGGACGGACCGTGCACGACCTCGCCGCCGTTGAGCCGGAACGTGGAGCCGTGCCAGGGGCAGACCACGCAGGCGTGGCCGTCGATCTCCTGCACCTCGCCCTGGCCGAGCGGGCCGCTCTGGTGCGGGCAGCGTTCCAGCATCACGGTGATCTCGTCGCCGTGCCGGTAGAGGATCACCGAGACTTCGTCCACCTGACGGGTGATCAGCTCGCGCTGCGGCAGCGTGGCCAGATCGCCGATCGGCTTCCACTCGTCGGCCATCAGGTGCAGCTCGGAGATGCTCTGGCTGACCTGCGCGCCCTGCTTGTACGCCAGGTGCCCGCCGATGTACGCCCCGGTGCTGGCCGCGCTCAGCCCCAGGTACGCCAGCGCCCGCCCGATGCCGTGCCGGCCGCGCATCCGGGCGGCGATCGAGCCGGCGTAGAACACCAGCGCGACGGAGTTGGCGGCGGCGTGCACCAGCCCGATCCGGCGTTGGTCCCGGGCGAGGGCGGCCCAGTCGTTCAGCCCGGCCACGGCGGCCGGGAGGGCGCTCACCGTGCCCAACGCGACCAGGGTGGTCGCGGCCCGGCGCTGGCCGGGCAGCAGGTCCACCACGGCCGCGCTGATCCACGCACCCACCGGCACCTGCACCATCGCGGGGTGCAGCGGATGGCCCAGCCAGACGCCGTGCAGCAGGTCACGGACCCGCTGCGGGCGCAGCGTCGACTGGACGGCCCGCTGGAGCCGGTCACCGACCGGGTCCAACCGGGCGTTCTGCTCAATCTTGTTCATCAGCGCTCGCACGTTCCCCGACTTCCCGGCAGGTGCGGTCGCAAACCGGGCGGCGGGTACGAATTGCGCCACCCGGTCGACGTCAGCGCCAGTCGTCGACCTTCGGGTGGAGGGTGGCGCTGCGGAAGAGACCGTCCAGGTTCCCGCCGAGCTTGCGGAGTTGCGAGGTCTGGCTCTTGACCGTGCCGGCGGTGCAGCCGAGGGTGGCGGCCACCTCGTCGACCGGCCGGTCGTGCAGGAATCGCAGCACCAGCACGGCCCGTTGCCGGGGCGGCACCTGGGCGAGCGCGGCGCGCAGCAGTTCCCGGTCCTCGACCGCGTCGCCGGTCGGGGCGGGCACCGGCTCGGGTGGCGTGTCGACCAGGCGGACCCGGGACCAGAGCCGGCGCTTCTCGTCGAGGAAGACCCGGACCAGCACGGTGCGCACGTACGCGTCGATGTTCTCCGCCTCGGGGGCCCGGCGCCAGCCGAATCCACCCACCCCGTCCGTGACCGACTCACCCCACTGACGGGGTCGGCTCCCGTCCAGGTTGTACGCCGCGCGGACTTTCTCATCGACGCGACACGCCCACAGCATGTGGTGTGTTGGCTTTTTGCGACCCACTACATCTAGGATCACTTTCACTGCTGGTGCGACCCTCCGGGGTCCGCCAGGCGTCGACGCCCGCCAGGCGTCGCGCCGAACAGGGAACCCGGTGCGAATCCGGGGCTGCCCCGCAGCGGTGAGCGGGAACGACCGCCGTCACGAGCACTGGGCCCGACGGGGCCGGGAAGCGACGGCCAGTAGGCGAACGCGCCAGACGCGTCTGCCCGCGAGTCCGAAGACCTGCCAGCACGGCGTGCCCACCGGGCGCGCGTACCACCCTCGGGGCCTCGCGGGAGGGCCGTCGAGCCGTACGGAGCACCGCCGGCACACCGACCGGCGGCCATCCGGCGTGCCGTCGTGCCCTCCCGGGGTCTCCACCGACCACCCAGGAGAGCACGTGACGGCGTCATCCACCATCGCCTCGCCCCCGGTCGGGGCACTGCGGGACCTGCTGCACCGGCACCACCACGACCTGCCCGACACGGACCCGGACCGGATCCTCGCCCTGGTGGAGTCGGGGCGTACCGCCGGGGCCGGCACCGACGAGCTGACCGGGCTGGCCATCGCGGCGGCGGCCGGGCTGACCGCCGAGGAGCCCGGGTACGCCCGGCTGGCCGCGCGCCTGCTCGCCGGGCGGATCGCCGACGAGACCACCGGCCAGGGCATCGACAGCTTCAGCGACAGCGTCGCCGCCGCGTACGCCGAAGGCCTGCTGGACCGGGGCTTCGCCGGCTTCGTCGCGGCGCACGCCGCCGCCCTCGACGCCCTGGTCGACCACACCGGCGACGCTGCCTTCGAGTACTTCGGGCTGCGCACGCTGCACGACCGCTACCTGCTGCGCCACCCGCACACCCGGGCGGTGCTGGAACGGCCGCAGCACTTCTGGCTGCGGGTGGCCGCCGGCCTGTCCGACACCGTCGAGGAAGCCGGCGAGCTGTACCGGCTGATGTCCCGGCTGGCCTACCTGCCCAGCTCGCCGACGCTGTTCAACACCGGCGCCCGGCACCAGCAGCTCTCCTCCTGCTTCCTGGTCGACTCGCCGCGCGACGAGCTGGACTCGATCTATGAGCGCTACACGCAGGTGGCGAAGCTGTCCAAGTTCGCCGGCGGGATCGGCATCTCGTGGTCCCGGGTGCGCTCGCGGGGGTCGCTGATCCGGGGCACCAACGGCCGCTCCAACGGCATCGTGCCCTGGCTGCGCACCCTGGACGCCAGCGTCGCGGCGGTCAACCAGGGTGGCCGGCGCAAGGGCGCGGCCTGCGTCTACCTGGACACCTGGCACGCCGACATCGAGGAGTTCCTGGAGCTGAAGGACAACACCGGCGACGAGGCCCGGCGGACCCACAACCTGAACCTGGCCAACTGGGTGCCGGACGAGTTCATGCGCCGGGTCGAGGCGGACGCCGACTGGTCGTTGTTCGACCCGAAGGAGGTGCCGGAGCTGGTCGACCTGTGGGGCGAGGCGTTCGACGCCGCGTACCGGGCGGCGGAGGCCGCCGGCAAGGCGGTGCGGACGCTGCCGGCCCGCACGCTGTACGGCCGGATGATGCGCACGCTGGCGCAGACCGGCAACGGCTGGATGACGTTCAAGGATGCCGCGAACCGCACCTGCAACCAGGTCGGCGCCGGTGGCGGCGTGGTGCACCACTCCAACCTCTGCACCGAGATCCTGGAGGTGACCAGCGACGACGAGACCGCGGTCTGCACGTTGGGCTCGGTCAACCTGGCCGCCCACCTGACCACCGACGGCGTCGACTTCGCGGAGTTGGCGCGGACCGTCCGGCTGGCGGTGGGGGCGCTGGACCGGGCGATCGACCGGAACTGGTTTCCCACCGGGCAGGCGGCGACCGCGCACCGGCGGTGGCGACCGCTGGGGCTGGGCGTGATGGGGCTGGCCGACGTCTTCGCCACCCTGCGGCTGCCGTTCGACTCGCCGGATGCGCTGGCCCTGTCCACCCGGATCGCGGAGGAGATCGCCCTGGCCGCGTACGACGCCTCCGCCGACCTGGCGGCGGCGCGGGGCGCGCACCCGGCGTACCCGCTGACCCGGGCGGCCGGCGGGGTGCTGCACCCGGACCACTGGCCGGACGCCCGGCCGGCCCGGCCGCAGGCGTGGGCGGCGCTGCGGGAGAAGGTGGCCCGGCACGGGCTGCGCAACTCGCTGCTGGTGGCGATCGCGCCGACGGCCACCATCGCCTCGATCGCCGGCTGCGCCGAGTGCGTCGAGCCGCTGGTCTCCAACGTCTTCAAGCGGGAGACCCTCTCCGGGGAGTTCCTCCAGGTCAACCGGCACCTGGTCGCCGACCTGAAGCGACTGGGCCGGTGGACGCCACAGACCCGGGACGCGATCAAGCGGGCGGACGGCTCGGTGCGGGAGCTGGACCTGCCGGCGGAGCTGAAGGCGCTGCACCGCACCGCCTGGGAGCTGCCGCAGAAGGCGCTGATCGACCTGGCCGCGGCCCGCGCGCCGTACGTGGACCAGTCGCAGTCGCTGAACCTGTTCCAGGCCAGCCCGACCATCGGCCGGCTCTCCTCCATGTACGCCTACGCCTGGCGGGCCGGGCTGAAGACCACCTACTACCTGCGGTCCCGCCCGGCGACCCGGATCGCCCAGACCACGGTCGCCGCCGCGCCGGCCGCCGCACCCGTGCCGTCGCAGCCGCGCCCCGTCGCGCCGGCCCTGCTCACCCTGTCCGTCGGCGAGAGCGACGCGGTCGCCTGCTCGCTGGAGAACCCCGAGATCTGCGAGGCCTGCCAGTGACGATGCTGCTCGACCCCGGTATGGACCTGACCCTGCGACCGATGCGCTACCCGGACTTCTACGAGCGGTTCCGGGCCGCCATCCGCAACACCTGGACGGTGGAGGAGGTGGACCTGACCTCCGACGTACCCGATCTGGCGAAGCTCTCCGACGGCGAGCGGCACCTGGTCCACCGGCTGGTGGCGTTCTTCGCCACCGGCGACTCGATCGTGGCCAACAACCTGGTGCTCAACCTCTACCAGCACGTCAACGCGCCCGAGGCCCGCCTCTACCTGTCCCGCCAACTGTACGAGGAGGCGGTGCACGTCCAGTTCTACCTGACCCTGCTCGACACCTACCTGCCCGACCATGACGAGCGGGCGAAGGCGTTCGCGGCGGTGGAGCACATCCCGTCGATCCGCGACAAGGCGGAGTTCTGCTTCCGCTGGATCGACTCGATCGGCCGGCTGCACCGGCTGGAGACCCGGGCGGAGCGGCGGGCGTTCCTGCTCAACCTGATCTGCTTCGCGGCCTGCGTGGAGGGGCTGTTCTTCTACGGCGCGTTCGCCTACGTCTACTGGCTGCGTTCGCGGGGCCTGCTCTCCGGGCTGGCCACCGGCACCAACTGGGTGTTCCGCGACGAGTCGATGCACATGGAGTTCGCCTTCTCGGTGGTCGACACCGTCCGCGCCGAGGAGCCGTCGCTGTTCGACGAGTCGATGGCGGATGAGGTGCGGACCATGCTGGACGAGGCGGTGGCGGCCGAGCTGGCCTTCGCCCGGGACCTCTGCGGGGACGGCCTGCCGGGCATGAACACCGCCGACATGCGCCGCTACCTGGAGTACGTGGCGGACGCGCGGCTCGCCCGGCTCGGCCTGCCGCCGGCGTACGGGTCGACGAACCCGTTCCCGTTCATGGAGTTGCAGGACGTGCAGGAGCTGACCAACTTCTTCGAGCGGCGGGTGTCCGCGTACCAGGTGGCAGTCGGCGGTGAGGTCAGCCTGGACGACGAATTCTGAGCCGCCTAGCCTCGGCGACATGCCTCAGCACCTGCTGAACCGGGTCGACGCCCGGCGGATCGCGGTACGCGCGCAACTGCTCGACGCGGACCGGCCGCCGGACCTGCTGACCGTGGTGAACCGGTTGGCGTTCCTGCAACTGGATCCGACGGCCGCCGTGGCGCCCAGCGCCGATCTCGTCGCGTGGACGCGGCTCGGCGCCGGGTACCGGCCGGACCACCTGCGGCAGGCGGTGGAGCGGGACCGCACCCTGTTCGAGCACCAGGCCATGGTGTGGCCGATGGCGGATCTCGGACTGCACCTCGCCGAGATGGCGGCGTGGCCGGAGGAGGGCTCGCGCAAGCACGCCTGGCTGGCGGCGAACGCCTCGTTCCGCCAGTTCGTGCTCGACCTGCTGCGCGACTCCGGCCCGCTGCTGTCCCGCGAGGTGCCGGACCGCAGCGTGGTCCCGTGGCCGTCGACCGGCTGGACGAACAACCGCAACGTCACGCAGATGCTGGAGCTCCTCACCGCCCGGGGCGAGGTCGCCGTCTCCGACCGGGTCGGGCGGCAACGACGGTGGGACCTGGCCGAGCGGGTCTACCCGGCGGACACGACGGTCGTCCCGGCGGACGAGGCCCGGAGGATGCGCGACGAGCGGCGGTTGCGCTCGCTGGGCATCGCCCGGGCGTCGGTCGTCGGGGAGGCCGGTGAGTCGGCGCAGGTCGAGGGCACGTCCGGCGGCTGGCGGATCGACCCGGCGGCCGGCGGCCAGCCGTTCGCCGGCCGCACCGCGCTGCTGTCGCCGTTCGACCGGCTGGTCCACGACCGGAAGCGGGCCTGGGAGCTCTTCGACTTCGAGTACGTCCTGGAGATGTACGTGCCGAAGGCGAAACGCCGCTGGGGTTACTTCGCGCTGCCCGTACTGCACCACGACCAACTGATCGGCAAGGTGGACGCCACGGCCGACCACAAGAGCTCCACTCTGCGGGTGCAGGCGATCCACCAGGACGTCCCCTTCACTCCCGCCGTCACCGCGGCGGTGGACGCCGAACTGGAGGCGTTGGCGTCCTGGCTCGGCCTGGCCAAGGTCACCGTGGTGTGACGAGCTGGTCGGCGGGCCCGACCAGGTCGCCGCAGCCACGGCCCGGAGTCGCCGCGACACGGTGACCGGCATGGCGGATCGGTCTCGATCACCGGGTCGCCGGCGTCTGGACCGGCTACCGGGCGGGAAACCGCATGCGCACCACGACGACCGCCTCTACAGTGGCGGGTTCCGGCCCGGGACGCGGTCGATCCGACCGCCGAGGCCACCCACCAGCACGGGGGAACCACCATGACGAGCCACCATGCCCGCGTCGCCCGTACCGTCCTGACCCTGGTCGTCACAGCCGGAGTCGCGGTCGGCTGCCAGCCGGCGGAGCCGGAGACGCCGCCGGCCGCCGCCTCGTCGACGACGAGCGCGCCCAGCCCGACGGTCGACGCCGCCGCGAACAGCAAGCAGGTCTGCGACGCCGCGCTCGCGGTGGCCAAGGAGCACTTCGTCGGGATGGCGGACGACGCCATCGCGGCCATCGACCACCCGGTCAGCGCCAAGGAAGCGGGCGACAAGGTCCGCGCCCACTACACGGCGATGGCGGAAGGGCTGCGCAAGGAGGCCGCCCGCGCCGCCGACCCGCAGGTGCGCGGTGCGGTGGAGAACCTGGCCGGCGCGGTCGAGAAGCGGCTGACCGGCCCGAACGCCACCAAGGTCGAGGCACCGGACCTGGACCCGGCCCTGAAGGCGTTGGACACCGCCTGCGGCCACTGACCCACCCGGCGCCGGCCGCCCCTGGCGTGCCGGCGCCGCCACGCGGCATGCTGTGCCGATGGTCGTACACGTCGCGCACGACGGGCCGGTGACCACCGTGATCCTCGACCGGGCGGCGTCGCGCAACGCCGTCGACGGTCCCACCGCGCGGGCCCTCGCCGACGCGTTCCGCGCCTTCGAGGCCGACCCGGACGCCCGGGTCGCGGTGCTCTGGGGGGCCGGCGGAACGTTCTGCTCCGGGGCCGACCTCAAGGCGATCGGCACACCCAGCGGCAACCGGGTCGAGCCGGACGGCGACGGCCCGATGGGCCCCACCCGGATGTCACTGTCCAAGCCGGTCGTCGCCGCCATCTCCGGGTACGCCGTGGCCGGCGGCCTGGAGCTGGCCCTCTGGTGCGACCTGCGGGTCGCCGAGTCGGACGCGGTGCTCGGGGTGTTCTGCCGGCGCTGGGGCGTACCGCTGATCGACGGCGGGACGGTCCGGCTGCCGAGGCTGATCGGGGAGAGCAGGGCGATGGACCTGATCCTCACCGGCCGCCCGGTGCCCGCCGAGGAGGCGTACGCGATGGGGTTGGTCAACCGGCTGGTCGCGCCGGGTGAGGCGCGGGCGGAGGCCGAGCGGCTGGCCGCCGAGATCGCCCGTCACCCGCAGACCTGCCTGCGCAACGACCGCGCCTCGGTGCTCGCCACCGCCGGTCTTCCCGAGCCGGCGGCGCTGGCCACCGAGCTGGCGTACGGCATGGAGTCGCTGGCCACGGATGCGGCGACCGGCGCGGCCCGGTTCGCCGCGGGCGCCGGCCGCCACGGCACCGTCAGCTGAGGTCGCGCAGGGCGTCCTCGATCGCCCGGTGGAAGGTCGGGTACGCGTAGATCATGTGCCGGAGATGGCTCAGCGGCACCGCCGCGTGCACCGCCACCACCAGCGCCGAGAGCACCTCGCCGCCGGCCGGGCCGACCGACGTCGCGCCGACCAGCACGCCCTGGTCGGCGTCGGCGACCAGCTTGATGAAGCCCTCGTTTCCGGCCTTGTGGATCCAGCCCCGGGCCGACGACGACAGCTGGGCGTAGCCGACCTGCACGTTGATGCCGCGCTGGCGGGCCTGCTGCTCGGTGAGGCCGACCGCGCCGACCTCCGGGTCGGTGAAGGTGACCCGAGGCAGCGCCCGGTAGTCGGCGCGGGGCAGGGTACCGGCGGCACCGCTGGGGCCGGTCGCGGTCATCGCGCCGCCGACCGCGCTGGCCGCGCCCATCGCACCGCCCACCACGCTGGCGGTCCCGCTGGCGTCTGGGCCGCCCTCGGCGTGCCGGGTGCGGTCGAGCACGTCGGCGACGACGATCGTCGCCTGGTACATCGCGATGTGGGTGAAGGCACCCTCACCGGTGACGTCGCCGACCGCCCAGACGCCGCCGGTGACCCGCATCTGCCCGTCGACCGGCAGGTAGCGCTGGGCGGCGTCCACACCTATCGTGTCCAGGCCCAGCTCGTCCAGGTGCGCCCTGCGTCCGGTGACCACCAGCAGCCGGTCCGCGCTGAACGCGTCGTCACCCGCGTGCAGCATGAAGGTGGAGCCGTCGTGGCTGACCCGGTCCGCCTTGATCCCGGTGCGGATCTCCACCCCGTCGGCGCGCAGGGCCGCGGCGGCCACCTCGGAGGACTCGGGCTCCTCGACGGCGAGGACCCGGTCCGCCGCCTCGACCACGGTCACCCGTACGCCGAACCGGGCGAACACCTGCGCCAACTCCAGCCCGATCGCCCCGCCGCCGAGGACCAGCAGCGACTCCGGCAACTCCTCGACCTCGATCGCCTGGTGGTTCGTCCAGTACGGCGTGTCGGCCAGCCCCTCGATCGGCGGCACGGAGGGCCGGGTGCCGGTGCCGAGCACGATTCCGTGCCGGGCCTGGAAGACCTGCTCGCCGACGCGTACCCGGCCGGGGCCGTCGAGCCGGCCGCTGCCGCGCAGGAACCGCCCACCCTTGCCGGTGAACCGGTCGACCGCCACCTTGTCGTCCCAGGTGTCGGTGGCCTCCTCGCGGATCCGCCTGGCCACCGGCGCCCAGTCCGGCCGGACCTGCGCCGAGCCGGCCAGCTCGTTGACCCGCCGCGCCTCGGCCAGCGCGTTCGCCGCCCTGATCATCATCTTGCTGGGGATGCACCCCCAGTACGGGCACTCCCCGCCGACCAGGTCCCGTTCGATGCCGACGACGCTCAGGCCTGCCTCGGCGAGCCGCCCGGCCACCTCCTCGCCGCCGACACCCAACCCGACCACGACCACGTCCACCGCTTCCGGCTCCGCCATGCCGCCAGCATTCCCCAGCCGCCGGACGCCGGCCAGCGGACCACACCGAATTCCCGGCCCGTCATCGATCCGGCCGCCTCCGGTGGCGGCATGCCCGATCGCTTCGCCCCGGCCAGCGGCCCGGCTCGCCGACCACGACCGGGTGGACGAACTGGTCGAGGCCCTGCCCTTCCTGCCTCTAGCCTCAGCCGGGGCGTCACGCTCGGTATCCACCTCGGGCGGGACGGCCAATCGCCGTACGCCCCTCATCGCGAAACCAGGCGCGGCCCGGGTACGGCGACCGGGCTGCCGGTCGGGGTGAGCAGGGCCCGGGCGGCGACCGCCATCCGGCGTCGCTGCGGCACCAGGGCCCGACGGACGAAGACGTCGTAGCCCTGCGCGGCGACCTCGTCGAGGATCCCACCGTAGAGCGCGTACGCGGTGCGCATGCACGCCTGCGAGGCGGGGCTGAGCAGGGTGATGCCCGGCGCGGCGGCCTCGTAGTGCGCCTGGGCTCGGGTCACCTCGTACTCGATCAGGTCCCGGATCCCGGCGGTGGTGCGGCCCTGCGCCTTCGCGGCGAGCAGGTCGTCGCGGGTGACGCCGAACTTGGCCAGGTCCTCGTCGGGTAGGTAGGTGCGGCCCCGGTCGAGGTCCTCGGCGACGTCCCGGATGAAGTTGGTGAGCTGGAAGGCGAAACCGAGCTGACGGGCCGGCTCGCGGGCCGCCGCCGGGTCGGAGCTGCCGAGGATCGGCAGCATCATCGTGCCGATTACCGCCGCCGATCCCTCCATGTAGTCGAGCAGGTCGTCGTAGGTCGGGTACGACATCACCGTCAGGTCCAGCGCCATGCTGCTCAGGAATGACGCGAAGTCGGCGCGGTCGAGATCGAAGATGGCGATGGTGTGCAGCACAGCCGGGAGCAGCGGGTCATGGACCGGCTCGCCGTGCAGGCCGGCGACGAACCGGGACGCCCAGTCGTCCAGCCGGGCGGCGCGGTCGTCGGGCGTCAGGTCCTCGGTACGGTCGACGATCTCGTCGGCGTGGCGCATGAAGCCATACAGGGCGTGGACATGACGCCGTTTCCACGGGGGAAGCAACCGAGTGGCGAGATAGTAGGTTCGGCCGTGCCGTTTGTGCAGCTCCTGGCAGCGGGCATAGGCGGCGGTAAGATCGGTCTCCACCTACCCTCCTCCAAGTTCGACGCAGGAATCGACGCAACTCGTAACCCTAGGGTACGCTCGCCCGCATGGCCAACGACGCAGTTGCGGGCAACGCGTTCCGCGTCGCGCCCGCACCGCCGGAAGCGACCGACGATCCGGTCCGCGGCGTACTGGCCGCGTTCACGAAGGCGCTGACCGCGCTGGGCACCGCGTCGATCGACGAGACCGCGGGTACCGCGCTGACCGGTCTCGCCACCGCCGCCACCAATCGGCGGGCATGATGAGCGATTCGGCAGAGGAGGTGGTCGCGTGCGGACCGTGAACGGACGCACGGACCGGGTGGTGGTCGTCGGCGCGGGACTGGGCGGGTTGGCGTGCGCGCTGCACCTGGCCGGCAGCGGCCGGCAGGTGACCGTGGTGGAACGCGAGCCGGTGCCGGGCGGCCGGGCCGGCCGGCTGGGCGTCGACGGGTACGAGTTCGACACCGGCCCCACCGTGCTCACCATGCCCGACCTGATCGCCGAGGCGCTGGGCGCGGTCGGCGAGGAACTCGACGACTGGCTGGACCTCACCCCGCTCGACCCCGCCTACCGGGCCTGGTACCCGGACGGCTCGACGCTGGACGTCATCACCGACACCACCCGGATGGCCGCCGAGATCGCCAAGGTGTGCGGTCCCCGGGAGGCCGACGGCTACCTGCGCTTCGTGGACTACGCGCGCAACCTGTGGCACTGGGAGCGGGCCGACTTCATCGACCGCAACCTGGACGCCCCGACCGACCTGCTCACCGCCAACCTGGTGAAGCTGCTGATCAACGGCGCGTTCCGGCGGCTCCAGACGAAGATCAACCAGTTCTTCCGGGACCCGCGCACCCAGCGCATCTTCTCCTTCCAGGCCATGTACGCCGGCCTCGCGCCGCACGACGCGCTGGCCATCTACAGCGTCATCGCCTACCTCGACTCGGTGGCCGGGGTCTACTTCCCGCGCGGCGGCATCCACGCGGTCTCCCAGGGCATGGCCGGCGCCGCCGAGAAGCACGGCGTGCAGTTCCGGTACGGCACCACGGTGACCCGGGTGGAGACCGCCAACGGCCGGGCCACCGGCGTGCTGACCGCCGACGGCGAGCTGATCCCGGCCGACGTGGTGGTGCTCAACCCGGACCTGCCGGTCGCCTACCGTGACCTGCTGCCGGCGACCCGTCGGCGGAAGCTGACCTACTCGCCCTCGTGCGTGGTCCTGCACGTCGGCTCGACGCAGGGGTATGGGAAGATCGCCCACCACAACATCCACTTCGGACGGTCGTGGCAGGGCACCTTCGACGAGGTCATCCGGCGCGGCGAGCTGATGACCGACCCGTCGCTGCTGGTCACCAACCCGAGCCGGACCGATCCGGCGGTCGCCCCGGCGGGGCGGCACACCTACTACGTGCTGGCCCCGGTGCCCAACCTGGAGCGGGCCCCGTTCGACTGGCGCGGCGACCTGAGCCGGCGCTACGCCGACCAGCTCGTGCGGACGCTGGAGGAACGAGGGTACGTGGGCTTCGGCGCCGGCATCGAGGTGAGACGTACGATCACCCCCGCCGAGTGGGAGGAGCAGGGCATGGCCGCCGGTACGCCCTTCGCCGCCGCGCACAGCCTCTTCCAGACCGGCCCGTTCCGCCCGTCGAACCTGCACCGGGAGCTGTCCAACGTCGTGTTCACCGGCTCCGGCACCCAGCCCGGCGTGGGTGTGCCGATGGTGCTGATCTCCGGGAAGCTGGCGGCCAACCGGATCACGGGGGCCGGGCGGTGAGCGGGGGGAGCGCGGCCCGGCGGCGCGGTCGCGGACGGGAGACGAATGCGATGCACACACCGAACGGAGGGCGGGTCCAATGACATCCCGGGAAGATCACCTTGTTGAGCTGGTCGACGACCGCGGCAACGTGCTCGGCGAGGCCACCGTGGCCGCGGCGCACCAGGCGCCGGGTCGGCTGCACCGCGCCTTCTCGGTACTGCTGGTCGACCCGGACGGCCGGGTGCTGCTCCAGCGGCGGGCCCCGGTGAAGACCCGGTTCCCGCAGCGCTGGGCCAACTCCTGCTGCGGACACCCCCAGCCGGCCGAGTCGCTCGTGGAGGCCGCCAACCGGCGGCTGGCCGAGGAACTGGGCGCGGCACCCGTCGCGCTGACCGAGGTCGGCGTCTACCTCTACTACGCCGAGGACCCGGCCACCGGCCGGGTCGAGTTCGAGTACGACCACGTGCTGCGGGCCGACGTGCCGGCCGACGTCACCGTGGTGCCGGACCCCGACGAGGTGTCCGAGCTGCGCTGGGTCGACCCGGTACGGCTGATGGCCGAGATCGACGCGGACCCCAGCACGTACGCGCCCTGGCTGGGCGGGGTGGTGAGCCGGCTGCTGCGCACCGGCGACCCCGCCGGCACCACCATCCCGTCCGGAGGTCCCGCGGACGACGCGTCGGAGCGGTCGGGTGGCCGATGAGGCGCTGAGCGCGGGGACCGTCGCGCGCCGACTGGGCGTGGCGGTCACCACGCTGCGTACCTGGCACCAGCGCTACGGCCTCGGCCCCAGCCGGCACGTACCGGGTCACCACCGGCGCTACACGCCGGGTGACCTCGCGCGCCTGGAGATCATGCGCCGGCTCACCGCGGAGGGGATCACCCCGGCCGAGGCGGCCCACTGGGCGAAGCAGAGCCCCGGGGCCGAGCCGCGGCTGCACGCCGGGACCGGCCGGGACGGCGGCGGGCAGACCATCCCGGTCGGCCGGGCCGGACCGGTCGCCCGTGGCCTGGCCCGGGCCGCCATGCGACTGGACTCCGCCGCGATCAGCGACACGATCACCGACGCCCTCGCCAGGGACGGCGTGGTCGCCACCTGGGAGGGCCTGCTCCGCCCGGTGCTGGCCGGCATCGGGGAGCGACACGCCGCGACCGCCGGGCTGATCGAGGTCGAGCACCTGGTGTCCCGGTGCGTCTCCGAGGCGTTCGCGGCGGCGGCCCGGTCCGGCACGGCCACCGACCCGGCCCGGATCCTGCTCTCCTGCGCCGACGAGGAGCAGCACACCCTGCCGTTGGAGGCGCTGGCCGCCGCCCTCGCCGAGAGGGGCGTGGCGTACCGGTTGCTCGGTGCCCGGATGCCGGTGGCGGCGCTGACCGAAGCGGTCAACCGCACCGGCCCGACGGCGGTGGTGGTCTGGTCGCACACCCGCGCCACCGCCGACCCGGGGCAGCTCTCCGCCCTGCTCGGGGTGCCCCGACGGCCGCTGCTGGTACTGGCCGCCGGCCCCGGCTGGCGGGCCGACACGCTGCCTGCCGGAGTGGTCCGGCCGGTCGACCTGTCCGAGGCGATCTCGCTGGCGCTCGCCGTCCGGGATTCGCTCGATCAGTCGAGCGGGGAGTGACCGGCCCTGCCGGATCGGCGCGCCGTCCACTACCGTCGGGGCCGTCCGCATACCCGACCCCCCTCGGAGTGACGATGCGTGCACGCCCCGTCCTGGCGGCCGCCCTCGGCATGGCCCTGCTCCTCGCCGGCTGCGGCGATTCGCAGCGGGACCCAGGGCAGGCCGCAGCGCCCGCCCCGACTGCGGCGAGCTCGTCGCCGGCGGTGGCCCCGTCGCCGACCCCGACGCCGACCACCAGACCCAAACCCCGGTTGCGGCCGAAGCCCACCACCCTCCCCGCCGGCCTGCGGCGCGCCACCGGCGTACGCGCGGTGGCGCTGACGTTCGACGACGGCCCGGACCCGGCGTGGACGCCGAAGGTCCTCGACCAGCTGCGGACCGCCCGGGTCAAGGCGACGTTCTGCCTGGTCGGCACCCAGGTACGCAAGCACCCGGAGCTGGTCGCCCGGATCGTCCGCGAGGGTCACCAGCTCTGCAACCACAGCTGGCGGCACGACTTCGACCTGGGCCGCCGGCCGGTGGCCGACATCCGGGCCGACCTGATCCGGACCAACCGGGCCATCCAGGCCGCCGTCCCGGGCGCCAAGGTGCCGTTCTACCGCCAGCCCGGCGGCCGGTGGACCCCGGAGGTGGTGGCGGTGGCCCGGCAGCTCGGCATGCGGTCCCTGCACTGGACCGTGGACCCGCAGGACTGGGCGAAGCCGAGCGCCGAGACCCTCATCAAGCGGGTCCACGGCTCCGCCCGCCCCGGCGCGATCGTGCTGATGCACGACGGCGGGGGCGATCGCAGCCGTACCCTGGCCGCCTGCCCGCACGTGATCACCGACCTGAAACGGCGCTTCGGCATCGCCCCACCCCGCTGACACCCGCCCTGACCTGTAGCTTTGCGAGCGACTGTGCCAGCGGCCATACCGGTTTGGTCGACCGCCGGGGCATGGCATATGCTTCTCATGCCTCCGGCGGGGCCGGATGGGAGCAAGTCCGCTTGAAGTTGCGAGTGTGCAATGATGGCGGGGCCGCCCTCATCGTCTAGCGGCCCAGGACGCCGCCCTTTCAAGGCGGTAGCACGGGTTCGAATCCCGTTGGGGGCACGGTCCGGCTCGCGCCGGATGCAACACCAGTCAGGTCCTGTGGAGCAGTTGGAGTGCTCGCCGCCCTGTCAAGGCGGAGGTCGCGGGTTCAAGTCCCGTCAGGACCGCCAGCGCCGACGCCGCGTGAACCATTGCGCGGCGTTCTGCGTATCGGAGCATGCAACCGTGTCGGCGGAGACCCCGCTTTCCGGGTAGCATGAGCCGAGCACCACGGCCAGGTAGCTCAGTTGGTACGAGCGTCCGACTGAAAATCGGAAGGTCGGCGGTTCGACCCCGCCCCTGGCCACATAGCCTTTCGCCGGGCTACAGGAGCGCCGACCAGCGGAAACGCCGGTCGGCGCTCTGCTTTGTGCGCCCCGCGAGCCCGCCTGTCCGGTCTGGCCCTCGTCGCCCCCGGAATCCCGCTGACGGCCGACTCTTGTCGCATCGGCTTACTCCCCCTCGCCCTGGCGTCCTTCGCGCCACAGCTCGTGTTCCCTGAGCAGCCAAGCAAGCCAATAGAGGCCGAAGGAGACCACGAAGACGGCGAGCAACACCAGCGCCACGGCGCTCACAATGCCGTTCGATGGCGGCTCATTGAGCATGAGAAGCACGACGCCCAGGAAGAGTGAGGTCAACATCAACGACCGGAAGGTCGGTTGTTCCACGGGATGCTTGCGGGGGTTGGGCATCAACACTCCTTCGCGAGGTCGGCTCATACTCACGACTCAGGCAAGTTCCTGCAAGGGGCTGATCTGGGTGGCTGACAGCAGCAGGAGGGACACGTGGACCTGAGGCGGCGGATCTCTGAGGAGGGCCGGGGTTCGGGGCGGAGCCCCGAGGTCTTCAGGGTCCTGGTTGTCCGTCGGCGTGGCCGGCCGGCCCGGCCGATGCCGGCCGGAGGTTGCCAGCAGGCCGGGGCCGGCGCGGCCCGCCTGCGCGCCGCCTTGATGATCTGACCTTCCACGACCTGCGGCACACCCGTCAGACCCTCGCCGCGCAGACTGGCGCGAACCCTGGCTGACCTGATGAAACGGTTGGGTCACTCGTCCATGGCGGCTGCTCGCCGGTACCTGCACGCCGTCGACGGGCGCGGCCGGGAGATCGCCAAAGCCCTGTCCGAGTTGGCCGCGCATGGAGACGTCGCACGCCTACCCCGGCACATCACCATGCGCAGCTAGTTGATGGACTACTCCCGCGATACGACGAACCAACCCAGCGCACCTAGGGCAACCAGCAGTGCTACGGCCAACAAGATGCCCGAGATCAGGAAGGGCATGGGGATGAGCGACGTGGCTTCCAGGATCAGCGAACTCGCGGCGACCAACGCGACGCCAACACCGACGCGGACCCTCCGGGATTGCCGGCTCTCCGTCGGATGGGCCGGCCGAGCCCAGGTGATGGGGAACCGTTGCGACACGGCGAGACGGACGCCGAATACGAACAGGAGAAAGTTGAAGACCACGAGCACCAGGCGGAAGGCGACCACCACGGAGTTCGCGTCACTCATGCGGCCATCATTCACGGGGTGTCAAGGCTAGTCGCACGGGCCATCGCACGACGGGTTGCGACGGCTGTCTGACCTGCTGAAATGCGGGTGCCTGAAAATCGGAAGGTCGGCGGTTCGACCCCGCTCCTGTCCGCATAGCCTTTCGCCAGGCTACCGGAGCGCCGACCAGCGGAAACGCCGGTCGACGTTTTGCTTTGCACTCCTGAGGGCCGTTTGTCTGGTCTGATCCTCGTTGACCCGGAATCTCGCTGATGGCGGCACAACAGCCAGACCTTGGCAGCCCAGACCGGCGCGACCCTGGCCGACCTGATGAAGCGACTCGGCACTCGTCCATGCAGCGGCCCGCCGGTACCTGCACGCCGCGGACGCGCGTGATCGTGAGATCGCCAAGGCCCGGTCGGAACTCGCCGCACACGGTGATGTCGCACGCCTGCCCCCGCATCACGATGCTGGTTGATGGCTACTCCCGCCCCAGGACGATCCATCCCACGGCAGCGACAGCAAGGAGCAGTGCCACCCCGAACAGGGCGGCTCCGAGCATGAAAGGCATTGGGATGAGAAACGGCGCTTGCTGGATCAGCAGGCTCGCATTAACCAACGCGATGCCGCCACCGATGCGGACGGGTTGGGATCGCTGGCTCTTCGTCGGATGCGCGAAGCGAAGCCAGGCCCGGGGAAACCGTCGCGACACGGCGACGCGGACGCCGAATACGAGCAGGAAGAAGCTGACGGCCGCCAGCACCAGGCGGACGACCGACAACGGGTCCATGTCACTCAGGCTCATGCGGCCATCGTTCAGGGGGGCGTCAAGGCCGCTGCCGAGCGGCGAGCAGCCGCCATGCCGCGCAGCGATCTTGACCCGTAAGGAGCGCCATGAGCGCCGGCGGACACCCTTTCCAGCCTGTCCCTGCTGGTGCTGCCTCGGCGGCACAACCCCGCTGGCGTGGCTGATCTGCGCCCAAGACCTGGCCTCGGCGCTGGCCCAGCACCCGCTCACGTTCCTGTCTTCAGTGTGAACCGGCGGCGGGCCGACGGGGTTGGCCATCGACCTCGTCCGCCGGTACCAGACCGAGGTCCCGGCCCACCTACCGGCACGTTGCCCCTTCACCCCGAGCTGCAGCGCGTACGCGGCCTCGGCGTTCGAACGGTTCGGCTTCTGGCGTGGCCTGGCGTTGACGGGCGGCCGGCTGTGCCGCTGCCGGACGAACGTCGTTTGGGGTACCCCAACCCGCTGCCCGGTGACTAACCACCCCATCACGCGACTACGGCCTGCCCTCGCGTCAGCGCTCCCGGCGCTGCTGCCCCTGCCGCCGCTGCGCCATGCCGCCCTGGATCGCCTCCCAGACGCTCCGGCCGGCCTGCCGCAGCGTCTCGCCCGCCTGCCCGGCGAGCTGGGACGCCTGCGCGGCCCCGCCCTGCCGCCGCCCGCCCCCGCCCTGAGCCGGTCCACCGCCCTGCGCCGCGGCATCCGCCGACCTCCCGGCCACGTCCCCGGATTCGCCGGCCCCGCCCTGGGCGCGATCCGGCCCGCCCTGGGCACGAGCGGCACCGCCCTGGGCGCGATCCGGCCCGCCCTGGGCACGAGCGACCCCGCCCTGGGCGCGGTCGCCAATCTTCTCCTCGCCTCGGGACCCGCCGCCGCCGGCGTCACCGCGTGCATCCCGGTCGCCCGCGCGCGTACCGGTGTCGGCGGGTCGGCCGCCCTCGGCACCCGCCGGTCCGGACGGCCACTCGGTCAGCGGCGGCTCCTGCGGGGACCCCGCCGGCAATGGACCGGCCGGGGACTCCGGGCGCGGCCCGGCGGGCCGCCCCGGCGCGGCCGCCACTGGCTGGCCGGCGGCCGGCCCACCTGACGGGCCCTCGGACCGGGAGCCGGCAGACTTCCCGCCCGGGCCTTCGCCGGCGATCCGGGTCGGCCGCCGCGCCGCCCTGTCGGCTGGCCTGCAGGCCGGCCTGGGCGGGCTGCTGGCCGACCCGCCCGCCCTGCTGCCCGGTCCGGTCCGGTCCGGTCCGCGCGCCGCTGTCCCGCTCTCGCTCATGCTTCCCGCTCCCTCACCCGCAACCGGCCGTCGGGCCACGTCAGGCGCGGTTACCCGGTTTACCGGTGGCCATCCGTGGCCGAATCGGCATCGTCGGTCGCTTCCCGCTGTCCGGAAAGGGGCAGTGCGCGAAGCTGCACACCGGGGCATCAGCCGGTATGGTCCGGGCCTATGGGACAGGAGATGGCGGACGTCCGACAGGACGTCGAGCGGTACGCGCTCCGCAGCACCCTCCTCGCCCCAGCCACGGCAGAGCAGGCGTTCGCGGTGTTCACCGGGGCGCTGGCCGACTGGTGGGTCCGCGAATACACCTGGTCGGGGCCGGAGGCGCTGGCCGAGCTGGGGATCGAGCCGAGACCCGGCGGCAAGCTCTACGAGATCGGCCCGTACGGCTTCCGGAGCGACTGGGGCCGGGTGCTCACCTGGGATCCGCCGAAGCGGCTCGTCTTCACCTGGCAGATCGGCCCGGACCGGGTGCCGGTGCCGGACCCGGCGGGGGCCAGTGAGGTGGAGGTGCTGTTCCGGCCCGACGGGTCGGGGCAGACCCGGGTCCAGGTGGAGCACCGGCATTTCGACCGGCACGGCGAGGCCGCCGAGGGCTACCGGGAGGCGCTCACCGCCGGCTGGCACGAGCTGCTCAGCCGCTACCTCACCACGCTCGCCCGGCACGACGCCGAGCCCGGCTGAGCCACCCCCGTCCAGGCCGGCTGAGCCACCCGCGACACGGTCCGGGCCGGGACGCGACCGGCGCGGCTCACCGCGCGATCCCCCGGCCGGCCGCGCCGTCGACCACCCCGCGACCGCCGAGGTCCACCCGGCGGCCCGCCTCGGCCCCGGCGCCGAAGCCGGTGCCGGCCAGCCGGCGGGGCGGTGCGGTGCGCAGCCGCGGGTACACCTCGGTCACCCGGCGCGCCACCCGGTCCGAGCGGTCGGCGAGGACCAGCGCGACCGACGGGGCGTCCCGCTCGGCCGCCGCGCCCGCCTCGGCCGCCCGCAGCCGCTCCCCGACCACCCGGGCGAAGCCGGCCAGCCAGGAGCGGCGGAACGCGGCCGGATGTTCACCGGCCGGCACGGCCGTCCCGGACAGTCCGTGCGCGGCCTGCACCAGCAGCGAGGTGAAGAGCAGGTCGACCCGCTCCAGGTCGCTGGCGAAGCCGAACAGGTGCAGGGCGAAGCCGTCGCCCCGCGCCCGGCGTACGCAGCGGCAGCGCAGCGGGTCGGCGACGGCCGCGAGCAGTCCCGCCTTGTCCCGCGCGTACGGGGCGACGACGTCGACCACCCGGTCGCCGACCGGGTCGGTGGCCGGGTCGCGGGCGGCCAGCAGCGCCCGATCGACGCCGTAGCGGGCGATCAGCTCGGTGGCCTTGGCGGTGAAGGCCGCGGACTCGGCGGGCGTGCAGGCCGGGTCCTCGGCCTTGGCCAGCAACTTGCGCACCTTGCTCAGCATCGCCTCGGACATGTCACCAGAGCTATCACACCGGCGGGGCGGTCCACTGCGGACGAAACGGCCGGCAGCATCACCATGCTCGGCACCCTGTCCGCAACGCAGGTTCACCCCTTCGCTGGCGGCATCCGCGTGGCGACCCCGGGCGCCGCGCCGTCACCCGGCCCGACTACGCAGGGTGGCCACGGTCGAGCCGGCGAGGGTGAGCAGACAGTCCGGCAGCAGGCCGTCGGCGGCCGCCGCCCCGAACAGCGCTTCTCCGGTGTCCGCGTCGTGGTTGGCGTACGCGCTGACGAAGCGGGCCACCCAGCGGGTGTCGTAACCGGCCTCGTCGATGCCGGGAAAATCGAGCGCGCAGGCACCGGGCGGCGGGTCGCCGACCATGGTGGCGGCGAGGCACCAGGCCACCCCGTACGCCCCGGCGAGCCCGGACCGGTCGACCACGGCGTCGAAGGTGCCCACCACCGCGTCACCGTCTCCGGCCAGCGCCGAACGGAGCACGGCGGTCGCGTCGTCGAGCGTCTGGTCAGGTACTTCGGTCACCTGCCGCACAGTAGGACGACAGGTCAAGCGGTGACCCGGGACACCGTGGCGGTGACGGAGCGTACCGGTGACGGATGGCCGACCGCTGCCGGTGGGCTCCACGCTCCCACCAGCCGCCCCGGCGCGCTATGGTGCCCAGCGGAACTTCCCAAAGGTAAGGACGACCATGCTCGTAACACGCGGCCCGCGCGCTGCCATCCTGGCGGCCGGTGCGGCGTTCCTGCTCGTCACCAGCGCCTGCGGGACGACCGACAAGCCCGAAGAGACGGACACCTCACAGGTGCGTCTGTACGGTACCGACGGCAACATGCTGAACTCCTTCCCCGCCGAGCTGAAGGAGCAGGCCGACCTGGTCGACGGCATGAAGGGCACCACCCCGTTGACGCCGCTGACGGACGACTTCAAGGAGCGACTGCGGGCGGTCGACCCCAAGCTGGCCGACTTCCTCTACGCCGCCGAGTCGTACGACGCGGTGATGATCAGCGCGTTGGCGGCGCAGCTCGCCGGCAGCACCGACCCGGCGGCGATCGCCAAGCAGATCGTCGGGGTGACCACCAACGGTCAGCGCTGCTCGGACGCCAAGACCTGCCTAACGCTGGCCCGCGCCGGGCAGGACGTGGAATACCGTGGCGTGTCGCTGACCCGCGCCGGCTTCACCGACGCGGGCGAGCCGGCCACGGCCAGCTACGCGACGCTGCACTTCGACGCGCAGAAGATCAACGACGCGAAGACCGAGTTCGTCGGCGCCGGGGACGAGACCGGGGCGAGCACCAAGGCCCCGCCGAAGGCCAAGAAGCAGCGTGGCGGCAAGGACGACCGAAGCGACGGCTCTCCGCTGGTCCTCGGCGGCCTGCTGCCGAAGACCGGTGACCTGGCCCTGGCCTACCCGCCGCTCGCGGCCGGGGCGGCGCTGGCGGTCAGGGAGATCAACGCCGCGGGCGGCGTGCTCGGTGAGCCGATGGTCTGGTTCGACGGCGACGACGGCACCAACCCGGCGGTCGCCAAGGCCACGGTCACCTCGCACATCCGCAAGAACGTGCAGGTCATCATCGGCGCCGGCGCCTCGGGCATCTCCAGGGCCGTGCTGCCGGACGTGGTCGCCGCTGGGCGGATCCTGTTCTCCCCGTCCAACACCGACTCCGGGCTGAGCAAGGTCGACGACCAGGGCCTCTACTTCCGGACCGTTCCGCCGGACAGTCTCCAGGGCCGGGCGCTGGCCGACGTGATGCTGCGGGACGGGCCGCACAAGATCGTCTTGGTGGCCCGCAAGGACTCCTACGGTGAGGGCCTGCAGGAGACCGTCCGCGCCGAGCTGGAGGAGGCCGGCTTCGGCGGCGACCGGGTGAAGCTGTTCACCTACGAGCCGCCGGCGGACGCCGCGGCGGACGAGGTGGACTTCAGCGGCATCGCGAAGGAGATCAAGAGCTACGGTCCGGAGGCGGTGCTGATCATCGGCTTCGCCGAGTCCGCCGGACTGATCCGGGCGCTGGACGACGCGGGCGTGTCGATCCGGCACTGAGCACGGGCGACGACGGCCGCACCGGGCATCCGGTGCGGCCGTCGCGCGTACGGGGTGGGTCAGCGGGATCGGCGGCGCTCCAGGAACTCGGTCATCCGCCGCCGCTTCTCCTCGTCCTCGAAGAGCACCGCCTGGCTGACCAGGTCGAGGTGCGGATGGGCGGCCGGCGGCGCGTCCACGGCCAGCTTGGTCAGCCGCAGCGCCAGCGCCGAGCCCTTCGCCATCTCGTCGATCAGCTCGTGCGCGGTGGGCAGCAGCTCGGCAGGCTCGGCCACCACCCGGTTGACCAGGCCGATCCGCAGCGCCTCCTCGGCGTCCACCCGCCGGCCGGTGAAGAGCAGCTCCTTGGCCCGGGCCTCGCCGACCAGCGCGGGCAGCCGGTAGGTCGCGCCGGCGCCGGCCAGGATGCCCAACCGCACCTCGGGCTGGCCGAAGACCGCCCGGGCCGTGCACACCCGCAGGTCGCACGTGTACGCCAGTTCGGCGCCGCCGCCCAGCGCCGGCCCGTCCACGGCGGCCAGGGTGGGCATCGGCAGGGCCCGGATCCGGGCGAAGGCCGCCTGGTTGATCGCGGCGAGGGCGTCCAGCCGGCCGCGCTCGCGGAGTTGGCCAATGTCCGCCCCGCCGGCGAAGATGCCCGCCGCGCCGCCGGTGAGCAGCAGCAGCCGGGGACGGGCCTCCAACTCGGCGCAGACCGCGTGCAGCTCGCCGATCAGGTCGGCGTCGATCGCGTTGCGCTTCTCCGGCCGGTCCAGCGTCACCACCAGCCGGTCCGGCAGCTCCTCGATCCGCAGCCCGCTCACCGGCCCGCCCCTTCCCCGTCGGCCCTGCGGCCGTCCACCCAGCGGTAGAAGCCCTGGCCGGACTTCGTGCCGAGCTTCCCGGCGGCGACCATCTCCACCAGCAGCGGCGGCGGCGCGAAGCGGTCCCCGTAGGCGGCCTGGAGGGTACGCGCGATGTCGAGCCGGACGTCCAGCCCGACCAGGTCGGTGAGCTCCAGCGGGCCGACCGGGTGCCGGTAGCCGAGCACCATCGCCTTGTCGATGTCGGCGGGGCTGGCCACCTCGTCGGCGACCATCCGGATCGCCTCCAGGCCGAGGGTGACCCCGAGTCGGGAGGTGGCGAAGCCGGGCATGTCGCGTACGACGACGGGGTTCTTGCCGAGCCGGCCGGCGAGCGCGACGGCCGCGTCGGTGGTCTCCCCGGCGGTCGCCGGGCCCACCACGATCTCCAGCAGGGGCATCGCCCAGACCGGGTTGAAGAAGTGCAGCCCGAGGAAGCGCTCCGGCCGGGCCAGCGGCTCGGCCAGCTCGGCGATCGGGATGCTGGAGGTGTTGCTGCCCAGCAGCGCCGGCCGCAGCCCCTCGGCCTCGCGCAGCACGGCGCGCTTGAGGTCGAGCCGCTCGGGCACCGCCTCCACGACCACGTCCGGCTCCGGCGCGACCTCGCCCAGCGCCGCGCGCAGGGTCACCCGTTCCCGGTGCCCGGCGGCCTCGTCGGCGCGGAGCTTCCCGCGTTGCACCGCCCGGTCCCACAGCTCACCGAGGCGCGTGGCCGCGGCCTCCGACCGGCCCCGGTCCACCTCGACCAGTTCGACGGCGTGTCCCGCACCGGCGGCGACGTAGGCGATCCCGAGCCCCATCGTGCCGGCACCGACGACGACAAAACGACCACTCATGACGCTCCCTCGCTGCGCGCGGCGACGTACGGGGTCTCCGTCACGCCGTGCCGCTCGCTCCTGGGTGCGACCCTATGCAGCAACGCCCGGGGCGGCATGCGTGGGGGATCGCCGGACCGGGTACAGACGGCCCTCAACGCCAAGGGAAGGACGTGGGACATGAGTCAGACACCGAAGACCGTGGACGGCACCGGCACCACCGAGGACGGAGAGACTGTGGAGACGCGCGGCGACGAGCGCGTCGACCTGCTCCGCGCCGACACCGACAACGACGGGCAGACCGACGTGTGGGTGGTGGACACCGACGGTGACGGCAAGGCCGACCTGTTCCAGTTCGACACCGACGGTGACGGCAGGGTCGACATCACGATGGTCGACATCGATGAGGACGGTACCCCGAACAAGGTGGTCGACGGCGACGGCGGGCTGCCGCCGGAGCAGCTGCCCCCGACCGTGCAGGTCTAGGCCCATGCCGGGGCCCCCGGTCCGGGGGCCCCGGCGTGGCGCTCAGCCCGCCAGCCGCAGGGTGGCCAGGTAGTACGGGGCGTCCCGGTCGTCCACGTCGGTCAGCCGCCATGCGGTGCCCCGGACCAGCTCGGCCAACTCCTCGGCGGAGCAGACGAGGTAGTCGAACCAGTCGGTACCCAGCTCGCGGTAGCGAAGCCGCAGCCGCAGCTGGCCGCCGAGCCGGCCGCGCCGCCGGTTGAGTTCGTGGTAGCCGGTGTGCAGCGGGTCGTTCGTGCCGTACGGGTCGGTGCCGTGCGCGATGACCTGCGCGCCGGGCGCGGCCATCGCGGCGAGCGCGGCGAGGAACGCCGCCGCCCGGTGCCGCCCCTCGATCAGGCCGAGGTTGTTGCCGAGCAGCAGGAACGTGTCGTACCGCCGGCCTTGGGCGACGTGCTCGTCGACCGTGCCGAGGACGAGGTCACGCACTCCCCGGTGTCGGCACACCCGCAGCGCGCCGACCGAGGTGTCCAACCCGGTCACCGGCACGCCGCGCTCCTGGAGCAGCAGCGCGATCCGCCCGCCCCCGACGCCGACGTCGAGCGTCGCGCCGCGGGCCCGGTCCACGGCGCGGTGGTCGTACGGCTGCCAGCCCTCCGGACCGTCGAGGTAGTGCGCGGCCGGCGCGCCGTTGATCAGCCCGTCCTCCCGTTCGATGATCTCGATGACCGGTCGGGGCAGCCGCCCGCCCACCAGCGGCCGGGGGCCGACCCCGGTGTGCACGGCGTACGCGTCGCGCAGCATCTCGCCGAACACGTCGCCGATCCTCGGTTCCCCGGTCACGGGGTTCACGCTATCCGCGCGGCCGGGGCCTGTCGCGGCCGTATCCTGGGCGGCGTGACCGACCTGGACCGCCTGGCGGCGGAGAAGTACCTTCTGCTGACGACGTTCCGCAAGGACGGTCGGGCGGTGCCGACCCCGGTCTGGGCGGTGCGTGACGGCGACACGCTGGCGGTCTGGACGGCGGCGGACTCCGGCAAGGTGAAGCGGATCCGGCGCGACGGCACGGTGACGCTGGCCCCCTGCGACGTACGCGGCCGGCCGCTCGGTACGGCGGTCCCCGGGCACGCCGTGCTCTGCTCCCCGCAGGAGAGCGACCGGGTACGCGACCTGATCAAGCGGAAGTACCGGCTGCTGGGCCGGCTCAGCCTGCTCGGCAGCCGGCTGCGGCGGGGCGAGCGGGGCACGATCGGGATCCGGGTCACCGTCCACGAATGAGCGTCCGGGCCCGGACATGGTTCAGGGGCGGTGGATCATCGCTGTCGCGACGTCCGCCCGCCCCTGAGACCGGAACGTTTCTCGGTCGGTCGGTCAGTCAGTCTCCCTGGCGCTGCTGCGGGATCTGCCCCTGAAGCAGGGCCCGAACCTCCGACTCGCGGTACCGGCGGTGGCCGCCCAGGGTCCGGATCGCGCTGAGCTTCCCCGCCTTGGCCCACCGGGTCACCGTCTTCGGGTCGACACGGAACATCGACGCCACCTCGGCCGGCGTGAGTAGCGGCTCTGGTTCGTGCGTTCGCGATGCCATCGGTCACTCCTCCACATGTATAGACATCGGCCGGGGTCCCGCCGGCCGACGCGTCTCCCATGGTCCGGCTAGTCCCCGATGTCCGACATGGGCCGAACGGCCGAAGGTCCCTAGACGGACGGATGAACCATGCCCGATTTATCTGACTTTTGCATGCCAGAAAGTACCTTATTCGGACTCATGGTCACGGTTCGTGATGCGTCAACTACGAGTGAGTCTCGTATCCGACAGCATCGCTGGGTGGATTCGTGGTCAGTTGCACCGCTCCAGCAACTGCACCGCCCGCCAGCGGGCCACCAGCCGGTCGTACGCCCCCGACGCCTCCTCCGCCTCGCCCTTGGAGAGCCCGGCCAGACCGGCGGCGACCAGCTCCGTCGAGTCGTCCGCGGCCAGCGTCTCGTCGGAGAGCAGCTGCACCAGGCCGCCGTAGTCCAGCTCCACCACCGACCGCGGGTGGAACTCCTCCAGCCACCGGGCGGCCTCCTCGACCGCCTCGGTGATCGGGGCATCCCCGACAGACTTGCGCAGCACCGACAAGGCCCGGGACGACCGGCGGCGGGCCTTGGAGATCTCCGTGCGGTAGCGCAGCGCCCGCCGCCCCGGGTGGGTGACCAGGTCCCGCTCCCCCGGCTCGAAGAGCACGAACCAGCGCAGCGGCACACCCCAGGTGGCGATCTGCTCGTGCAGCCGCGGGACGCCGTGTTCGAGCACCCGCGCCCCGCTGCGCCAGTCGTCGACCACCGCCTTGGCCTGACCGGCCAGCACCGGCGGGACGAACGCGTCGGCGAGCACCGACGGCACCCCGTCCCGCGCGCTGAGCGCGGCCTCGGCCACCCGGATCCGCAGGTTCCAGGGGCAGACCAGCAGCGTGTCGTCGGCTTCCAGGACGTACGCCTCGTCCGGCAGGTCCGGCAGCCGGGTCCAGCCCGCGCCGAGCGCCTCGATCACCGAGGTGCGCTGCCGCCCGGGGCCCTCCAACGGGGCGACCGCACGCCCCTCCCGCACGTAGCGCCGCCAGTACGACTGGCGGTCCCGGTCGAAGGCGGTCAGCGGCTCGTAGACGCGCAAATAGGCAGCGAAGAGCGACGGCACGGCGCGATCCTCCCACGAGACGGGGCCCATCGCCGTCAGCGCCCGCCGGCAGGCGCGACGCGGACGGCGGTGCGGCGTCGACCGATATTAGGCTCTGCAGGACCGGCAGCATCCCGCCGGCGTCCACCAGGTCCGCGTCCCACAAGGGCGCACACCGAAACAGGAGCAAGCCATGGGCGTATTCGCGAGCACCGACGACCCGGGATCGACCGGTCACGAGCAGGTGGTCTTCTGCCAGGACAAGCAGACCGGCCTCAAGGCGATCATCGGCATCTACTCGACCGCGCTGGGCCCCGCGCTCGGCGGCACCCGGTTCTACCCGTACGCCAGCGAGGAGGCGGCGCTGGCGGACGTGCTCGACCTGTCCCGCGGCATGGCGTACAAGAACGCCCTCGCCGGGCTGGACCTGGGCGGCGGCAAGGCGGTCATCTGGGGTGACCCGGAGCAGATCAAGAGCGAGCCGCTGCTGCGCGCGTACGGCCGGTTCGTCGAATCGCTGGCCGGCCGCTACTACACCGCCTGCGACGTCGGCACCTACGTCGCCGACATGGACCTGATCGCCCGGGAGACGCGGTACGTCACCGGCCGCAGCGTGGAGCACGGCGGTGCCGGCGACTCCTCGATCCTCACCGCCTGGGGCGTGTTCCAGGGCATGCGCGCCGCCGCCGAGCACGTCTGGGGCGCCCCGACGCTGGCCGGCAAGCGGGTCGGCGTGGCCGGCCTGGGCAAGGTCGGCAAGTACCTCACCAAGCACCTGCTCGACGACGGCGCCGAGGTCGTGGCGACCGACGTCAACCCGAAGGCCCTGGAGTGGGTGCGCGCCACCCACCCGCAGGTCGAGCTGGTCGACGATGCCTCCGCGCTGGTCGCCGCCGACATCGACGTGTACGCCCCGTGCGCGCTGGGCGGCGCCCTCAACGACGACACCGTGCCGGCGCTGCGCGCCAAGGTGGTCACCGGGGCGGCCAACAACCAGCTCGCCCACCCGGGGATCGAGAAGCTGCTCGCCGACCGGGGCATCCTCTACGCCCCCGACTACGTGGTGAACGCCGGCGGCGTGATCCAGGTCGCCGACGAGATCGAGGGCTTCAACTTCGACCGGGCCAAGCTGCGCGCCACGAAGATCTACGACACCACCCGGGAGATCCTGCGGCTCGCCGACGACGAGGGCGTGCCGCCGGCGGTGGCCGCCGACCGGCTCGCCGAGCGCCGGATGGCCGACGTGGGTCGGCTGCGCACGATCCACCTGCGCTGAAGGCGGCCCCCGGGGTGCGGGCAGCGGCCTGCGCCTCGGGGCATCCCGAGTAAGCTGCTTTCGAGGAGCTTAGTGGGGGTTTGTCCGGTGTCACGCCCAGCCCCAGCATCCGCTCCTTACCGGGTACACTCGGTGACGGCCGGATCGCTGCGACGCGCAGGGCCGGCTGACGGTAACCCGAGGTGCCGAACGGTGGCATCCCCATGTACCGTAAGAGCCACGAGAGATGCCTGACGTCATCGGGGCCCGCCTTCGGGCTGCCCCGCATTCTGTGCGAGGGGGTCGAGCCATGGGGCGCGGCCGTGCTAAGGCCAAGCAGACGAAGGTGGCCCGGGAGTTGAAGTACCACTCCCCGAACACCGACCTCACCGCCTTGCAGCGCGAACTGGCGGGTGCTGGTAAGTCTGAGCACAACTTCGACGACGACTACAAAGAGTATGTCGACGACGACGATGAGGATCACGCGGACGACGACCCGGACACCTGGGTTCCTCCGACCCGCTGACCTCCGGTCGCATCTGAGCACGCGGTAACTCCCCGCGTGCTCACGCATGTGCCCGACAAAGCAGCGCCACAAAACCGACGATCAGGGACCTCGCCCCGCCGGAAGACTCCGGCCGGCCGGCAGGGTCCCTGATCTCGGCGTGTTCAGCGCGGGCGGTTGTTCCAGTTGTAGAACGTCGGGATGTTCTCGAAGTGGTTCCACGCGCAGACCGCGCTGGCGCCGTCGGAGCCCGACACCTCCGCCCGTGACCGACGCGCGGCCTCGGCCTCGTGGAGCAGAGCGGTCAGCCCCGGGGCGGCCTGCCGGACCCGGTCCACGACCGGATCGGCGATTCCTCCCCCGATGTGCTCAGGCTGCCGGTGACTGGTGGTCTCGGGCATGCTCCAACACTCCCTCCAGTAGGCGGATCTTGCTGTTTCGGCAGTGCTCGGTCTCCGTACCGTCGAACCGCCCCTGCTCGAAGTAGCGGTTGGCCGCGTGGCCGCCACCGCAGAAGCCGAAGTACGGGCAGGACGACCGGCACGCCTCGACCCCGGTCAGGAACTCGCCGACCCACGACGTGCCCGCCGCGCCGGCCAGGATCTCGGCCAGCGGGGTCGCCAGCACGTTGCCGCTGCTGAAGTCGCCGTAGCGGGGGTCGGTGAACCCGGCCAGCTCGGGGGAGAGCACGGTCACCGAGCCGTCGTGACCGATGGTGGGGATCGGGTCGAGCTGCCGGGGCAGCAGGTCGTCCGCCGCGCCGTCCAGCACCGCCGCGGCGTAGCGCAACGACCACTCCACCTCCCGCAGGTGGACGCGGGGCGCCCGGCGCCAGGCCGCGACCAGCTCCGCCCAGAACGCGGTCACCGTCGCCGCGTCGTGCGCGTTGCCCCGGGTGTTGACCCCCTCGGTCTCCTCGATGTTGACGCCGAGCACGTCGCAGCCGAGGTCGAGGACGTAGTCGTACAGCTCGGTGGCGAGGCCCGGGGCGGGCCGGCTCACCACCGCCAGCGCCGAGAACGGCAGCCCGTGCCGGCGCAGCACCTCCACGCCGCGCACGATCCGGTCGTACGCCGGCCGGCCGGCCCGGGTCACCCGGTCGCCGTTGCGTTCCCGGGGGCCGTCCACGCTCACGCTCACCCGCACCCCGTGCTCGACGAAGAACGCGCACCAGGCGTCGTCGATCAGCGTGGCGTTGGTCTGGACGTGGTGCTCCACCTCCGGCCCGAACGGGGCGATCAGGGCGGCCAGGTGCTCCCGGCCGGCCGCGAGCGGCTCACCGCCGTGCCACACCACCGAGAACCGCCCCGTCGCCGCCCACGGGTTGACGGAGGCGGCGACCGCCTCGGCCACCGCCACCGGCATCCGCCGGTCGGCGGCCCGGAACGGCAGGTAGCAGTAGGTGCAGTCGAGGTTGCACAGGGTCGTGGGCTGCATCACCACGTACGAGGGGACCGGGGCGATGCCCCGCATCCCGGTCACGGACTGTGCCCGAGCAGCCATCGACCCTCCTCCCCTGCCTGAGGCCCTTCAGGCTAGGCGGCGATGGCCACTCGGGTGAAGCCCTGATCAGGTGCCCGGATGATCAACGGAGTGTCATCACCCGCGGGTGTGCTGGCCGATCATCTGCACGTTGCCGGAGCCCTCGATGATCTCGCCGGCCTGCCAGGCGTCGACGCCGCGGCCGGTCAGGGTGGCCAGCGCGCGGTCGGCGTCCTCGGCGGAGACGACCGCGAACATGCCGACGCCCATGTTGAAGGTCGCCTCCATCTCCGCGTCCTCGATCCGCCCCTTGGACTGGATCAGGTCGAAGACCGGCTGCGGCTTCCAGGTGGAGCGGTTGACCACCGCGTCGACGTGCTCCGGCAGGACCCGTACCAGGTTGCCCGGGATGCCACCGCCGGTGACGTGGGCCAGCGCCCGCACCTCGGCCTCGGCGATCAGCTTGAGGCAGTCCTGCGCGTAGATCTTGGTAGGGGTGAGCAGCTCCTCGCCGAGGGTGCGCTGCCGACCGAAGTCCTCGATCACCACGTCCAGCCGCATCCGGCCCGCACCGAGCAGCACGTGCCGCACCAGCGAGTAGCCGTTGGAGTGCAGGCCCGAGGAGCGCATGGCGATCACCACGTCACCCACCTCGACCCGCTCCGGGCTGAGGATGTCGCTCTCCTCCACGACGCCGACGCCGGTCGCCGAGATGTCGTACTCGTCCGGGCGCAGCACGCCCGGGTGCTCGGCGGTCTCGCCACCGAGCAGGGCGCAGCCGGCGTACCGGCAGCCGTCGGCGATGCCGGCGCCGATCTCGGCGACCTTGTCCGGCACGACCTCGCCGGTGGCAATGTAGTCGAGCAGGAACAGCGGCTCGGCGCCGCAGGCCACCAGGTCGTCGACGACCATCGCGACCAGGTCGATGCCGACCGTGTCGTGGATGTCCATCTGCTGGGCGATCACCAGCTTGGTGCCCACACCGTCGGTGGAGGAGGCCAGGATCGGGCTCTTGTACTTCTTGGTGTCCAGCCGGAACAGGCCGGCGAAGCCGCCGAGGTCGCCCATGACCTCCGGCCGCCGGGTCTGCTTCACCTTGGACTTCAGCAGCTCGACCGCGCGGTCGCCCGCCTCGATCGACACACCGGCGTCCGCGTACGAGACCGAGCGTTTGCGCATCGTGCGGCCGGCGCCGGCCGTCCAGGGCTGGCGGTCGCCGCCGGCGCCCGTCGGGCTGCTTCCTGCGCCGCTGCGCTCGGACACGTGCGTCACGGTTCTCCCCTTTGTGGTTCTCGGTGCCGCTCGGGGTGCCCGGGCGGCGCCGGGTGGTGCTACGGGTGGACAGTCACGCCGCCCGGAGCGGCGACGAGCGGTGGGACGGTGTGCGCGAGGTCGCCGGAGGGCGCGTTCGTGACCCGCCGCCCCACTCCTTCGAGCACGTGCTTGCCGATCAGGTTCCCGGCCGGCAGCTCGATCGGGTACTCCCCGTCGAAACAGGCGCGGCAGAGCCGGGTCTTGGGCTGCTCGGTCGCGGCGATGAGACCCGGGAGCGAGACGTACCCGAGGGTGTCGGCGCCGATCGAGCGCCGGATGCCGTCGTTGTCCAGCCCGTTGGCCAGCAGTTCGGCGCGGGTGGCGAAGTCGATGCCGTAGAAGCACGGCCAGTTGACCGGCGGCGAGGAGATCCGGACGTGCACCTCCAGCGCGCCCGCCTCGCGCAGCATCCGCACGATGGCCCGCTGGGTGTTGCCGCGCACGATCGAGTCGTCGACCACCACCAGCCGCTTGCCCCGCACGTTCTCCCGCAGCGGGTTGAGCTTGAGCCGGATGCCGAGCTGGCGCAGGGTCTGCGACGGCTGGATGAAGGTGCGCCCGACGTACGGGTTCTTCATCAGGCCGGCGCCGTAGGTGATGCCCGACTCCTCGGCGTACCCGATCGCGGCCGGGGTGCCCGACTCCGGCACCGGGATCACCAGGTCGGCCTCGACCGGGTGCTCCTTGGCCAGCTGGCGGCCGATCTGCACCCGGGCGGCGTGCACGTTGCGCCCGGCGATGGTGGCGTCCGGGCGGGCGATGTAGACGTACTCGAAGAGGCAGCCCTTGGGCTCCGGCGCGGCGAACCGGCTGGACCGCAGCCCGTCGGCGTCGATGGCGATCAGCTCGCCCGGCTCGACCTCGCGGACCACGCTGGCGCCGACGATGTCCAGTGCGGCCGTCTCGCTGGCCACCACCCAGCCGCGCTCCAGCCGGCCGAGCACCAGCGGCCGTACGCCGTGCGGGTCACGGGCCGCGTAGAGCGTCGACTCGTCCATGAAGACGAAGCTGAACGCGCCCCGCAGCTGCGGCAGCACCTCCAGCGCGGCAGCCTCCACGGACAGGTCGGGGCGGCTGGCCAGCAGCATGGTCACCAGCGAGGTGTCGTTGGTGGCGCCGTCGGCGACCAGACCCCGCTCGGCGACCTCCTTCTGCAGCTCGGAGGTGTTGACCAGGTTGCCGTTGTGGGCCAGCGCGATGGTGGTGCCGGAGGTGGTGGACCGGATGGTCGGCTGGGCGTTCTCCCAGGTCGAGCCGCCGGTGGTGGAGTAGCGCGCGTGCCCGATCGCGACGTGGCCGCGCAGGCTCGCCAGCGTCGGCTCGTCGAAGACCTGGGCCACCAGGCCGAGATCCTTGTAGACCACCACCCCGGAACCGTCGCTCACCGCGATGCCGGCGGCCTCCTGGCCCCGGTGCTGGAGCGCGTAGAGCCCGAAATAGGTCAGGTTGGCGACCTCTTCGCCGGGGGCCCAGACACCGAAGACGCCACAGGCGTCCTGCGGGCCGGGTCGTTGGGGATCAAGGTCGTGGCTCAGCCGGCCGTCGCCTCGGGGCACCCTGCCGCTCCCTCATGCTGCTCTGGACTGGCCTGGCGGGATCAGAGGTGCTGATCACGCTCCTCGGCCGGGACCACTGTCGTCGCCTGACAGTGTACGCGAATGGAAGTCGATACAGAAAGTCACGATTCGGCTCCAAGGCGTCACCGGCGCCAGCAAGGAGCCCCTGCTACAGGGGTAGATGCTCGGAGAGGTCCGCCCGGTTCCCACTCACCCGTACGCGACCCTCGGCGACCGCCTCCGCCCAGGAGAGCCGGCCGGTGGCCAACGCCAGCCAGGTGGGCGGATCCATCTCGACCACGTTCGGCGGGGTGCCACGGGTGTGTCGAGGGCCCGGAAGGCACTGAACTGCACCGTAAGGTGGGACACGCACCTCCACCGATCGGCCGGGGGCGCGCTCCGCGAGGGCGGTCAACAAGGCACGGACCGCCTCTCGGTACACCGGCCGTTCGGGCGTACGCCCCTCGTCGAGCGCCGTCAACGCCGCCGCGACCGCGGCGGACTTAATGTGCGGAGAGGACACGACGGGACGATACGACCCGATGTCACCGACCCCGACGCTGGCCCTGGGTCGCGCCGATCCGGTCAGACAAGGCATAGTTGCCGACGGCGTATTCGTACCGTGATGATCCCGGGCCCACCCGGCCCGGGAAGTCAGTCCGGAAGGCGGTGGACGTGTCAACACACCGACGTGCCTGGAAGCAGCGGGCCGGTGTGGTCGTAGCGCTGGTTGTCGGCGCCCTGCTCACCGTCCCCGCAACACCGGCCCAGGCCGCCAAAATCACCTCTTCTTCGGGAAGCTCGGTCACCGTCGACGCGGGCCGCGGCAACAGCCGCATCCGTATCGAGGTCACTCCAGACAGCAACGAGAAGACGGCTAACCTCAGCGTCGCCGGTCTCCCCGAAGGCGTCAGTTGCGGCGGCTGCAACCAAGCCATCGATTTCGGCCTGCTTGGCGGGTCGCAGTCCGTGACCTTGACCTTCTCGGCCAGTGACGACGCGCCGGCAGTCAATGGGGCCCGGGCGACGATACAGGTCAAGGGCGGCGGCGGCGGCTCCGATGATTCCATGCCGATCAGCATCACCGTGAACGCCAAGGCGGCCCCGGCGCCGACCCAGAGCGAGACGGTCAAGTCGATCTCCGGCAAGGTGGTCGTGGCGGCCAACAGCGAGGCGGTCCCGAACGCCATCGTGATGCTGCGCGACTCGCAGGGTCACCAGTACCAGACCACCAGCGACGGCAGCGGCAACTACCGCTTCACCGGCTCCAGCTCGCAGCCGATCAGCCCTGGCCGGATCGACCTGGGCGCCACCAAGGACAACACCCCCGGGACCAAGACCATCAACGCGAGCGCCGGGCAGAGCCTGACCGGCCAGCGGATCGCCCTGCCGCTCAAGGTGGAGGTCTCCCCGAGCGCCACGCCGTCGGCGAGCGTCGAGGCGCTGCCGACCGACGAGGTGACCGAGGAGGCCACCGACGAGAGCGCCGAGGCGACTCCCGGGCAGGCCCAGACCGCGTCCGACGAGGGCGGCAGCTCCGCCTCCTTCCTGATCATCCTGCTCGGCGGCCTGCTGGTCGCGGCCGGCGTCGGCACGATCGTGCTGCTCTGGGTGCGGCGCAAGAACGCCGACGAGGACGACGAGGACGCTCCGGCCGGCGCCGGCGCCGCAGGCGCGGTCCCCGGCGCGCGGGGCGCGTTCCGGGGCGCCGACGACCAGACCCGTGTGGTCAACCGGGTCGGCGCCGGACCGGACCCGACCATGGTCGGCGGCACCTCGCTCAGCGACGCGCCGACGATGATGCACCGCCCGATCGTGGACGACGTCCCGCCGGACCCGTACGGGGCTCCGCCGCAGCCGTACGGCGCCGCGGGCGCCGCGCAGGGCGGCTGGGCCGGCAGCGGCTACGGCGACGAGCCCGCCCAGGGCGGGTACGGCCAGCAGGGCGGCTACGGCAACGCCCCGTCCTCGGGTGGCGGCTACGGCAACACTCCGTCCGCCGACGCCGGCTACGGCAACGCGCCAGCCTCGGATGGTGGCTACGGTGCGGCCGGTGCCGCCGGTGCCGCTGCGGGTGGCTACGGCAACACGCCAGCCTCGGATGGTGGCTACGGTGCGGCCGGTGCCGCCGGTGCCGCTGCGGGTGGCTACGGCAACACGCCAGCCTCGGATGGTGGCTACGGTGCG
>NZ_JBFALG010000009.1:149509-164381 GCF_040656135.1 Micromonospora sp. NPDC050200
GGTGCGGCCGGTGCCGCCGGTGCCGCTGCGGGTGGCTACGGCAACGCGCCCTCCTCCGGCGGCGGCTACGGCAGCCGGGACTACGGCGCTCCGGCCGGCGGGCCCGGCTATGCCTCACAGGACCAGGGCGGCGGCTACGGCGAGCGCTACGACGAGCCCACCGGCCGGTACACCGGGGAGAGCGCCGGCGCGTACGCCCCGGCGGCCGACCCGTACCCGACCAGCACCTACCAGCCGGAGCAGGAGCACAGCTACGGCCAGCCCGACCCGGCGCCGTACGGGCGGGGCCAGGAGCCGGCCGGCGGTTACGGCGGCGGCAACGGCTACGGGGGCCAGGGCGGCGGCTACGACGCCGGCCCGCAGCAGCAGAGCTACGACAACGGGTACGACCAGCGTGGCGGCTACGCCCAGCAGGGCGGCGGCTACGGCGCCCAGCATGGCGGGTACGACCAGCAGGGTGGTGGCTACGGCACCCAGCCGGGCGGATACGGCCAGCAGGGCGGCTACGACCAGGAGCCGCCGCAGCAGCGCACCGGCGGCTACGACGACCGCGGCTACGACCAGCAGCAGGGCGGCGGCTATTACGGCGACCAGGCCCAGGCCGGCCGGGGGCGGACGGACGGGCCGCCGCAGCAGCAGGAGCGCGGCGGCCGCCGCCTCGACTGGCTGGACGACTGACCCGCAGAACGTGACGGGAAAGGGCCGCCCGGATCACCGGGCGGCCCTTTCCTCCGCGCCGGCCGCCCCTTCCCCGGCCCGCCGACACCGACCAAGATCGTGCTCGAACACGAATGTAGTGGCCTCCCGGACGACGGGAGGCCACTACATCCCGGATCGAGCGCGATCTCGTCGCGCAACCGGCGTCGAAACACCGACGCCGGCACCGCGAACGCACCCGCCCGCGCCGCCCTCGGCAACGCCCGGACGGCGCACGACCGAAGCAACACGCGGGCCGCGCACGGCGGCCGCAACACGCGGGCCGCGCACGACCGAAGCAACACGCGGGCCGCGCACGGCGGCCGCAACACGCGGGCAGCGCACGACCGAAGCAACACGCGGGCCGCGCACGGCGGCCGCAACACGCGGGCAGCGCACGACCGAAGCAACACGCGGGCCGCGCATGGGCTCAGGCAACGCGCGGGAAGCCCATGATGGCCCCACCGTGGGGACGACGGGTGCGGCAACGCGCGGCCCGGATCGTCGTACCCCGGGGGTGAGCAGGTCGGCGGCGGTGCGGCGGATGGGTCAGGCGGCGGAGAAGACACCCTGGCGCAGCACGGGCACCACCTGGGAGACATCCACCCGCACGGCGACCTCGACGTCGCCGGCGAAACCGCCCTCGTTCAGCTCCCGGCCGGAGACGCAACCACGCACCGCCGCCGGGACGTCGGGGGTGCTGGCCAGCGCGGCGAGCGCCACCGCCGCCTCCACCGAGAGCCCACCCGGTACGCCGGAGATGGCGTCGAGCACGCTGGCCGCGCCCAGCTGGTCCTCCACGGAGGGGCGCAGCGAGCCGTCCGGCCAGCGTTCCCCGGCCGCCACCACGCCCACCGGGGCGTCGGTCGAGCCGTACCCCTGGCGGCGCAGCCAACGCCCGACGGCACGGGCGTTGCGCAGGCACGCCGCGACCACCGGCAGGCCGGTGGCGCTGGCGGCGGCGCTGATCGCGGAGCCGTTCGGCGACGGCAGCACCAGGTCGGCGACGACCGGGGCGGTGCTCAACGCGGCCGGCGAGAGCGACCACGGGTGCTCCGGGGTCGTCTGCCGGCGGCCCACCGCGGCGACCGCGCCGACCCGCCGCGCATAGTCCGCCGCCTGCTCCCCCCAGGGGAACGGGTGGACCCGCATGCCGCGGCCGACCGCCACCTCCACGGCGGTGGTGAACGAGAGCACGTCCACCACCACCAGCACGGCACAGACCCGGCCGAGCTCGGCCGCCCCGGTCAGCCCCCAGTCGAACCGGGCGCCGGAGGCGGGTTGGGCGTGGACGGCCGCGGCCAACGCCTCAGCGCTTATCGGGCGCGGGGGGCTGCTCGTTGTCACCGGTGTCGGTCGTCGCCGGAGCGTCGGGAGCCGTCGCATCTGCGGTGACCTCCGTGGCCGGACGCTCCTGCTCCGCCGCCTTGGCGACGCTCGCCGCCGGCCCCTCGTCGGCGACGGTCGCCTCGGGCTCCTCCTCGGCGACGGCCGGCTCGGGCTCCTCGTCGACGTCGGCCTGCCCGGCCTCCGCGTCCTCGTCCGCGGCGGTCGGCACGTCCACCGGCTGCGCGGCGGTGGCCGGCGCGACGGTGGTGGTGTCGGTCCGGGTCGCCTCGACCTCGACCTGGGAGGCCGCCGGGCCGCCGAAGAGCCGGGGCAGGGTCGCGGTGTGCGCGTCGCGCAGCTCGTCCAGGCCGATCCGGAACTGGCCGTGCACCTCCAGGGCGCCGCCCGCCGGGTCGGTCACGCCGATCAGCTCCCACGGCACGCCGCGCTCGCCACACAGGGCGGTGAACGCCTTCTCGTGACCGCGCGCCACCGAGACCAGCACCCGGCCGGCCGACTCGCTGAACAGGAAGACGAACGGCAGCGACCCGTCGGCGAACCGCTCCGGCACGGCGATCCGGGCACCGACCCCGCGCCGCAGGCAGGACTCGACCAGGCTCTGGGCGAGGCCGCCGTCGGAGAGGTCGTGCGCGGAGCTGAGGTGACCGACCCGGGCGGCCTCCGCCATCAGGTCGGCCAGCACCCGCTCCCGGCCCAGGTCGACCTGCGGCGGCATGCCGCCCAGGTGCTCGTGGGTCACCCAGGCCCACTCCGAGCCGGAGAGCTCCACGTGCGTGTCACCGAGCAGGAAGAGCTGGTCGTGGTCGCCACCGGGCCGCGGGACGAAGCCCATCGGCACCCGGTCGGCGACGTTGTCCAGCACGCCGAGCACGCCAACCACCGGGGTCGGGTGGATCGGGGCGGCGCCAGTCTGGTTGTAGAAGCTGACGTTGCCGCCGGTCACCGGGATGCCCAGTTCGAGGCAGCCGTCCGCCAGGCCGCGCACGGCCTCGGCGAACTGCCACATCACGCCCGGGTCCTCCGGCGAGCCGAAGTTGAGGCAGTCGGTCACGGCGATCGGCTTCGCGCCGGTCACCGCCACGTTCCGGTACGCCTCGGCCAGCGCCAGCTTCGCCCCGTTGTACGGGTCGAGGCGGGCGTACCGGCCGTTGCCGTCCACGGACAGGGCGACACCGAGGCCGGTGCGCTCGTCGATCCGGATCACGCCGGAGTCCTCCGGCTGGGCGAGCACGGTGTTGCCCAGCACGTACCGGTCGTACTGCTCGGTGATCCAGGTCTTGTCGGCCAGGTTCGGCGACGCGATCATGCGGAGCAGGGTCTCGCGCAGCGCCTCCGGCGTGCTCGGCCGGGGCAGCGTCTCGGCCCGGTCGGCCTGGAGCAGGATCAGGTCGGCCGGCTCCCGCATCGGGCGGGCGTAGACCGGGCCGTCGTCCACCAGCGAACCCGGCGGCACGTCGACCACCACCTGGTCGTTCCAGGTGACCAGCAGCCGGCCCGGCTGCCCGTCGGCGGACGGCGCGGTGACCTCGCCGATCGCGGTGGCCAGCACGCCCCACTTGTCGGCGGTCTTGAGCACCGCGTCCAGCTTGTCCGGGGCGACGACCAGCAGCATCCGCTCCTGGGACTCGCTGGCCAGGATCTCGTGCGGCTCCATCGAGGGCTCGCGCAGCGGCACCCGCTCCAGCCACACCCGCATGCCGGTGCCGGCCGAGGCGGCGGTCTCGGTGAGCGCGCAGGTCAGCCCGGCGCCACCCAGGTCCTGGATGCCGACGACCAGCTCGGCGTCGTACAGCTCCAGGCAGGCCTCGATCAGCAGCTTCTCGGTGAACGGGTCACCCACCTGCACGGACGGGCGGCGCTGCTCGCTGCCCTCGTCGAAGGTCGCGCTGGCCAGCACCGAGACGCCGCCGATGCCGTCCCGGCCGGTCTTGGCGCCCATCAGCACCACCACGTTGCCGGGGCCGGTGGCGTCCTTCTTCTGCAGCCGGTCGACCGGCAGCACGCCCAGGCAGAGCGCGTTCACCAGCGGGTTGCCCTGGTAGCAGGGGTCGAAGACGACCTCGCCGCCGATGTTGGGCAGGCCGAGGCAGTTGCCGTAGCCGCCGACGCCGGCGACCACGCCGGGCAGCACCCGGGCGGTGTCCGGGTGGTCGGCCGCGCCGAAGCGCAGCGGGTCCATCACGGCGACCGGGCGGGCGCCCATGGCGAGGATGTCCCTTACGATGCCGCCGACACCGGTCGCCGCGCCCTGGTACGGCTCGACGAAGCTCGGGTGGTTGTGCGACTCGACCTTGAAGGTCACCGCCAGCTCGTCGGAGACCCGGACCACGCCGGCGTTCTCCCCGATGCCGGCGAGCAGCCGGTCGCTCGGCGGGGCCTTCTCGCCGAACTGGCGCAGGTGCACCTTGCTCGACTTGTAGGAGCAGTGCTCACTCCACATGATCGAGTACATGGCCAGTTCGGCCTGGGTGGGGCGGCGGCCGAGGATGTGCCGGATCCGGTCGTACTCGTCGTCCCGCAGGCCCAGCTCGGCGTACGGCTGGAGCTCCTCGGGGGTGCCGGCGGCCCGCGGCACGGTGTCCACGCCGGCGGTCCAGTCGGCGGCCGGCGCCGGGCCGACGTGCCGGCCCGCGTCGGCCGGGCCGCCCTGCGGCACCACGGTGGCCGCGCGCGGCTCCGCCGGGGCGGCCGGGAAGGCGCCCGGTGTCTCCCGTACGGCCGGATCCGGATGGGTGGTCATGACCTCTCCTCGCTGCGCTCGTGGCCGCCCGCCGGGCGGTGGAGCCGACCGATGATCCCGCCGCGCACGGTCACGCCGGCGTCCCCACCAGGTGCTTGAGCACCGAGGTGAAGAAGCCGAGGCCGTCCAGGGAGGGGCCGGTGAGCGCCTCCACCGCGTGCTCGGGGTGCGGCATGATGCCGACCACGTTGCCGGCGGGGTTGGTGATCGCGGCGATGTCGCGCTGCGACCCGTTGGGGTTGCCGCCGACGTAACGGGCGACGACGCGCCCCTCGCCCTCCAACTCGTCCAGGGTCGCGGTGTCCGCGACGTAGCAGCCCTCGCCGTTCTTGACCGGGATCAGGATCTCCTGACCGGCCTGGAAGGCGTTCGTCCAGGCGGTGCCGGCCGACTCCACCCGCAGGACCTGGTCCCGGTTACGGAAGTGCAGGTGCTGGTTGCGGGTGAGCGCGCCGGGCAGCAGGTGGGCCTCGCAGAGGATCTGGAAGCCGTTGCAGATGCCGAGCACCGGCAGGCCGCCCCGGGCCGCATCCACGATCCGGTCCATCACCGGGGCGAACCGGGCGATCGCGCCGCAGCGCAGGTAGTCGCCGTAGGAGAAGCCACCGGGGAGGACGACGGCGTCCACCCCGTGCAACTCCGCGTCACCGTGCCAGAGCCGGACCGGCTCGGCGCCGGCGATCCGGACGGCCCGGGCCGCGTCCCCGTCGTCCAGCGAGCCGGGGAAGGTCACCACACCGACGCGGGCGGTCACGGGTGCGCGTCCACGGTCTCGTCCGCCTCGACCACCCGGACGGTGAAGTCCTCGATGACGGGGTTGGCGAGCAGCTTGTCGGCGATCTCCCGGGCCCGGTCCAGGTCCGGTTCGCCGGTGAACTCGATCTCGATCCGCCTGCCGATCCGGACAGAGGCGACGTCACTGACGCCGAGCCGCGGCAGCGCGTTTGCGACGGCCTGGCCCTGAGGATCGAGGATCTCGGGCTTGAGCATGACGTCGACGACGACGCGAGGCACTGGGCACTCCTGACTGTGTACGCAGTTGGGTGCCGGCCCACTACGGGCGAGCGCAGCCAGCGTACCTGGCAGATTCCGGTCCGGACGCACCGGCCGGGGGCACTTCAGGCAGTGATCGACATAACGACCCGTCCGGACGGAGGGCCGTTGCGCGTTTGTTGCCCGGCTGATGCGGTTTCGTTGCGCGCCACGTCGGCAGCACGCCAGCACAACCCCGCTGACCAGGCAAAACTCGGGCGACGCCGACAGGCCTGACCAGTTCCCGACAAACAGGGACGAGCGTGTCCGGAGCCCGCCCCGTCACATCCGTCAATCTCGATCCCCTCTTGTGAACGGGACTCGCGAGCCCTGGCCTGCATCGGCGAATGTCGATGCTTTCGACGTCCCGGCGGGTCACCCCCACCCGCCGAGGCCGACTCTGCCCGGCGACCCCCGGGCACCTGCCACAAGAAGTCCCCCGACATCCGTGTCCGCCCCCGGCTCGCAGTGCTGACCGCCGCGTACGGCGGGCAGGCGATGCGCAGCACGAAGATCAACGGCAACGCCTGGCGCGGTGACTCGGGCGGACCGCAGCTCTACAACGGCCGGCAGGTCGGAGTCGCCTCCACCGCCGACGGCGTGAGCATCCAGAAACACGGCAGCGTCGCGTACAACCGGGCCTGGATCACCTCGGTGGCCGGTGTCTGACGGTTAGCGCCCTGGCGGCGCGGATGGGCGGCCGAGGGGCCTGCCGTCCGCGCCGCCTCGTTTTGCAGCATCCGATCAGGTGAACACGGCTCGCGAACGGCTCGGGCGCCGACTGACAGCATCGAAACCGTGCTGGTCGTGACGACGGATCAACTGCCCGGCTACGAGGTCCGCCAGATCCTCGGCGAAGTGGTCTCATCGATGGCCCGAACGCGGAACCCGTACCGCGAGGGGGTCAAGAACCTGCGCGGTGGCGCGTACGACCCGATGGCGCCCGACAACCTCACCCGGTGGCGGACCGACTCGGTGGCCCGGCTCGGCGAGGAGGCGCTCCGGCTCGGCGCGAACGCCGTGGTGGGGATGCGCTTCGACAGCCGCGACTGCGGCGAGATGTGGATGGAGATCTGCGCGTACGGCACGGCGGTGATCGTCGTACCCAAGGTGCCCGACGTCATGCCGCACGACCAGCCCCTGGTCGCCGCGGAGACGGCACACGAGCCGGGCTTCACCGAGGCCCCCGGCGGCATCGCCGAACCGGCCAGCGCCCCCAACCTCTCCTCCGCCGCCGACACCCCCACCCGCGACTCCTGACCCACCCCTGACGCCGTTGATCATGAAGTTGTTGCCCTCCGACACGGCGTGTCGCGGCAACAACTTCATGATCAACGGGCGGGGCGCCCGGGGTTAGAGGATGGGGGGTGGGGAGTAGGTGGCGGCTTCGGGGTGGGCGGTGACGACCGTGGTGATGCGGCGGGTGATCGCGTCCACCTGGGCCTGCGCGGCGCCGGTGAAGGTGGTGGGGTCGGCGACCAGGGCGTCGATCTCGGCACGGGTCAGGCCGAGGCGGCCGTCCGCGGCGAGGCGGTCGAAGAGGTCGTTCTCGGCGGCGCCCTTCTCGCGCATGGCCAGCGCCACGGCGACCGCGTGCTCCTTGATCACCTCGTGGGCCACCTCCCGGCCGACACCCCGGCGCACCGCCGCGACCAGGATCTTGGTGGTGGCGAGGAACGGCAGGAACCGCTCCAGCTCCCGGTTGATCACCGCCGGGTACGCCCCGAACTCGTCCAGCACGGTGAGGAAGGTCTGGAAGAGCCCGTCGGCGGCGAAGAACGCGTCCGGCAGGGCGACCCGGCGGACCACCGAGCAGGAGACGTCCCCCTCGTTCCACTGGTCGCCGGCCAGCTCGCCGACCATCGACAGGTAACCCCGGATGATCACCGCGAAGCCGTTCACCCGCTCCGACGAGCGGGTGTTCATCTTGTGCGGCATCGCGCTGGAGCCCACCTGGCCGGGCTTGAAGCCCTCGGTGACCAGCTCCTGGCCGACCATCAGCCGGATCGTGGTGGCCAGCGAGGACGGCGCGGCGGCCACCTGGGAGAGCGCGGCGAGCACCGCCACGTCGATCGAGCGCGGGTAGACCTGCCCGACGCTGTCCAGCACCCGGCTGAACCCGAGGTGCCCGGCCACCCGGCGCTCCAGCTCGGCCACCTTCTCCGCGTCGCCGTCGAAGAGGTCGAGCTGGTCGGCGGCGGTGCCGACCGGGCCCTTGATGCCGCGCAGCGGGTACCAGTTGATCAGGTCTTCCAGCCGCTCGTACGCGATCAGCAGCTCCTCGGCGGCCGACGCGAAGCGCTTGCCCAGCGTGGTGGCCTGCGCGGCGACGTTGTGCGAGCGCCCGGTCATCACCAGCCCTGAGTGCTCGTGGGCGAGCCGGGCCAGCCGGGCCAGCGCGGCGACCACGCGGTCCCGGATCAGCTCCAGCGAGCGGCGCACCTGGAGCTGCTCGACGTTCTCGGTGAGGTCCCGGGAGGTCATCCCCTTGTGCACGTGCTCGTGCCCGGCGAGCGCGCTGAACTCCTCGATCCGGGCCTTCACGTCGTGCCGGGTGACCCGCTCCCGCTCGGCGATCGAGGCCAGGTCGACGTCGTCGACCACCCGCTCGTACGCCTCGACCACCCCGTCCGGCACGGCCACCCCGAGGTCGCGCTGGGCCTTCAGTACGGCGAGCCAGAGCCGCCGCTCCATCCGTACCTTCTCCTCCGGCGACCAGAGGGCGACCAGCTCGGGCGAGGCGTACCGGTTGGCGAGCACGTTCGGGATCGTCGTCACGCGCCCCATTGTCCCGTACGCGCCGGTCGCAGCCCCAGCCAACCCGGCCCGCCGGCCGATCGGCGGGACGGGTCGGGTCAGGTCACACCCGCGGGATGTCGTGCACGGCCGCGCTCACCACGAGGGTCTTCGTCTGCTTGCCGTGGGCGTTGCGGACCGTCAGCAGGTACGTGTGCCGCTGGACGTCACCCTCGGCTCCGGAACAGGGAAAATTCAGGGTCTCGCTGCCGGTGGGCGGGTAGTTGTCGGCGTACACGCCCGGGCCGTCGACGGACAGGGAGACGGAGTCGACGTTGCTGGCCTTCCACTCGATGACGACGGGGGTACCCGCGATCGGCTTGGCGCTGGTTCCGGACGGGCAGGACGGCTTCTGAGCGACGCGGAAGAAGGCGACGGCGGGGCCGGCCGGCTTCGGGGCGCTCGTCGCCGGCTTGTCGCCGGACTGCCCACCGCTGCTGCCGGTGTCGCCGCCCGTCGACCCGCTGTCGGTCGTGCCGCTGCCGGCGGGCTTCCCGGTCGTCGCCGCCTCGCTGGTGGCGGGCGCGGCGGATCCGGGTGCCGCCGCGTCGCCGGGGGTCTCGGTGACCGAGGTCGTGGCGGTGGATTCCGTGGCGCTCGTACCGCTGGACGCGCAGCCGCCGGCGGCCAGCGCGGCCGCCAGGGCGACGACCGTGGTGCGGAGCAGGGCTTGACCGGACATGACCACTCCCGTCGCGAGTGCCGCCGGTGATGTCGGGGCGGACTGCCGTCCACGGTAGGGACGGTCGGCAACACCCGGCACGGACTCGGCTGACCTGGTACCGGTCCACACCCACAGAGCGGGCCGAGCGCCGGCCCAGGTGCCGGATAGGGTGATCATTCTCCTGAGTCGACAGACAGGATTGGGGAAGCGTGTCCAGACTTACCGGCAGGGTCGCCCTTGTCACCGGCGGGAGCCGCGGTATCGGCGCCGCCGTCGCGCGCCGGCTGGCCGAAGACGGAGCCCACGTCGCGTTCACCTACCGCGAGGCGGAGGACAGCGCGAAGGCCGTGGTCGCCGACATCGAGTCGTACGGCCGCACCGGACTGGCGATCCGGGCCGACAGCGCCGACGGTACGGCGGTGGCCGGAGCGGTCGAGCAAACCGTCGCCGAACTGGGGCGGCTGGACATCCTGGTCAACAATGCCGGCGTGTTCTCGGCCGGGCCGATCGACGAGGTCAGCCTCGGCTATCTCGACCTGGCCATCGCCGTGCACGTACGCGGGGCGTTCCTGGCGACCCAGGCGGCGGTACGCCACATGGGCGACGGCGGGCGGATCGTCAACATCGGCAGCAGCTTCGCCAGCCGCGTCCCGGACCCAGGGGTCAGCGTCTATGCCATGACCAAGAGCGCGGTCAACGGCCTGACCAGGGCTCTCGCCCGCGAACTCGGCCCGCGCGGGATCACCGTCAACGTGATCCTGCCCGGTTCCACCGACACCGACATGAACCCGTCGGGCAGCGCCAGCGCCGACGCGCAGCGGTCGCACATCGCCCTCGGGCGGTACGGGACGCCGGCCGACGTGGCGGCGACGGTCAGCCACCTGGTGGGCGAGGGCGGCCGGCACATCACCGGCGCGTCGATCGCCATCGACGGCGGTGCCACCGCCTGACCCGGTCACCGGTTGCGGGTCCCGGGCGGCGTGGAGGCGGACATCGGCCGGGACCCGGGCGCAGCGTCGACCACCTGCGCTACCTGACCCTGCCGGCCCACGATGTTGCGATCCTCGCCTGGTCCGAAGACCGGGCGCAGCACCGGCGGTCAGGTTGACCGCTGCGGTGGCCGGGACGATGCGGTCCTTGCCCGGTCCGAAGACCGGGCGCAGCTTGTCCGCGTACGGGTCAATGTGCACAGCCAGGTACAGCCGAACGGGCACAACGTCGTGCAGATGGGCGATGGGATGAGCCGGGCAGCTCGGCGCTCCAACCGCTCGCGAACCTACCCAGCGAACTCAGCGAGATCCACGGGAAGGGCCGGCAGCCCGCCGTGACGTTCCGTGACTAGCGACGCGGCATCGACCCGGGCGGCCCATCCGCTTCTGCCGATGAGCGTTGCGACACGAGGTCGCACGTGTTGAGTGAGTACGTCGATTGGAGGTTCGGGTAAATGCCCGAGACGTAGCTCCCGGTCAGTGTTCGAGACCGGTCCCCGCCTTGACGTGCGTGGCCAGTAATGGCTGGGTGCGAAGCTCAGGGAGAAGCCCAAGGACGCCCGCTCCGACTGGGGGTCACAGGTGAGGGGAAGCGCCGGAAGGGTGAATGTAGTGAACCCTCGTTGATGCCTCGTTACGGCAATTCTCCGGGTCGGATGGTGGTGCCGGGGAGATAAAGAGGCTGGCCGCTGGAAGTCGGCAGACGACGGCCGAGGACGCTCCTACGGTCGTGTGGACACCGTCGCCTCCGGGGTACAGAGGGCACCCGACCCGGCCGTATCTCACGCGTGCGGAACGTGGAAACCCCGTCAAGGTCCGCGACGCCCTCGGGCGTGGTGGTAAGCCGACCGTAAGGAGAGCAGAACTCCGTGGCGGGAACAGGACGCCCAAGAAGCGAATGCCGGCGGCCGAAAGGCGGCAGGAAAACGGAAGCGTCATGGCCGGTCCTTCAACCGGTCGCTGTCGTATAACTGGCCGGATACCGGGCCCTGGTGCTTGGCCGCGAAAGCGGGCTGACGTGTGGCGGGTGAGCCTTTGACGACGAAGCACCGAATCCATCCGAACCGAAGGACAAGTTAGACGCGATGACAGCTTTTGCTTTCGATGTTGCGATGGCGGCTTTCGGAGCGAACGGACCTGAGGACGTGGTCCACCAGTGGGACGCCATCACCTGGCGTATCCATGAGGGCAACGTACGGCGGCTGCGGGGCAGGATCTTCAAGGCGACGAAGGACGGTGACTGGCCCAAGGTCAGGAACCTGCAGAAGATGATGCTGCGGTCCTGGTCGAACACGCTGGTCAGCGTGCGGCAGGTCGCGCAGCGCAACGCTGGTCGCAAGACCGCGGGCATCGACGGGCAGGTCGCGTTGACCTCCCCGGCGAGGATGGATCTGGCGGTGCAGGCACATCGCACGGCCCGGTCGTTCAAGCCGCTCGCGGTCCGGCGGGTGTTCATACCGAAGGCCAATGGGAAACAGCGCCCGCTCGGCATTCCCGTGATCGCGGACCGTGTCCACCAGGCGCGGCACCGCAACGCGTTGGAGCCCGAATGGGAGGCCCGGTTCGAACCCAAGTCGTATGGGTTCAGGCCGGGCCGTAGCTGCCAGGACGCGATCTCCGTCATCCATGTGACGTCGTGCGGGACGACCGCCAAACGCCTGTGGGTGCTGGACGCGGACCTCAGCGCGGCATTCGACCGGATCGACCACGACCACCTCCTCGCCACGATCGGCGCGTTCCCCGGCAGGGGCATGATCCGCGACTGGTTGAAGGCGGGCGTGTTCGAGCCAGGCAAAGGATTCGCACCGACCGACGAGGGAACCCCACAAGGCGGTGTGATCAGTCCGTTGCTGTTGAACGTCGCGCTGCACGGGCTGGAAGAGGCGGCCGGAGTCCGTCAAGAACGCAGTGATCCACGGCGAACAAAACGAGGCTCCCCCTCGCTGGTGAGATACGCCGACGACATGGTCGCGCTCTGCCATACCAGGCAGGAAGCCGAAGACGTCAAAGCGAAGCTCGCCGAATGGCCGGCGCCCAGAGGTCTGACCTTCAACGAGGACAAGACGCGCATCGTCCACCTCGACGACGGCTTCGACTTTCTGGGATTCACCGTCCGCCGCTACCACGGCAAGCTGCTCGTCAAACCCAGCAAGACCGCCGTCAAACGGGTCAGACAACGCCTCGCCGCCGAGATCCGCGCGCTACGCGGTGCGAACGCGGCGGTGGTCCTCACCACGATCAACCCGATCACCCGAGGATGGGCGAACTACTACCGCGGGGCGGCATCGTCCAGAGTGTTCGCAAGTCTGGACACCCACATGTGGCGGCTCACCTACAAATGGGCCTGCCACCGCCACCCCGACAAGCCGAAGCCCTGGATCATCAACCGGTACTTCGGCCGGTACAACACGGCCAGGCAGGACCGCTGGGTGTTCGGCGACCGCGACAGCGGCGCCTACCTCCCCAAGTTCGCCTGGACCAACATCGTCCGGCACCGGCTGGTGCGTGGCGAGGCGTCCCCCGACGACCCCGCCCAAGCCGGCTACTGGGCCGAACGGCGCCGCAAGAACAGACCCCCGCTCGACCGCAGCACCCTGTATCTGCTGCTCAGACAGCAGGGCCGCTGCGCGATCTGCGGGGACCTGCTCTTGCACGCCGACCGCGAGCCACACAGCCCCGGTGAATGGGAACAGTGGCACCGCACCACCCGCAAGGCGATCAGCAGGCAACACATCATCGCCCACGGGACAGGCACGCCGGACGAGACCCGTCTTGTTCACTCCCACTGCCAACGCCGAACAACCGGCGCGAGCAAGGAACCAGCACCTCTGTACTCCTGAAATCGCCCCGAGGGGCTTGCTTGAGCCGTGTGCATCGACGAGATGCTCGCACGGTTCTGAAGGGGCCCCGGCGCAGCAATGCGCCGGGGCTACCTGGCGACGCGGCCCGCACTCCTGCGCCTATAGGACACGGAGTCGGTACGGCGGGCCGTCGCCAGTCCGGTCTGGCTCGCAGGGCCAGTGTCCGGCGGCGAACCATGCCCATCGCCGTTCGAGGTCAACGGGGATGCGCCAGCCCAGTTCGAGGAAGCATGCGATGCTTGCCGCGACGTACGCGGCGTCCCAAACGCTGAATGTCGGTGGGTCGTATGAGTCGGAGCTGTCGTCGTAAGGCACGTGCCGGCGGGCGGCGTCGATCACCTGTCGTCTGGTGCGCTCGAAGAGTTCGGTCAGGTCTGGCCGGTCGAAGGTGCGAGCGGCAATCTTGATCGCGTCGATCCAGAGATGCTGTTGCTCGACGAACTCGTCGCGGTTGTCCGGCGGTGGCGGGCAGTCGGTCCAGTCGGCCAGGCGCACGCAGGTGTCGTCCCAGGCCGATGGCTGGCCGATGTGCGCGAACCAGGGCAGTCGCAGTATCTCGGCGGTGAACTCCGTCGCCGTCGCGGCGAATGGCCTGCCGAGTCCGGTGGTCTCGGCCAACAGCGCCGGCCAGGTTGGTTGCGATGGTGAACGTGCGGGGATGATCGGCTCTGGCCCGCAGGTCCAAAGATGGACCCGACCGGCGCTGGTGGCGGCGAGGGTCCGTCCGTCGGGGGTGAAGGCGAGCGAGTCCACCCAGGTCGCCGGGCCGTACAGGGTGACCGGCGGTCCACCGCCGACCGGCCAGACGCGAACGACCTCGTCCTGTCCCGCGGTGGCCAGCCAGCCACCGTCGGGCGAGAATGCCACCGCGTGCTGAAAACCGTTCACTGGGAACCGGGCCGCGATGGTCAGGTCGGCCACCCGCCACAGCGCCGCGTTGGTCTTGTCGTGTCCGCTGGCAAGCAGGGTACCGTCGGGCGAGAACGCCAGTGCGCAGGTGGGTCCGGCCAATTCGGTGATCGCACCGACCGGCTCGCCGGTTCGCAGATCCCACAGCGCCAGGTCGTCGAAGCTGCGGGTGGCCAGCGTACGACCGTCTGGTGACAGGGCCACCGCCTGCACGACGCGCCGGTGGGCGGGGATGGTGTGCAGCAAGGTCTGCTCCGATACGTCCCAGACCTCAACCGTCTGGTATCGGCCGACCGCGGCGAGGCGGCGGTCCGGTGACAGCGCCAACGATTCGGGCGGCGCGATGGCGAGCCGCCGCAGGCCCAACCCGGCCGCCCAGCCAGTGTCGGTGCCGGACTGCGGCGTGGCGAGGACGCCACCGCCGGGACTACCGGCGGCCGCGCCGTAAGCATGGTCGAAAGCAGGAGCACCGGCGTACGGGTACGCGACGACCAGCGGCTCTACGGACGTCCGTCGCACCGTGAGCGACCTCCGCGAGACGAGCAGGGCTCCGCCTGTAGCGAATGCGACCGACGCACGGTGGTGGCGCACCGCCCAGGCGTACGGGCTCGTCGGGTCCGGCTCAAACCACGGGACCGGTCCGGGCTGCCAAAGCATCCGGCAATAGTAGGACCTGCCGAACGGCCGTTGGCACGCCGCGCAAGTACGAAACCGTTTGATCAGGTGCACTCATCTGGCACCCCCTCTGTGTCAAGAGGCGGCGGCGAGGGTTGTTCTAGGCTGGGGTGTGGCGGGTCCGGGAAGTGACTTTTCCGAAGTGTCGATCTCGGGGTTT
>NZ_JBFALG010000010.1:0-155872 GCF_040656135.1 Micromonospora sp. NPDC050200
ACGTTGTTCGCCGAACCGCGGTCGACGGTGTTGTCGTCAGGACGCAGGTTGCGGTCCGCGCCCGAATCGGGCACCTGCTTGACGAGTACGACGATATTCATCGCGCTTCGACGACCCTCCTGTTGGTGTGGCGATCGCTCGCCCGGTCACGGGCGCAGCCTCGCGCGTCCGTTGACGCCCGGTCAACCGCGGGCGCTGTGCAGTTGCCCACGACGCAATGTTACCTGCCAGTAGCATCTGCTTCCCGGGCGCCCAGAGTGACACAGCTCACCGGACCCGCGCGTCCAGCTAAACTCATGAACCGGGAGGTGTCGTGACATGTCGGGGCAGGATGCGGGCCGTGCGGTCGGGGCGGCCTCCGGGGACGACGACGCACCGGAGCGCTGCGGGCGGCGCCCGGCGGCGGAGGCGTACCGGTGCGCCTGCGGCCGGGTCCGGGACGTCTGCGTCCGCGACACCGTGCACACCCTCTGGGCCGCGCCCGGGGGCGACCCGGCCGGCGGGCCGCCCCCGGTCCGCGCGTAACGGCGTCACGCCGGCTCGGCGAGCGCTTCCCTGATCCGGTCGATCACGGCCGCCTCGGCCGGTCCGACCCCCCGGTGCGCCTCGGCCACCCGGTCGGCGGCGGCCAGCACCACGTCCCGGTACACGGCCAGGTCCTCCGGCGACTTCTTCCGAAGGATGTCGACCGCCCGACCGAGCGCGGGCAGCACCACGGACTCGATCTCCAGCGCCGAGTCCCGGGGCAGCCGGGGCAGCGGACCGGTGGTGAGCGCGTCCTTCACCACCCCGCTGGCGGCGTTGAGCGCCCCGGACGCGGCGATGCTCTCCCGGATCATGGCGAACATGCCCGGATCGGCGTTCGACACCAGAAAGACCGCGCCGAAGGCGCCGGTCTTGAGGGTGAGCCGCTCGTCGTCCGTCAGCCGCTGCTCCATCATCACGGAGTGTAGACGTACGGGGTGGTCGTGGTGACCGGTACGAAGCCCAGCCGCTCCAGGATCGGCCGGCTGTCCTCCGAGGCGTCCACCTGGAGCAGCGCCTTGCCCCGCTGGTCGGCCAGGCGCGCCCGGTACGCCACCAGCGCCCGGTAGATGCCCCGGTGCCGCCACTGCTCCAGCGTCGAGCCGCCCCACAGGCTGGCGAAACCGGTGTTCGCCAGGTACCGCACCCAGCCGGCGCTGACCACCCTCTCCCCCGCCTCGGCCACCACCACGGTGATCGACTGCGGGTCGGCGGCGATCTCCTTCTCCAGCCCGGTCACCAGATGACTGCGGTCGGCCTGCCACACCTCCTGCTCCATCGCGACGATCCGCTCCAGGTCCTGCCGGGAGGTGACCTCGCGCAGGCGTACCCCCTCCGGCAGGACCGGGACGGCGGCGGCCAGCGGCGCGACCGGCCCGATCAGGACGGTCTCCCGGTCCTCCGGCACGAACCCGGCGGCCCGCAGCCGGTCGGGCAGGTCGGCGGGCTCGTCGTGCGCGTTCAGCTTCCACTCCACCGACTCACCCCGCTGCCGGAACAGCTCGACCTGCCGGGCGATCAGCGCGTCCAGCTCCGCGCCGGCCAACCCGTCCAGCGTCCGGTACGTGAGGAAACCGCCGTGGTCGAAGCCGAGGATCCGGACCAGCGGGCCGTCCCGTTCGACGGTCACCCCGGCCGGCACCGGATCGGGGATCTCGGGGCGGATCTGGCTGTCGTACGCGGCGCGCAGCGCGCCAGCTTCAAGATCGGTCATCCGTCCAGGCTATGCCGGGCGCAAAGCGGATAATCGGCTCCGTGTGGCACGCGATCAGGCGGTGGTTCGACCCGTCGGAGCTCAGATCGGTCGGCACCACCCCCGACTACCGCTTCTCCCTGGCCAACGAACGCACCTTCCTGGCCTGGCTGCGGACCGGGCTGGCGCTGGTCGCCGGCGGACTGGCCGCCGCCCAGTTCCTGCCGCCGCTGCCGCTGCGACACCTGCGGGAAGCGATCGCCCTCGGGCTGCTGCTGCTCGGCGGCGCGGTGGCGGTGCGGGCGGTGGACCACTGGGCGCGGACCGAGCGGGCCATCCGGCTCGGCGAGGAGCTGCCCGTCTCCCGGTTCCCCGCCATACTCGCCCTGATCGTCGGGCTGAGCGCGCTGCTGCTGGTGGTCGCGATGCTGGTCAAGGGGGTCGGCGGCTGGTGACCGGCGACCCCGGGCTGCAACCGGAGCGCACCCGGCTGGCCTGGCGGCGCACCACCCTGGCGCTCACCGTGGTGACCGTGCTGGCGGTCCGGCTCGCCCTCACCGGGAACGCCGCGGACGCGCTGCTCGCGGCGGCCGTCGTGCTGGTCTGGGTCGGGGCGCTGGCGGCCTGCTGGGGCCGGGCCGCGGGCACCGGACCGATCCGGGTCGGCTCGCCGGCCCTGCCCACGGTCGCCCTGGCCACCGCCGCGCTGGCGCTGCTGGCCGTGCCGCTCGTCCTGCGCGGGATGTGGTGAGGGGCGGCGGTAGGCCATCATGGGGGCATGGCCCGGTTGTCCCTCCTGCTCTTCGCGATCCAGATCGTCCTCGCCGTCTGCGCGCTGATCAGCTGCCTCTCCGCCGACGAGGGGGACATCCGCGCGTTGCCGCGCATCGCGTGGGTGCTGATCATCCTGCTCTTCCCGCTGGTCGGCTCGATCGCCTGGTTCCTCGCCGGCCGCACGGCGACCCCGCCCCGGCCCGGCACCGCGGCTCCCGCCCCGGCCAAACCGAACCAGCGCCGACCCGTCGCCCCCGACGACGACCCGCAGTTCCTCGAATCCATCGCCGAACGCTCCCGACGCGACGACGAGGAGCTGTTCCGTCGCTGGGAGGAGGATCTGCGCCGCCGGGAGGACGACCTGCGCCACCGGGAGAGCGACCCGCCGCGCGAGGAGGACCGCCCCGAGGTCTAGGCCCGCGAACGGCGGGCGACGGCCCGGACGGAGGCCGCCGCGCAGACCGTCCGGGTCACACTCGACGCTTGAGCGCCCGCACCGCCAGCGGGGCGAAGATCACCGCGATGCCGGCGCCCCACAGCAGGGTCTGCAGCGTCGGGCCGGCGACCGGGCCGCTGACCAGCAGCCCCCGCAGCGCATCGGCGACGACGGTGACCGGGTTGACCACGACCCAGTGCTGCAACCAGCCGGGCATCCGGTCCGTCGGCACGAAGATGTTGCTGGTGAAGGTGAGCGGGAAGATCACCATGAAGCCGAAGATCTGCACCTTCTCCGGCTCGCTGACCAGCACCCCGACCAGCACCGAGATCCACGACGCGGCCAGGGTGAACGCCAGCAGCAGGCCGAACGCCGCCAGCGCGCCGAGCACGCCGTTGCCGACCCGGAAGCCGAGGATCATCCCGACGCCGAGCAGCAGCGCGATCGACCAGGCCTGCTTGACCGTGTCGGCGAGGATCCGGCCGGCCAGCGGTGCCCAACGGGCGATCGGCAGCGCCCGGAGCCGGTCGAAGACCCCCTTGGTCAGGTCGTTGTTCAACCCGAACCCGGTGGTCATGGTGGCGAAGAGCGCGTTCTGCACCATGATGCCGGGCAGCATGAAGGTCAGGTACTCGCCGGAGGAGCCGGCGATGGCGGTGCCGAAGACGTACGTGAAGAGCAGCACGAACATCACCGGCTGGATGCTCAGGTCGAGCAGTTCCATCGGGTTGTGCTTGATCTGCACCAGGCTGCGCCAGGCCAGGGTGAGGGTGTGCCGCAGGCCGGCGCCGACGCCGAGCCGGCGGGCCGGAGCGAGCGGGGTCGCGGTCGCGGTCGCGGTGGCGGCGGTCATGCCGGGGTCCCTTCGAGTACGTCGGGGTTCGCGTCCTGCTCGGCCCGGTGGCCGGTGAGGGAGAGGAAGACCTCGTCCAGGCTGGAACCGCGCAGGGCCAGCTCAGCCACCTGGACCTCGGCGGCGTCGAGGCGGCGGACCACCGAGGGCAACACGCCCGGGTCGTTCACCGGCACGGTGACGGTGGTCTGGGCGACCTCCGGGGTCGCCCCGGCCACCTCGCCGGCGATGGCCCGCACGGTCGGCAGGTCGGCCGGGTCGACCGGCCGCACGGCGAGCACCTGCCCGCCGGTCTTCGCCTTCAGCTCCTCGGGGGTGCCCTGGGCGATCACCCGCCCGTGGTCGACCACCGCGATCTGGCCGGCGAGCTGGTCGGCCTCCTCCAGGTACTGCGTGGTGAGCAGCACGGTCACCCCGTCGGCGACCAGGGTGCGCACGATGTCCCACAGCTCGTTGCGGCTGCGCGGGTCCAGCCCGGTGGTCGGCTCGTCGAGGAAGAGCACCTGCGGCCGCCCGACCAGGCTGGCCGCCAGATCCAGGCGGCGACGCATGCCACCGGAGTAGGTCTTGGCCGCCCGGCCGGCGGCGTCGGTGAGCTGGAAGTCGGCGAGCAGCTCGGCGGCGCGGGTCCGCGCCGCGGCCCGGCCGAGCCCGAGCAGCCGGCCGATGAGGAGCAGGTTCTCGGTGCCGGTGAGGGTCTCGTCGACCGAGGCGTACTGGCCGGTGAGACCGATCAGCTGGCGCACCCGGTGGGCGTCGTGGCGGACGTCGTACCCGCCGACGGTGGCGTGCCCCTCGTCGGCGGCGAGCAGGGTGGCGAGCACCCGTACCGCGGTGGTCTTGCCGGCGCCGTTGGGGCCGAGCAACCCGAAGACCGTCCCCGTGGGAACCTCCAGGTCGACCCCGGCGAGGGCGGTGGTGGCGCCGAAGCGGCGCACCAGCCCCTCGGCGCGGATCGCGTATGTCATCAAGCACTCCGATCGTTATCGCTGGTCACCCAACGATGAGCGAGGGGTCTGACGTTACGGCGACGGCCGCTGACATACCGCCGATTTTGCTGCTGACAGAAACGTGACCGCCGCCACCGGTCACCCGGCGACGGCGGTCACGGCGTCGTGGTCAGGCCAGGTTCGACGAGCGGGGGTACGCGTCGGCCGGGTCGGTGAGCACGTTGACCAGGTACGGCACCCCGGCGTCGAAGGCGCGGGCCAGGGCCGGCCCGAGGTCGGCGGCCCTGGCCACCGTCTCGCCGGCCCCGCCGAGCGCCTCGACCACCTTGTCGTAGCGCAGCTCCGGCTGGAGGTCGGCGGCGACGTCGTAGCCGTACATGGCCCGCATCGGGTGCTTCTCCAGCCCCCAGATGCCGTTGTTGCCGACCACGATGACCACCGGCAGCTGCTGCCGGACCAGGGACTCCACGTCCATCAGCGAGAAACCGGCGGCGCCGTCGCCCATCAGCACGCAGATCTGCCGGTCCGGGTGGCTGACCCGGGCCCCCATCGCGTAGCCCATGCCGGTGCCGAGGCACCCGTACGGGCCGGGGTCGAGCCAGGTGCCGGGCTGCGCCGGCTCCAGGTAGCGGCCGGCGTACGAGACAAAGTCGCCGCCGTCGCCGATGGTGATCGCGTCGAGGGCAAGTACCCGGCGCAGCTCGCCGTAGACCCGGGCCGGCCGGATCGGGTCGGTGTCGGCGGCCATCTCCTCGGCGTCGCGGGCCTTCGCGGCGTCCTCGGCGGTGCGCAGCTGGGCGATCCAGTCGGCGTGGTCGACCCGGTCGCCGGGCTGCCCGGCCAGCGCGGAGAGGATCAGCCGCAGGTCGCCGGCGGGGCTGGCGGCGGGCTGGACGTGCCCGGCCCGCTGGCTGGAGGCGTCGACGATGTGCACCACGGCCGCGTCGCCGAAGTCGCCGAAGCTGAGCCGGAAGTCCAGCGGGGTGCCGATCACCACGACCACGTCGGCACCGGAGAGGGCGACCCGGCGGGCCTTGGCGAAGGCGAGCGGGTGCTCCGGCGGCAGCGCGCCCCGGCCCATGCCGTTGGTGAAGACCGGCACCCCGAGCGCCTCGGCGGCCTCGCGGAGGGCGGCGACGGCGTCCCCGGCGTACACCTCGGAGCCGGCGATGACGACCGGGCGCTGCGCGCCCATGATCAGGCGGCCGGCGGCGGCGACCTCGTCCGGGTCCGGTTCGACCGGCGCGACGGCGGCCGGCGCGGGCAGCTCGGCGTCACCGACGGAGAAGACCGCCTCCAGCGGGAAGTCGAGGAAGACCGGGCCGCGGTGCGGGGTGAGGGCGGCGGTCAGGGCGGCGGTGACGGCGCGCGGGATGTCGCCGGCGCTGAACACCGTCTCGGCGTGCTTGGTGACCGGGGCGACCAGCGGCAGGTGGTCCATTTCCTGGAGGCTGCCCGAGCCCCAGCGGAACTGGGGCGCCCGCCCGCCCAGCACCAGCACCGGGGAGGCGTTGAAGTACGCGCTGGTCAAGCCGGAGACGCCGTTGGTGACGCCGGGACCGGCGGTGAGCACGGCCAGGCCGGGGCGGCGCTGGAGCTTGGCCACCGCCTCGGCGGCGAAGACGGCGGACTGCTCGTGCCGGACGTCGTAGATCGGGAACCCGTGCCGGTGCGCGGCGTCGTAGAGCGGGAAGACGTGCCCGCCGGAGAGGGTGAACATCTCCCGTACGCCGTTGGCGCGCAGCGCCGCCAGCGCCAACTCTCCGCCGTGGCCCTCGACCCGTTCCGTCATCGCCGCTCCCCTCGTCTGCTGACCGGTGTCACACGTTACTGGCCGGTACGAAGGATGTGAACACTTCTCGGTTCGGGAGCCGGCGACCGCACGGGTCGCCGGCCCGACCGAGGCTCAGCGGCCGGTGAAGTCCGGCTTGCGCTTCGCCACGAACGCCGCCATGCCCTCACGCCGGTCGTCGGTGGCGAAGAGCGCCGCGAAGAGCTGGCTCTCCCAGGCCAGACCGGAGTTCAGATCCATGTCGAGGCCGCCGTCGACGGCGAGCTTCGCCGCGCGCAGCGCCTGCACCGGGCCGGTCAGGTACGGGGTCACCAGCTCGACGGCCGTGTCGTAGACCTGCGCGGCCGGGGCGACCCGGTCGGCCAGGCCGATCCGCAGCGCCTCCTGGGCGTCCACCATCCGGCCGGACATGATCAGGTCCTTGGCGCGGGCCGGGCCGACCAGGCGGGCCAGCCGCTGGGTGCCGCCGGCGCCGGGGATGATGCCGAGCCTGATCTCCGGCTGGCCGAGCTTGGCGTCCTCGGCCACCACCCGCCAGTCGCAGGCCAGGGCCAGCTCGCAGCCGCCGCCGAGGGCGTACCCGGTGATCGCGGCGACCACCGGCTTGGGGATCCGGGCGATCGCGCCGAGCGCGCTGGACAGGTCCGCGGCCCGCTCCGCCATGTCCACGTAGGACATGTCGGCCATCTCCTTGATGTCCGCGCCGGCGGCGAAGACCTTCTCCCCGCCGTACACGATGACGGCGCGGACGCTCGCGTCGGCGGTGGCCGCTGCGGCGGCGGCGCGCAACTCCTCCTGCACCTGGGTGTTGAGCGCGTTCATCGGCGGCCGCTCCAGCCGGATGGTGCCGATGCCGTCCCTGGTCTCCAGCCGCACGAACTCGCTCACGCTGCCCTCACTTCCTCGTCGAAGTCGCGTGCCAACCTTACGGCCCGGTCGTTGGGGTACGTAGTCTGGTGTCAGCCCCGCCGCCGGGAGTGCCGCGATGATCACGTACTACGACGACAGGTCGGTGCAGGTCACCTCCGCCGCGATCCGGGTCGACGGGCGGACCTTCCCGCTCGCCGAGATCGGCATGGTCTGGCACCGCCGGGGCAGCCGCTCGTGGCGGGTGCTCGCCGGGCGGGGCGCCCTCGGCGCGGCCCTGGCCGGCCCCCTGGTCGCCGCCGTGCTGGGCGTGGCGCTGGCCGTCTGGCTGCACCGCTCGCTGACCGTGACCATCGCCATCGTGGGCGCCTCGGTGCTGGTCGGGCTCGCCGTCGGCCCGCTCGCCGACTTCCTCTTCGAGCACCTCGACCGGTCGTACGCCCGGGGCAGCCGGCAGTGGGAGATGTGGGCCCGCTGGGGAGGTGGGCCGGTGCTGCTGCTGCGCACCGGCAACGCGCTGCGCTTCGGGCAGATCTACCGGGCGGTGCAGCGGGCGATGGAGGCCGCCCGGCCCGCGCCCGGCCCTCAGAACTCGATCGGCCCGTCGGGCAGCATCTCCAACCCGCGCAACAGGCCGTAGAGATCCTGCTCGCCCCAGAACTGGACGATCCGGCCGCCGGCCAGCCGGTCCCCGCACGCGAAGAGCTCCTGGATCTCCTGGTCGAGCACGGTCAGCCCTACCCGAACGCCGCGCCCGGGTCGGTCCGGCCTCGTCGTGCGCGCGCCTCCGCCGACGGGCCCCTCCGCCACCGCCTCTGGAGCTGATGACGGGAACGACTCAGCCTGGTGCCGGGGGTGCCTCCACAGCTCACTGTGGAGCTGATGACGTGAACGAATCAGCCCCGACCTGACCCGTCGATCGGTCGGTGATCCGTCGACGACATCAGCTCCACAGCGCCCGCGGAACCACCGGCGCCCCACCGGCGACCCACCGGCACGGCGGGGCGCGGGTTGCCCACGGATGGTTAGGGTTGGTGATGACCCTCTATTACCGGGACGACACGGTCCAGGTGACCTCGGAGTCGATCCGAGCCGGTGGGCACGCGATCCGGATCGCCGACGTGACGTACGTCTGGCACGCGCGGGGGGCGACGACGCTGGCCGTCCGGGGCCGGGTGCTGGGCCGGGGCGTGCTGGTGCTGCTGCTCTCCCTGCCGCCGCTGGTGGCGCTGGTCTGCGTGGTCTCGCTGGCCTGGTCCGCGCAGGACCGGGGCAACTGGAAACTGGCGCTGGTCATCCTGGCCGGCTGTGCGGTCGGCGCGCTGGCCCTGACCCCGTTCCTGGAGCTGCCGCTGAGCTGGCTGGACCGCTCCTACGAGCGCGGCAACCGGGTGCACGAGCTGTGGGTGCAGCACCACGGGCAGGAGGTGATGCTGGTGCGCACTCCGGACGCGTTGCGGTTCGGGCAGATCTACCGGGCCGTGCAGCGCGCCGTCGAGCAGCAGACAGAACACCGGTGACCGCCCGTCGCGCGCGGGTGGCCGGGCCGCCGCACACTGGTCACATGGCTATCCCCCTCCCCCGGCCGTCCGCCGTCGTCGGCCTCACCCGCTCCGCTCTCGACCAGGCGTTCGGCTCGGCCGCCTCGTTCGCCGCCGTGCCGGCCCGCGCGTTCGCGGTGCTCGACGGCGTGGAGGCGCTGCTGGACCGGATCAACGGGGTGGTGGACCGGATCGAGGGCACCCTGGACCGGACCGACCGAATGCTCACCGACGGCGAGGCGGCGGTCCGGGAGGTCGCGGTGATCAGCGCGGCGGCGACCAGCGCGATCGAGACGGCCACCGAGGTCGCCGCGGCCGCCGCCGTGGTGGTCGGCGAGGCCGAGCAGGTGTCCGCCGCGGCGGCCGTGGTCGTCGCCGAGGCGGACGCGGTGGCCGGCCGGGCCGCCGGCACGGTGATCGCGGCGGAGAAGGCCAGCGCCACCGCGGCCGAGCTGCTGGCGGCGTACGAGCCGGCGCTGCGCCGGGCCGCGCCGATGGCGACCCGCTTCGTCGAGCAGCTCAGCCACGAGGAGGTGACCGCGGCGATCCGGCTGGTGGACGAGCTGCCCAAGCTCAAGGAGCACCTGACGGCGGACATCCTGCCGATCCTGGCCACTCTGGACCGGGTCGGTCCGGACCTGCACGACCTGCTCGACGTCACGCGGGACCTCAAGCTCGCCGTGGCCGGCATTCCCGGCCTCGGCATGCTGCGCCGCCGGGGCGAGCGGCTCAGCGACGAGCCCGCCGACTGACCGGCTCAGCAGTCGCAGCGGACGGCGGCGCGCGGGGCCGTCAGCTCGTCGACCGGCCGTCGGGTCTCGCCGGTCGCGGTACGCACCGGCAGCCCCTCCCGGACCCAGTACTCGTAGCCGCCCAGCATCTCCTTGACCCGGTAGCCGAGGCGGGCGAACTCCAGCGCGGCCCGGGTGGCGCCGTTGCAGCCCGGCCCCCAGCAGTAGGTGACCACCGTCGAACCGGTTGGCACCAGCTCGGCGGCGCGGGCGGCGATCTCCGCCGTCGGCAGGTGCACCGCGCCGGGCAGGTGCCCCTGCCGCCAGGCGTCCGAGCCCCGGGAGTCGACCACCACCAGGCCGGGCACCCGGGCGGTGAGGTCGGCGTGCACGTCGCTGACGTCGGTGGCGAAGGTCAGCCGGTCGAGGAAGTGGGCGGCGGCGACCGCCGGGTCGGCCGGCGGCACGGAGCGGGTGTACGACATGCCTCCGATCCTCAGCCGGCCGCCGCTCCGGCGGCAGTGGCGGGAACGACGTTCTCCGCTAACATCCCGCCATGACCCGTACGGTGGCGGTGCTGGCGTACCCGTGGATGTCGGTCTTCGAGACCGGCATCGTCACCGAGGTGTTCGGGCTGCCCCGGCCCGAGTTCGACGTCGACTGGTACGCGCTGACCGTCTGCGCGGAACGCCCCGGCCCGGTGCCGGTGGTCGGCGGCGCCGCCCTGCACACCCCGTACGGCCTGGACGTGCTGGCCCGGGCCGCGACGGTGATCGTCCCCGGCGTGCCGGACGTGACCGTCGACCCGTCACCGGAGCTGGTCGCCGCGCCACCACCCACTGGCGGTACGCCGACCTGCTGGCCCGGCGGCATCCCCGGGTGGAGGTCGACCCGGACGCGCTCTACTTCGACGACGGCGACGTGCTGACCAGCGCGGGCAGCGCCGCCGGCCTGGACCTCTGCGTGCACGTCGTCCGGCGGGACTTCGGCGCGGCGATCGCGAACGCGGTGGCCCGGCGGCTGGTGATCCCGCCGCACCGCGACGGCGGGCAGGCGCAGTTCATCGAGGCGCCGGTGCCGGCCGACCCGGACGACGACCGGATCGCCCGCAGCATCGACTGGGCGCTGGCCCACCTCGCCGAGCCGCTGACCGTGCAGCGCCTGGCCCGGCAGGCGCACATGTCCCCCCGCACCTACCTGCGGCAGTTCGCCCGCGCCGCCGGGACCAGCCCGATCCGCTGGCTGATCGACCAGCGGGTGCGGGCCAGCCTGGCGCTGCTGGAGTCGACCGGGCTCCCGGTCGCGGAGGTGGCCCGCTCGGTCGGCTTCGACAGCGTGGTCACCTACCGGCACCACTTCGGCCGGGCGATGCGGACCTCGCCGTCGGCGTACCGCCGGGCCTTCCAGCGCCACGCCGCGTGACCCGGCCGCGCACCGCACCCGAGTCGGCCGCTCGGGCCCGGCCCGAGCGCGGGCAGGCGCGCATCGCGGGGTCAGGCAACCGACGGGGCGTAGAGCGCGTCGATCTCGTCGCGGCGGGGCAGCGCCACCGAGGCGCCGAGCCGGCGTACGCAGGCCGCACCGGCCGCCGCCGCCCAGCGCACCGCGTCCAGCACCTCCCGGCCCTCCCCCCAGGCCACCGCGAGTGCGGCGGTGAAGGCGTCGCCCGCGGCGGTGGTGTCGACCACGTCCACCTCGACCGCCGGCACGTGCCCGACCGTGCCGTCCCGGTCGCCGTACCAGGCACCCTCGCCACCCATGGTCAGCACCGCGCGGGGCACCAGTTCCAGCAGCGCCCGCGGGTCCTCCCGGCCGCGGCCGGTGAGCGCCTGCGCCTCCGGCTCGTTGACCACCAGCAGGTCCACCGCGGCCAGCAGCTCGGCCGGTACCTGCCGGGCCGGCGCCGCGTTGAGGATGACCCGGGTGCCGGCCTCCCGGGCCGCCACCGCCGCCGCGGTCACCGTCTCGACCGGGATCTCCAGCTGCGCGACCAGCACGTCCGCCTCGCGTACGGCGTGCAGCTCGCCGTCGGTGAGGCCGGCGAAGGAGGCGTTGGCGCCGGGGGTCACCAGGATCGCGTTGTCCCCGGCCGCGTTGACCATGACCAGCGCCACCCCGGACGCGCCGTAGACCACCCGCAACTGCCCGGTGTCCACGCCCGCGGCGGTGATCCGGGCGCGCAGGGTGACGCCGAACGCGTCCGAGCCGATCGCGCCGAGGAAGGCGCAGGACGCACCGGCGCGGACCACGGCGATCGCCTGGTTGGCGCCCTTGCCGCCGGGCACCGTCACGAAGTCGCTGCCGAGCACGGTCTCCCCGGGCCGGGGCAGCGCCGGGCCGATGCCGACGAGGTCCATGTTCGCGCTGCCCACCACGACGACCCGGGTCTGCCGCACCACGACCTCCTGCCGACCTGCACGCTGCGGCGAGTCTAGGACCAGCCGCCCGCTGGGACCGGCGGGGGCGGAGCGCCGACTCAGGCGGCCCGGGCGGTGTACCGCTCGCCGCGCCGCTCGACCACCAGCGGCAGGCCGAAGGTCTTGGAGAGGTTGTCACCGGTGAGCGTCTCGGCGAGCAGCCCCTGCGCGACCACCCCGCCCTCACGCAGCAGCAGCGCGTGGGTGAAGCCCGGCGGGATCTCCTCGACGTGGTGGGTGACCAGGACGAGGGCGGGGGCGTCCGGGTCGTACGCCAGCTCGGCCAGCCGGGCCACCAGGTCCTCACGTCCGCCGAGGTCGAGCCCGGCGGCCGGCTCGTCGAGCAGCAGCAGCTCGGGGTCGGTCATCAGGGCGCGGGCGATCTGCACCCGCTTGCGCTCGCCCTCGGAGAGGGTCCCGTACGCCCGGTCGGCGAGGTGGCCGACGCCCAGCTGCCCGAGCAGGGCGCGGGCCCGGGACTCGTCGGTGCGGTCGTAGCTCTCCCGCCACCGGCCGACCACCGACCAGGCGGCGGTGACCACCACGTCGCTGACCCGCTCCTCGGCGGGGACCCGCTCGGCCAGGGCGGCGGTGGAGAGCCCGATCCGCATCCGCAGCTCGTTGACGTCGGTGCGGCCGATCCGCTCGCCGAGCACGTGCGCCGTCCCGCTGGTCGGGTGCAGCCGGCCGGCGGCGAGGTTGAGCAGGGTGGTCTTGCCCGCGCCGTTGGGGCCGAGGACGACCCACCGCTCGTCGAGCTCGACCCGCCAGTCCACGTCGTGCAGCAGCGCGGTGCCGGCGCGCCTGACGCCGACGCCGTCGAGGCTGACCACCAGATCCGCGTCCACGGGTGCGGGGGCGGCGGGGGCGGCGGCGGCGCCGGGGATCAGGTCACCAGTCACCGCTCCATCCAACCACGCAGCCCGCAGGGTGCCCCCCACGGGCGACGCCGCGGCCATAGGGTGGGGCGCCGTGTCGTTGGTCACCACAGCCGGAGGACGTGCCATGCCCGATCGAGGTCAGGAGCACCGCGGATGAGCGCGGTCATCGAGATCGAGGGGCTGCGCAAGACGTTCCACACCCTCCGGCAGGGGCGCCGGGTCGCGGTGGACGGTTTCGACATGCTGGTCGAGGCCGGGCAGGTGCACGGGTTCCTCGGCCCGAACGGCTCCGGCAAGACCACCACCCTGCGCGCGCTGCTCGGCCTGGTCAGCGCCGACAGCGGCCGGATGAGCGTGCTCGGCGCCCCCACGCCGGACCAGTTGGCCCGGGTGGCCGGGCGGGTCGGCGCGATCGTGGAGAGCCCACAGTTCTTCGGCAACTTCACCGGTCACCGCACGCTGCGGCTGCTCGCGCTGGCCGGCGGGGTACCGACCGTCCGGGTCGACGAGGTGCTGGAGCAGGTCGGGCTGCGCGACCGGGGCGAGGACCGGGTCAAGGGCTACTCGCTGGGTATGAAGCAGCGCCTGGCGGTCGCCTCCGCCCTGCTCAAGGATCCCGAGCTGCTGATCCTGGACGAGCCGGCGAACGGGCTGGATCCGGCGGGCATCCGGGAGATGCGGGACCTGATGCGGTCGCTGGCCGAGGCGGGGGTGACGGTGCTGGTCTCCAGCCACATCCTGGCCGAGATCCAGCTGATCTGCGACCACGTGACGATCATCTCCCAGGGTCGCCGGGTGGCGGCGGGTCCGGTGGCCGAGGTGCTGGCCGGTTACGACCAGCACGAGTGGCAGGTACGGGTGGCCGAGCCGGACCGCGCCGCCGAGCTGCTGGGGGCGGCGGGCCTGTCGGTCAGCGACCACGACGGGCTGCTGGTGGTCGCCGGCACGGACGACCCCGAGCTGATCGCCCGCACGCTGGGTGAGCAGGGGCTGTGGGTGCGCGAGCTGACCCCGATCCGCCCCGACCTGGAGAGCGTCTTCCTGGAACTGACCGGCACCGCACCGCATCCGACACTGCCGCGGCAGGTGGGCGAGGCCGCCCTGCCCGGGGAGGGACCCGCCGAACCGATGATCGACCTCGACGTGACCGCCGGCCGGGGGGTGGACGCGTGAACCTCGTCCGCGCCGAGCTGGAGCGGCTCGCCGCCCGCCGTTTCGTCCAGCTGATGGTGGTGCTGCTGGCGCTGGCCTTCGCCATCACCACGGGCACCACCCTGGTCGGGTCGCACCAGCCGTCGGCGAGTGAGGTGGCCGAGGCCCAGGCCCAGGTCTCCCAGGCGATCAGCAGCATGGAGGCCGATCACCAGCGCTGCCTGAAGGTCAAGGCGGGCGAGCTGCCGATCGACGAGAACGGCTACCTCCCGGCGGACTGCAGCGAGCTGGACCCGATGCTGCGGGACCGCCTGCCGGTGGTCGCCGACTACCTCAGCGGCGTCTTCGTCTTCGGCCAGCAGGCGGGTCCGCTGCTCTACTTCCTGATCGCGTTCCTGGTGCTCTTCGGTTTCCTGGTCGGGGCCTCCTACATCGGCGCCGACCTGAACTCCGGCGGGGTGGTCAACCTGCTGCTGTGGCGGCCGCGCCGGCTCACCGTGCTCGGCGCGAAGCTGGCCACGCTGCTCGGGGTGGTGACGCTGCTGTCGGTGGCGGCCACGGTGGTCTACCTCGGCACGTTCTGGACGATCGCGCAGACCGCCGGGCTGCCGGGCCGGCTGGACGGGGCGTTCTGGCAGAGCCTGGGCGGCGTCTACGGGCGCGGTCTGGTGCTGGTGCTGCTCGCCTCCGCGCTCGGCTTCGGCATCGCCGCGCTGGGCCGGCACACCTCGGCGGCGCTCGGCGCGGTCGCCGCGTACGGGGTGGTCTGGGAGCTGGGCGCCCGGTTGGTGTTCGAGATCCTCGACGTGGCCCGCCCGGACCAGCTGATGCTCTCCACCTACGTGGGGGCCTGGCTGACCGGCCGGATCACGCTCTATGACGATCAGGCCTGCCGGAACTCGACGGGCTTCGGCTTCTGCGACGGCACGTACACGATCACCTGGGCTCCGGCGCTGGTGGTGCTGCTGGCCCTCGCCGGCGCGGTGACGGCGGCGGCGTTCGCGGTGTTCCGCCGGCGTGACCTGATCTGACCGGCCGCCGTGCCGGGGCGCTCGGCGGCCCCGGTACGGCACGCCCGCCATCGGGCCGACCTTGGCAGGATCTTGCCGGAGCCGGACCGGTGGTGAAGAATTCCTTCACATGGCGGGTGGCGTACGGCGACAGGCGTCAGCCGACGGTCGACCCGAAGACCTCGTCCCGGACGGCGTCCAGCGCCGTACGCAGCGCGCCCCGCAGGATCGGCTCCTCGGTCAGCCCGGTCGACACCACCCGGGGCCGGACCAGCGTGATCGCGGCGACCTCGTGCTGCACCCGCTCCGCCAGCGCCGCCCCGCCGGCCTGCCCGACCTCGCCGGCGAGCACCACCAGCGGCGGGTCCAGCACCACGCAGGTGCTGGCCACGCCCAGGGCCAGGCGCCGGGCCAGCTCGTCGAGCATCGGGCCGCCGGTCGTGCCGGCGGCGATGGCGGCGCGCACCGCGTCGGCCGCGTCGCCGGAGTCGAACCCGTGCTCGCGGGCCACCGCCCGGACCGCGTCCGCCCCGGCGAGCTGCTGGAACGCCGGCTTGGCGCGGCGGGAGACGTCCCGCGGGATCGGCACCCCGGGCACCGGCAGGTAGCCGATCTCGCCGGCGGCGCCGCTGCTGCCGTGGTGCAGCCGCCCGCCGATCATGATCGCCAGGCCGACGCCGGCGCCCACCCAGACCAGCACGAAGTCCGCCAGCCCCTGGGCCGCGCCGGACTGCGCCTCGGCGACGGCCGCGAGGTTGACGTCGTTCTCGAAGACCACCGGGGTGTGCAGGTCCTCGCGGAGCGCGGCGAGCAGGCCGCGGTGCCAGCGCGGCAGGTTGAAGGCGAAGGTGATGTCGCCGGTGCCCGGGTCCACCAGGCCGGGGGTGCCCAGCACCACCCGCCGTACGCTGGACAGCTCCGCGCCGGCGCTGCTCGCCGCCCGCACCACCGCGTTGTGCACCACGCCGACCGGGTCGTCGGTGTCCCGGGTGGACTGCTCGACCCGGCCGATGACCGCTCCGGTGATGTCGGCGCAGGCCGCCACCACCCGTTCCGCCCCGACGTCCACGCCGACCACGTGCGCACTGCCGGGGCGCACCGCGTAGAGCTGGGCGTTCGGGCCCCGCCCGCCGGCCTGCTCACCGACCCGGGTGACCAGCCCGCGTTCCTCCAGCCGCTCCACCAGCTGCGAGGCGGTGACCTTGGACAGGCCGGTCAGTTCGCCGAGCCGGGCCCGGGTCAGCGGGCCGCGTTCGAGCAGCAGTTCCAGTGCCGCACGATCGTTGAGCGCCCGCAACAGGCGGGGGGTGCCGGGCAGCCTGGTCGCACTCATGCCACGTCCTCTAGTTTCCGTAAACTTTGCTAACCGAATCGACCTGCAGACGGGTGCCCGTAGCGTATCGGCCACCCCGTACCGGAGTACTCGGACGACCGACCGCTCCCGGTGCGACACTCGTGCCGTCCGGCACCGAAGGGGGAAGTCACGTGGGGCTGGATCCAGGACTGCGCCGGCTCGCGCTGGGCACGCTGCTCGCCGCGTACCCGGGGCCGGTGCCGCCGGACTGGGCCGTCGACCTGGTCGGCGAGGGGCTGGCCGGGCACACGTTGTTCGGCACCAACATCCACAACCCGGCGCAGGTGGCCGCGAGCACCGCGGGGCTGCGCGCCGGCCGGTCCGACGTGCTGATCGCCATCGACGAGGAGGGCGGGGACGTCACCCGGCTGGCACACGCCACCGGCAGCCCGTACCCGGGCAACGCCGCGCTCGGCGCGGTCGACGACCCCGCGCTCACCCGCCGGGTCTACGCGGCCATCGGCGCCGAACTGGCCACCCTCGGCGTCACCGTGAACCTGGCCCCCACCGTCGACGTCAACACCGCCGACGAGAACCCGGTGATCGGCACCCGCTCGTTCGGCGCCGACCCGGCCCGGGTCGCCGCGCACTCCGCCGCCGCCGTCGAGGGCCTCCAGTCGGTCGGTGTCGCCGCCTGCGCCAAGCACTTCCCCGGCCACGGCGCCACCGTCGCCGACTCGCATCACGAACTGCCCACCGTCGACGTGTCGCCGGCCCTGCTGCGCGAGCGCGACCTGCCGCCCTTCGCGGCGGTCGTCAAGGCGGGCACCCGGGCGATCATGACCGCGCACATCCGGGTGCCGGCGCTCACCGGAGACGGGCCGGCCACGTTCAGCCGGGCCGTCCTGGTCGACCTGCTCCGCGGCGAGTACGGCTTCACCGGCACGGTGATCACCGACGCGCTGGAGATGCAGGGCGCCGCGCTGGCCGCCGGCGGGGTCGGGCCGGCCGCCGTGCGCGCGCTGGCCGCCGGCGCCGACCTGCTCTGCGTCGGCGCGAAGGTCGACGCCGCGCTGGTCGAGCACGTGGCCGGCGAGATCGTCGCGGCGATCGGCGACGGCCGGCTGGACCGCGCCCGGGTGGAGGAGGCGGCCGGCCGCGCCGCCGCGCTCGCCGCCTGGACCGGGGCCGCCGGCACCGCGACCCCGGGCCCCGACGGCCTCGGCTACGCCGCCGCCCTGCGCGCGGTATGCGTCGAGGGCGACGTCATCGGCCTGGTCGCGCCGCTGGTGGTGCAGGTGCACGCCACCTCGACCATCGCCGAGGGGCGGGTGCCGTGGGGACTCGGGCCGCACCTCGCCCGGGCCGAGGAAGTCCGCGCGGTCGCGGGCGAGACCGACCCGGACGAGCTGCGCCGGCGGGCCGGGGACCGGCCCATCGTGCTGGTCGGCCGCCACCTGCACCGACTGCCCGGGGCGCGGGAACTGGTCGAGGCGCTGGCCGCCGCGCACCCGGTGACCGTGGTGGAGATGGGTTGGCCGGGGGCCTGGCGTCCCACCGGCGCCCGCGCCTTCGTCACCACGTACGGCGCCAGCCACGCCAACGGCCGCGCGGCGGCGCAGGTGCTCGGCCTGGCCGGCTGAGCCGCCCGTGCTCCGCCGGCCGCCGCCTCCGGGCGCGGCCGGCGGACCGGTCCGCGCCGGCCCGGCTTACGGCTCCGCCGTCGGCGCGAGGTGAACAAGCGCCTCGCCGACGTCGGCATCCGCCAGATCGACCCGGCCGACCCGGAGCACGCCGCCCACTACGGCTTCCCCATCGCCGAGCGGCCCAACGCCGACTGACAGTGCCGCCGGCCGGCCGGGTGCTCGCCCCCTGACGCACCCAGCCGGCCGCGACGGACGTTCAGGATCGGACCTCGTTCCTGCGGCGGCGACGCCAGTAGGCCACGGTCACGGCGGCGAGCAGCGGCGGCCAGGCCAGCTGCGGGGCGTAGCAGGCGGTCATCACCCAGCCGGCCACGCCCTGGGGTGCCTCCGGGTCACCCATGTTCTCCGGACCGTTCCACAGCGCCACTGTCGGAATGGCGATCAGGGTCAGGGCGACCACGCCGAGCAGGGCCACGGTGACCGCGAACGCGGTGGGGACCGGCCGCCCATCGGACCGGGGCACCCAGCGGGGCACCACCTCGCCCCAGGGGCGGACCAGCCCGAGGGTGAGCAGCGCGACCGCCTCGACGGCGAGGGTAAGGGCGAAGACGTACGGGGTGATCCACCCGGGGGCGTGGTAGAGCCGGGCCAGTTCCCCGGTGAAGCCGACGGGGATGCCGACGCCCAGCGCGATCCGCCACAGCCCGGAAGGAAGCGCCAGCAGCGGCACGGCGCGGGCCGCCCACACGGCCCAGCGGGGCGCCGGAGCGCTCATCGTCACGGTGGTCACGACGCCACCCCGGCCCGGACGACCATGCCGCCGTCGTCGGCCGCCAGGAAGGGCGGCGTGCTGACGCAGTACGGCACGTCGGTGCCGACGGTGCCGGTCCACCAGCTCCACCCGAAGCGGTCCCGCGCACCGTGGTCGGTCACCATGAAGCCGACCCGGGTGCCGAGCCACTCGTCGGCGGATCCGCCGGCGGGCACCTCCGCGGTGGTGATCCGCCCGGTCACCACCGCCACGTCGCCGGCCACCATGAGGCAGTCCACGTCACCCGCGAAGGCGACGAAGGGCGCATCGCCGGGCAGGACGTGCGCGTACCGGAAGGTGCCGTGGGCGGCCAGCGGCACGCCGTTGCCCCGGCTGGTGGCGTCCAGCCGAAGCACGGCGCGCTGCCCCTCGTACCCCGGCGTGGTCAGCGGCCCGCTCAGCTCGCCGTGGACGGCGGGGCCAGGGTCAGGGGACCGCGCGGCCGCTGGCGCGGCGGCCATGACGCCGAGGGCGACCAGGCCCGCGGTGAGGGCGGCCGAGGCCTGGCGGATGCTGATCGGAAGGGTCCTGAGGATCATCGTGCGCTCCTGTCCGGGTAGGTCCACCTGGGACTCTGCCGACCGGAGCCGCCCCGCTGATCCCCGGCGCGGGGGATCCCGCTCCCCCCACCGGGTTCCGGACCGATCTCGGCGTTGCCGGCGGTGAGTGCCTCCTCCTGCGAGGCCATCACCACGTTGCGCGCCTGCAGGGTGAAGCGGCCGAAGCCGGCATTGGGGTCGAGCGCGGCGGCTGCCGTCTCGGCCTTCGCGGCGGACCGCTTCTGGGCGGCCTGCTTGCTGACCCTCATGCTGCGGCCGATCTCCGGCCAGGAGGCGCCCGAGCGCCGGGGTCCCCACGCCGGTGTCGCGGCACCCGACGGCGCCCGGTGGGTGGCGCGGCGGTCACGTTCCCGTCGACCGCCAGGCTTACGGGTACGCTCCGTTACCATCCCCGCTCGCCGGGCCGTCGACTCTTGTCGCAGCTCAAGTCCGCTACCGGACAGGCAGGAACGATCGATTGCCCCTTGCTCAGAGACCGATCTGTACGTAGCGTCACCATCAGCGGGACCGGCCGGCGGGATGCGCCGGCCTCACGGGGGGCCTGGGGGAAGGCTGCGGACCGTGGATTCGGCCCGGAATCCACGGTCCGCGCCCTGCCGCCACGACGCCCAGCGGTCTCGGCGCTGCGCCGGCACCCCGGGTCGGCAGCCCGGGCGTCCGCCTCGGTGCCGTCCGGGGGCGACACGGCCGGCCCGTGGGCGTCGTTCTCGTCGAGGATGCACCGCCCCCACCCCGGCGCGTCGCGGATCACACGCGGGCAGCGGTCAGCGGGGATAGACGCCGTACGACCGCCAGCCCCGGTCCGGGAAGCCGGCCGCCTCGGCGACCCGGGCGGAGGCGACGTTGGCCGGGTCGTGCCGGTAGGTCGGGACGGCCCCCTCGTCGAGCACCCGGCGGGCGGCCCGGGCGATCAGCCGCCGGGCCAGCCCCCGTCCGCGCGCGGCCGGTGCCGTCCCCACCGCGAGTTCGTGCCCGTACGCGTCGTGCCGCTTGATCCCCACCCCGGCCAGGTAGCCGCCGTCGGCGTCCCGGACCACCAGCACCTCCCGGTCGAACAGGCGCAGCCAGGAGGGGAACGCCGGGTCGGTCGGCGCGACCCACTCCCCCACCTCGGGCAGCGGGGCCGGGGCGAGGCACCACCGGAAGGTGTCGTCGGCCAGCACCCAGTCCGGCTGGCCGACCGCGGCGGGCAGCGCCGCGAACAGTTCGGCCTCCGGCCCGCGGGCCAGCGCGCGGATCGCCTCGACCCGCTCCGGCGGCACCGAGAGCACGGTGCTGCCGGCGGCCTGCACGGCGATCCCCGGGCGCAGCCGCCCGTCCCAGGCCGGCCGCCCGCGTCGGCGGGAGCCGACGACGTGCAGGCCGGGGCCGGCCGGCCACTGGCCCAGCCAGGTGACCAGGTGCAGGTAGAGCCGGCGGTCGAGCACCGGACACCTCCCCTCGCCCGCTCGGGTACGACCACCTCGTCGTGATCACCGTACGCCGGTCCGGCCGACGCGGCGTCCCGTTCTGCCGGGCACGGCCCGGTTGAAGATCCGGTCGGCCGGGTAGACGTCCCGAAGTACACCGATACGACGGGAACCCGAGGCATCGATCGAGCGTCATATTTCACTTCCATACCTGGACAACTTTCTTTGGGACGGTAATGGTCATGCCGAATCAGCCGAAGGACCGGTACCAGCAGGACATCGCGAGGATCTGGCGGGCGGCCGAGGCCGCCGGGCGACTTCCGGCCCAACCGCCGTACCGGAAGGCGCGGACCGGGCGCGGGGTGAACGCCGGGCTATCCTGGGGCGACCTCAACAGCCTGCCCGCCGGCGTCTCCTCCCGGCGCGGCCTCACCGCCCGCTGAGGCACCAGGATCACGCCCGCCATGGTGGGGTGATGAACTTCCGGCTACCCGACCGGATCGCCGCACTCACCGACCGGCCGATGGAATGAGTGGCGCCCAAGGGCGGTCTCTGATCGGTACGCGGGAAAGCGGCGACACACCCGAAGCGTCCAGCCGGGTCTTTCGCACACCTGTCGGGTAGCGTCTTCTGGTCCGAAACTGGGCCTACGACAGGAGAAGCTCCGCGCATGGGCAAGAAGACGATCCACGTCTCCGACTTCAGTGGCACCGTGCTGCAGCCCGACGGCGAGGTGGTCAAGGTCGTCGTGCTGGAGCACCCTGACCTGGTCGCCGGGCCCGTGCAGCTGGACGCCACCCCGGTCGAGGTGGAGAACATCGACGACGCGGCGCTGGACGTGGCGGTGGTGGAGATCCACGACCGGCACGGCGGCGGCGAGCCGCGCCGGGTCGTGCTGACCGCCAGCGAGTTCGACGCGATGGCCACCGACGTGCCGATGGCCCAACTACTCAAGACCGCCGAGCGGGTGCGCCCGCCGAAGGCGCGCAAGAGCGCGGAGAAGGTCGAATACGGCACCATCGAGTACGCCGGCCGGCCGCACCGCGGCCGGGTGACCGAGGATGAGGCCCGGCTGGTCCGCGAGCAGTTGGACGAGGTGAACAAGCGCCTCGCCGACGCCGGCATCCGGCAGGTCGACCCGGCCGACCCGGAGCACGCCGCCCGCTACGGTTTCCCGGCCGACGCCTCCTGAGTCGTACCCGTCGGTGGCCGGGGCGTCCCCCGTGCCGCGCCCCGGCCACCGACGGACCGTCACCGCCCGGGCCGAGCGTCCGTGCCGGGCCGCGTGCGGCGGTGGGACGGTCCACCCGGGACTCTGCCGGCATCCGGAGGCCGCGGGCTCCCCCGTGCGGGGGACCTCGGTCCCCCGCGAGGGTCACGCCTGCTGCGCCAGGAAGCTGGTGATCCGCTCCTCGACACCCTCCTTGTCCAGGCCCAGCCCGGAGAGCACGCCGGAGCCGTCCTCCAACTCCAGCAGGGCGAGCAGGAGGTGCTCGGTGCCGACGTGGTTGTGCCCGAGGCGCAGCGCCTCCCGGAAGGTCAGTTCGAGGGCCTTCTTGCCCTGCGCGTCGTACGGGATCAGGTCGGGCACCCGGTCGGCCGGCGGCGGGAGGGCCGCCGTCGCCGCCCGCCGCACCTCGTCCAGCTGCACGCCCTCGGCGACGATCGCCCGGGCGGCCAGCGCCTCCGGCTCGGCCAGCAGCCCCAGCACCAGGTGCTCGGGGCGGATCTCCGCGTGGCCGGTGGCCCGGGCCTCGTTCTGTGAGGCCATCACCACGTTGCGGGCCCGCAGGGTGAACCGGCTGAAGCCGGCGTTCGGGTCGAGGGCGGCGGCCGCGTCGGCCTTGGCGGCGGAGCGCTTCTGCGCGGCCTGCTTGCTCACCCCCATGCTCCTGCCGATCTCGGTCCACGAGGCGCCGGAGCGGCGTGCCTGGTCGACGAAGTGGCCGATCAGGTGGTCGGCCAGGTCACCCAGGTGGTCGGCCGCGATGACCGCGTCGGTGAGCTGGTCGAGGGCGTCGGGGCGGGCCTTCTTGATGGCCTGGATCAGGTCGTCGAGGCGTACCGGGTTCGTCATCTGGATGGGATCCGCCATGCGTCAACCAGTGGTTGACGCAACCCCGTCGTCAACCACTGGTTGACGACCAACCGGCGGCTCGGCGTACGACACCCCTGGTGCTTGCGGTCGAGCGCGCCGCCGAGAAATCTGCCAGGTGGAGCGTGTCGAAACAGCCTGCCGTCGTTCGACGCACAGGTGAGGGCTGGTCATCGCGTCCGGGACCGATCGGACCCAGCCCGAGACAAAAGGGAGCAGCAATGCGGTTTCTGATGATGCACCGGCTCGACGAGCGTGCGCCGGAGGCGTGGAACCCGAGCCAGGAGTTCATCGAGAAGATGGGCGCGTTCATCCAGGACTCGGTCGACAAGGGCATCCTCATCACGGCTGAGGGCGTCCTCCCGTCCGAGACGGGCGCGCTGGTCCGCAAGGCCCGCGGCGGGGCGAGCACCGCGGCGGATGGGCCGTTCACCGAGGCCAAGGAGGTCATCGGCGGCTTCGGGCTGATCAACGCCAAGGACCGGGCGGAGGCAGTCGAGTACGCCAAGCGGTATGCGGATCTGTTCGAGGAGGTTGAGGTCGAAGTGCGCCAGGTCGCCGAGTTCGACGACATGCCGGCTCCGGCCTGACCCGGGCCCCGAACCCGGCCGTTGGCCGATGGTGGGCTGGTCCGCTCGTCAAGACGTGCGGGCCAGCCCGCACCGGCTGCACCTCGACCATCTGGCTTTCGAGGGTGGGCCGGAGACTCCCACCCCACCCGGCATCTCGGGTACCGAAGCTCACCGCACCGCGCCGATCAGCGCGCAGAACAACGCCTTCGGCGGCGACCTGGTGGCCTCCGAGGCTGACGCAGCTCGGCTCCGGCGCCTGCAGGACGCCGGTGGCGTGGCCGTCATGGCCGTCACCGACGACGGCATCTGCGCGGGAGGGTGGCCAGCCGGTCCCGCCCACCGGCGCGGTAAGCAAGGTCGCCGGCAATACTGCACAACGAGTGCCACCGCACGTTCCGTCACGGACCGTGACACCTGGTCGGCGGCAAATTCGGATGTTGCGCAGAGCACGGACTCGGTAGCTTTCGACCATGACCACCACCTCGCACGAAGATCTGATCCAGGCGGCGCGGGCCGTGCTCAATCCTCACGTTGTGGGTGGTCGTCTGTTCGGAGACGTGGGATCGGCGCTGGTCACCAGCAAGGGCAACCGGTACTCGGGGGTCTGCATCGATACCGGTTCGGGTACAGGCTTCTGCGCGGAGCACAGTGCCATCGCCGCCATGGTCACCGCAGGTGAGTACCATATCCAGAGAATCGTCGCCGTTTGGCGAGATGAGCAAGGTGTTCTGCATGTACTGCCGCCCTGTGGGCGCTGCCGGGAGTTCATCCGTCAGATCGACGGTGCCAACATCGACACCGAAGTGATCCTCGGCCAAGGCAGGTCGGCCAGGCTGAGGGAACTGCTGCCCTTCAACGAATGGCCAGACCCGCTCGCCTGACAGGCGATGTCGACGCTGGACACCTATTCGGCCTATTCGAAATGAGTCGGGCAGAGCGGAATGGGCGACGACCTGCCGGGTCATCGGCCGTCGCCGTCCGCTCATCGGAAGAGGATGTTGTCGGCGGTGCGGTCGGGGGTGGTTGCCACCGGGCAGGTGGGCCGTTGGTACCGGTGACGCGAACGCAACGTCCGATCACCGCCGGACGGCTGGGATTTTGTCGACCAGGCTTTGCGTCATGAACAACGCACTTGACGGCAAGGTAGCTCTGGTTACCGGTGGTGGTCGTGGCATTGGCGCTGCGGTGGCGTTGCGCCTTGCCGAGGAGGGCGCCGATGTGGCGCTGACGTTCCAGCAGAATCAGCAACGCGCCGACGACGTGGTGGACCAGATCAAGGCCGCGGGACGGCGGGCGATCGCCGTGCAGGCGGACAGTTCCGACCCGGCGGCGGTGGTCGCCGCCGTTGACCGGGTCGCCGGTGAGCTGGGTCGGTTGGACATCCTGGTCAACAACGCCGGCGCGTTCCTGCTCGGACCGCTGGAGCAATTGACCCTGGAAGAGTTCGAACAGACCGTCGCAGTCAACGTCCGGGCACCGTTCGTCGCCTCGCAGGCCGCGGTGCGCCGCATGTCGGCCGGTGGGCGGATCATCAACATCGGCAGCAACGTGGCCGAGCGGGCGGTCTTCCCGGGCTTCTCGCTGTACGCGATGAGCAAGACCGCGCTGATCGGCCTGACCAAGGCGCTCGGACGCGAACTCGGCGGCAGGGCGATCACCGTGAATCTGGTAAATCCAGGGGCCACGGACACCGAACTGAACCCAGCCGACGGCCCTAATGCCGACACGATCAACGGGTTCACCGCCCTCGGCCACTACGCGGAGCCAGCCGACGTGGCCGCCGCGGTGGCGTTCCTCGCCGGCCCGGACGGGCGTTACATCACCGGGGCGACGGTCAACGTCGACGGCGGCTTCACCATCTGATCATCAACCCACCGCCGTTTGCCCACCCTTTGCGCACGGCTGTGGCCCGTCCCTACCCGTCTTACCGGGGACGGGCCACAGCTCTTCCCAGTCGCTTGAGCCGCGAGCCAGAACATCCTCAATTCGCGTCGGACCACGGCTTTCCGGCCGCCCAATGTCTGACCCATCCAAGGAATCCCGAAGTTCCGGTCGTGTAACCCGCGCGTCGACCACCGCTGTTTACCCGTCACACACAGTGGCGCCCGGTCGGCGGCATGACCGCATGTTCACGCGGTGGCCGCCTCGCGTCCACCCCGCTCTACCAGCGGCATCTCAAACGGCGGCTGCCGTATTAGGAAACCGTGGGCGTGGTGAGGTAAAGGCGCGCTGCCACTCAGCCGAGGAACGCCACGGTCTCCGACAGGGGGGCGCGGCGGATACGCGGATGCACCACCGTCGGGTCGGCGAAGCCGATCGACATGCCGCAGAACAGCATTCGTTCGGGAGGTGGCGCGATCACCTCGGCGACACTGCGGTGGTACTCCGCCCAGGCCTCCTGCGTACAACTGTGCAGTCCCTCGGCCCGCAGCAGAAGCATCACGGTCTGCAAGTACATGCCCGCGTCGGACCACCGCGGCGCTGGCATGTCCCGGTCCAAATAGCAGAACAAGGCCGTGCCAGCTCCGAAGCAGTTCCAGTTCTCGGCTCGAACCCGGGCCCGCGTCGCGACATCATCGCGCGCAATGCCGAGCGAACCGTAGCGACCTTCCCCCAGAGCCGCCATTCGTTCGAGATAGGGCGAGCGCAACTCGGGCGGGTAGATCGCGAACTCGCGATCGTCGCCGGGATCACCGGCAGCCACCCGCTCGGCCACTCGCCTCTTCAGCTCTGCCAACGGTTCGCCAGACACGACGTAGACATGCCATGGCTGCAGGTTGCTGCCCGACGGAGCGTTAGCAGCCGCTGCCAGCACGCGCTGCAGATGCTTTCGCGCCACGGGCCGATCGGTGAACTTGCGGATCGACTGCCTCGTCCGCACCGCACCGTAGACGTCCATTGCGCCAGCATCCAAAGAGTTGATCATGTTGTACGCAGGGCGGACGCCGCGGGAAAGCGCCGTCCCACCGTGAGGCTCAACCCAGTCACGTCAGCACGATACGCCGAGCACACTCCACACCAAACCTCAGCCTTTCAACCTCTGTAGCGGACATCGGCACGAGCGGTCGGCTGACTTGGCGGTCTCGCAGGTGCGGACCCGGACGCCCGCTCGGCGGCATGAGCGTGCACCCGATCAGAGGCCTCCGCGGCCGCCATGTGTGGACGCCGAGCGCCGCATCTGCGCATTGACCGACCAGACGGCGAGCATCTCGTCATCGATGACAGCCGATCATTCTAGTGCTAGAATAAGACCGTGGAGCTGACTCCCGCCGAGCTGACCGTATTGGGCTTGATCACCGAACGCCCACAGCACGGCTACGACCTGGAGCAGGTGATCGAGCAACGCGGCATACGGCAGTGGACCGACATCGGGTTCTCCTCGATCTACTACCTGCTCACCAAGCTGGAAAAGCGCGGCCTGCTCCACGTCCCGGAGGCGCCTGCTGCCGCGAAGTCCCGCCGCGTCTTCCACGCCACAACCAAAGGCCGCGAGGTTGCGGCACGCAACGCGCTGGCCCTCGTCGCCGAGCCACGGCCGATCTCGCACCCGCTGCTGGTCGGCCTCGCCAACCTGCCCCTGCTCTCGGAGCGGGAATACACGCAGGCGCTGCGCACCCGACTGGCGCAGATCGAAGCCCGGATCGCCGCAATCCAGGCGGCGCGACAGGCACAGGCTCCCCTCCCGCCGGCGGCGCGTGAGGTGTTCTCATACTCACTGAGCCTCTTCGAGGCGGAAAGGCAGTGGCTCGCCGCCCGAGTCCAGGTGCCCGATGACGAACAAAACTGACTTCAAGAAAACCCTCGACGCCTACCAGGCACAACGGGGCCGGTTCCGGGTTGTGGACGTGCCCGACATGCAATATCTCATGATCGACGGCCACGGCGACCCCAACACCTCGCCCGCCTTCACCGAGGCGGTCGAAGCGCTCTATCCCGTGGCGTACAAACTGAAGTTCGCCAGCAAGCGAGACCTCGTGCGCGACTACGTCGTCCCGCCTCTGGAAGGCCTGTGGTGGGCCGAGGACATGGCCTCCTTCACAGTGGTACGGGACAAGTCGCGGTGGGACTGGACGCTGATGCTCATGGTCCCGGATTGGATCAACCAGGCCATGTTCATCACCGCTGTCGAGCAAGCCCGGGCGAAGAACCAGCCGGCGCGTCTGGATGACATCCGTCTGGAGGCGCTGTCCGAGGGGCGGTGCGTGCAGACGCTGCACGTCGGTTCCTTCGACGACGAAGCAGACATGCTCTCGCAACTGCATCACGAGGTCATCCCCGACCAAGGGTTTCGCATGGTCGGCACTCACCACGAGATCTATCTCAGCGACTTCCGCAGGGTCGCACCCGACAAGCAGCGCACCATCCTCCGACAGCCGGTCACCATCCAGGCCGCACCCGGCGCGTAGAAGCACGCATGCGTGGCCGACTAGGGAACCTCGTTCCGACCCCCGCAACGTCTTCGGGGCAGACCACGTCGACGCAGAGCTCGGCGATACCGGATGCGCTCTCATCGGCAAGACCGCGCATCGAGCGCCACGTCCCGTCACGTACCGTAACGCCCGGTCGGCGGCAGTTGAGGATGCCGGCGGGGAGGGCGACCATCCTGGTGTGCCGATCGCACGCCGTGACCAGAGCCGTCTGGGCGCGTTGGGCAGAGCTCCATGACTCGCGGGAGAAGAATGTGACTTCCGAGCTGTCGTTGATCGGTCTTTGGGTGGTCGCTGGGTGCAGCACACTGGCCCTATGAACCGTCCGGTTGCGTTCCTCGCCGATCCGCCGCAAAGCCCGGCAGTGACTGCCGCGTACGAGGGCGATCTCACCTCCGACGGCTACGTCAACAACCTCACTCGTGTCTGGTCCTGGCGCCCTGATGTGCTGGCGTCCTTCCAGGCCCTGCGTGCTGATCTCCTGGCCGATTCAGGCCTGTCGCCAAGGGAAGTGGCTGTGATGGTCGCCGCCACCGCCGCTGCCCGCAGCGACGCTTACTGTGCGCTGGCGTGGGGTTCCAGGCTGGCCGAACTCAGTGACGAGGCGACCGCAGCAAGAGTGCTCCAAGGCGTTGATAGTGACCTGTCTGAGCGGGAGGCCGCACTGGCCGGTTGGTCTCGTCAGGTCGTCCAGGATCCGAACGCCACGACCGAGGCCCACGTGGAGCGCTTACGCGACGCGGGTCTCAATGACCAGGAGATCTTCGAGGCGACGACCTGGATCGCGTTTCGGCTGGCGTTCTCCACCATCAACGACGCGCTGGGAGCACGGCCAGATCCGCAGCTTGCCGAGAAGGCGCCTCGGCTCGTCCGGGAAGCCGTCACCTACGGCCGCCACGTCTAGGCGCAGACAACCTTGGCCCCCACCGACAGCGGCGCCGTGTGACGCTCGCGCTGTCAGCGGCAGAAGCGTGTGCCAGATCGCAGATCGAGGATTGTTCGGTCGCAGCCGGTGGCGATGTTCCCTTATACCTTCGTAGCCGATATATTGTGCCGCGTGGAAACCCCATTGCGTGAACCCACTTTCCTGATCCTCACAGCCCTCGCCGGCGAGCCGATGCACGGCTACGGCCTGATCGCCGAGGTGGCCCGGCTGTCCGACGGCCGCATCTCGCTGCGGCCCGGCACGCTCTACGGCGCGCTGGACCGGCTGGTCGACGCGGGCCTGGTGGCTGTCGACCACGAGGAGATCGTCGATGGCCGGCTGCGCCGCTACTACCGGCTCACCGAGCCGGGCGGCGAGCTGCTGGCCGCCGAGACCGAACGCATGCGCCGCAACGTCAAGGCGGCAACCACCCGGCTGCGCGCCGCCAAGGCCGCGCCCCGCCCGAGCCGAGGATTCGCATGAGCTTGCCGGAAAGCCAGCCGGACCGCCCGGAAGGGCATGACCGAGGACGCCCTGCGATGACCGATCTCGAACGGCGCTACGCACGCTGGACGGCGCTGTCCTATCCGGCCGACTATCGGCGCACGCGTGGCTCGGAGCTGGTGGACACCTACCTGTCCCTGGCCGCGCCCGACAGTAGGAGACCCTCGCCGGCCGACATCGCGGACATCGCGGCCGGTGGGCTGCGCCAGCACCTGCGGACCGCACGGGGCCTCGGTCCCGGCTTCCGGCTCGCCGGCCTGCTCGCACTGACGACGGCGACCACGTGCGCGACCGGGTGGGCGATTCTCGAGGCGCTTGCCCCCACACCGTCCTGGTCTTCGCACGTCGGGCCGTTTCTGTCGCTCGCCGTCGCGGCGTGGGCGGCCTGGTTGCTCGCCGCCGTGGTATATGTCGCGGCGAGCGGCCGATGGTTTCGTTGGGCGGCCGGCCTGGCCGTACTGGTGACTGCCTTCATCGTGCCGGTCGCGGCGCTGACCGGATTGCCCCGCCCGCCGCTGTCGGTGCTGCTGCCCCAGATTGTGCTCGGTGTCGTCGCGCTCGGTGCGGCGGGCCAGCGCCTCTGGTGGGTGCGGCTCATGCCGGTCGCCGCTGCGGCGGCGATCCTGCCGATCGCCATCCGCACCGCGCCCACCTTGGATTTCATCAGCGGCTACTACGATCTCGCCGCAACGGCCCTGCCCGCCGCTGCGGTGACGCTGCTGGTCGGCGCGCTGCTGATCGCGCTCGGCCTAGCCGCCCGGCGCGACTACCGCGGCACATGGGCGATGCTGATCCTGCTCACGCCGATCGGGATGCTCGCGGTGAACCCGCTCGGCGCGGTGCTTGACGATTCCGGCCCCGGCCGGGCCATGATTCCGGCGTGGTCATCCATGGTCGTCGCGTCCGTGCTGGTGGCCATGATCGGACCGATGCTGCTGCCGCTGGCCCTTGTGGCACGGGGCCGGCTGTCCGCGGGCCGCCGTCCGCCCGGACCGGGTCATTGCCTCACCTGCGGCGCATCCTCGACATCCGCGTAGTCCGCCGCACGACCGAAGCTCAGCCCGCAAGACAAACAACACCGGCCTCGACCAGCCAAGCGGAGGCACGGACACAGTGGTAGAGCTGCGGCGCACGCTCATCAACATGATCGAGTGCACTGTTCTCGGCATGAGCGCGTACCAAGGTGCACCGGCCGACACTCACGCGGCGTTATTCCGCAGGGGTCGGCCCGCGCGTCGCGTCGCTGCTTACCGGCGGCTGGCCGGCCATGGTCGAGCCTGCGCGGTGTTCGACCTGGCCGCCCGGAGCGGCTGCCGGCTGCTGTGCATCCGCGCGGAACTACTCGACAGCGCCGGCATCGTGAGCTGCCGGGGCGAACGCCCGCTGGTTGCGCGGCTCGGTCGGGCAAACGGCGGTGAGCAGCGCGTCGAGCGGCCGCGGCAAGACATCCCGGCCGACTGCCGCCTCGACGAGCAGCCGCGCGTAGCGCAGCTTGCGGCGCGAGCCGCTGCCCAGGAACCGACGCATCTGCGCTTCGGGCTCCCGGCCGCGCCAGGCAGGCTGGCTCTGCAACGAGCGGAACGACCCGAGGTCGCCCTGCGAGTCGAAGAGTGCTTCGACTCCTACCGTGCCGACGGCGCGGATCAGTTCATCCTCCAGATCGTCAATGCAGACGTAGAACCCGAGGTCCTCCAAGTCGGTGTTCGTCCGGGGTGAGCCGACGTCGGTGGTGATCAGTCCCCGCCGGAATATCTCCGCCTCATGCAGATCGCACAGACCGGCAAGTCGCACCCCGGTGCGCAGCGGACCCAACATGGTCAGGAAGCGGCCGATCGCATGCGCCCCGCCGATCGGCACGATCACGACCCGCTCAGCCTCGAGATCCCGGCCACGGCCCACCGCAGCCGTTTCCAGGGCGATCTGGTCGCTGATGCCCTCGACAAGCACTACAGCCACGGCGTTGTCGACCTTCGCGAGGGCGCGGGCCGTTGCCCGGATCGGAGCCGCAGGGCCACTCACATAGCCATCGAGCGCCCTGCGAGCAAGCTCATGGCGATGGGTGATATCCATGGTCGCTTCCCCGTCCGGTGGCTATTCACAGGCGTTGACGGCGGGCGCTTCGACCGGTGTCGTGCGCTCCTCGACCACCGTTGGTACGGTCTCACGCAGGTCATCGTTAAGATCGACGAACATATCGGCCCGTCGGGTCGCGGTCATGGCCGCCATCATCGGCGACGCGCAGGGCAACCGACAAGCGATTAACAAGGCAACGCTCACGGCCGCCACGGCGATGCACGCTCATCGGCAGTTTCGAGCGGCGGCCCACCGGCGTCGAGTCACGCTGGCCGCCGATTTCTGACGCAGCGGCTCGACCAACGCGTCGAACTCCATGAGGTTCATGCTGCTCAGCCTGCTCTCCCACCGGTTCCTCTCGTACGCACGGGTCGCGGCAGATCCGCACGTCTCGATCGTGGTGCAGGGATGTTGAGTTGGGTGCCCGGCTTCCCAGGTCTCGAAGTGCGTGCGCGGGTCCGCTGTCGACGGCGCGTGGCTCGGCTGGCAGTGCCACTCACGCCAGTTCGGCGATCACTGCGCGGACCATTCGGCGGCCGTGCTCGGCCATTCGCGGGAAGGTATGCCGGTAGTAGTCGATGCCGGTCAGCGACGGTGCGAGGGCCCAGCCGCAGGCGCGCCGCCAGGTGGCGTCGTCGTACTCGATTGCCTCCCGGTAGGTTTCCCGGGCCGCGCCGGTGAAGGTCCATAGCGCCGGAGCCACGTCCGGCGCCGGATCGCCGACACCGAGTGCGCCGAAGTCGATGACCGCGGCCAGTCGGCCGCCGTCGGTGATCAGGTTGCCCGGCTGCAGATCACCGTGGATCCATACGGGGTCCCGGTCCCAGTCAGGAGCAGCCAGGCAGGCGTCCCAGGCCGCCTCGGCCGCGGTCACATCGAAGCCGTCGTCATGCTCGGCGAGCCGGGGCAGCACACGGCGGACGCCTTCATCGGCGTGGAGCAGGGCGGACCCGCGGGAACCCGGTGGCTTGAGCGGACCTCCTGCCGGATCCACCCGGTGCAGGGCACGAACGAAGGCTGCCACATCGCGGGCCAGGAGTACGTCGTCGCAGCCAAGCCTGGGAGGCGTGCTCCCCACGACCCACGGCACCACGGTCCATCGCCACGGGTACCCCGCGCCCGGCTCGCCCACATGAAGCGGAACTGGAATCCGCACAGGCAGGTGGGACGCCAGCAAGGGCAGCCACCGCGAATCAGAATCGGCCTGGTCGACCGCCCAGGCAATCTTGGGCATACGGGCGACGAGTTCGTTGCCGATCCGAAAGAGTACGTGGTCGGTGCCCTCCAACTCGTCAGGTAGGGGTGTCACGGGAAGGCCGGCCCACTGCGGGCACTGGGCCGCCACCAGGCGGCGCACCTGCCCGACGGTGGCTCGGATCTCGTCATCATGGATGGGCACGGCTGGCACGGTAATGCGGTTAGGCGGTGTGGTGCCAACCGATTAGGTGCCCAGCACCGACGCACCCGAAGGACTGCAGCGCTTACCGCGGTTGGCGCCCCCGACCCCGAAGGCCCGGTCACGGAGCCAGCACCAGCTCCTTGAGCTTGGCGTCGAGGGTCACCGCGTCCACCCCGCCGGTCCACCCGCGCAGCAGCCTCCCGCCCTTGGCGACCAGCACCACCGCCGGTGGCTCCCGGACGGCGTACGACAGGGCGATCCGGCCGTCGTCGTCGAGCACCACCGGATGCTCCACCCGGTGCGCCCGCAGGTAGCGCTGCACGTCCTCGGGCTTGTCCTCGCCGGCGACCCCGACGAAGACCACCCGGTCGTGGTGGTCGCGGGCAAGCTGACTCAGCGCGTCCTGGCGCTGCTCGCAGGGGCTGCACCAGGAGCTGAAGAACACGAGCACCACCGGCCGGTCCGCCCACAGCGCGGCGAGGTCGACCGGGCTGCCGTCGGTGAGTCTGCCGTTCGCGCCGGGCGCGGCGGGCGCATTGGACGGGGCTGGTCGCAGCGTCAGGCCGGCCGGCACCGGACCGGGCAGCGCCGCGGCCCCACCGGCGACCGGCTCGGGCCGCGACGCCTCCTCCGGCGTGGAGCAGGCGGTGACGGTCAGCACGGTGGCCACGGCCAGGGCGGCCAGCCGTACGCCGGTCCTCACGACGGCACCACCGCGACCAGCGCGGGCCCCTCGCTGGTGTTGGGGGTGAGCGCGATCGGCGCCCGATCGTCGACGACGAGCCGGTACGCGTCCCGCCGGGCCACCTCGACCGGCATGCGGAACTCGCAGTATGTCGGCACCTTCTGCACCTCCAGGTCCTCCTCGAACGCGGGCACCGACCGGCCGCCGGTCAACGCGCCCTCGGCCAGGGTGCGGCCGTCCGGGTCCACCACCCGGAACGGCGCCCGGTTGTGGAAGTGGGTGTACGGGCCGGTGCCGGCGCAGTCGACGCCCACCGGCCGGATGTTGATGTCGCGCACGAGCACCCGCACGGTCATCGCCGATCGGGCCTCCTCCGCGTCGCCGCAGCCGGTCAGCGCACCGGCCAGCAACGACGGTATGCACAGCGCCGCCAGCATCCGCCGCATGCGTCCTCCCAGGGTCGACCGAAGCCCGGGGCGGTGACGTCGCACCGCCCCGGGCCGTGTGGTGTACGTGCTCAGCCGAGCGGTACGCGGGGCCGCTCGACCCGGCACTGGCTGGTCACGGTCTTGGTCGGGTCGCTCTCCGACGTGGCGGTGAGCTGCACCAGGGTCGTCGCGGTCGCGTCGGCGGTGGCGCCGACCGACACGTCGACGGTGGTCGACTTCCCGAACTGGGCCATGGCCAGCTCGTTGGGCAGCTCCACCCGCCAGCCGTCGCCGCCGACGGTGGCGGAGAGGCGGTAGACGTCGGACTTCAGGTTGTCGGTGACGTCCTCCGGGTGCTGCTGCTCGGCGGCGGCGTACTCGCCGGTGTTGGTCAGGTCGAAGGTGCAGGTCGCACCCCCGTTGGCGGGCTGGCCGCGGGTGATCAGCGAACCCTTCGACAGGGCGACCCCGCGCTTGCTGGGGCCGGCGCCGTCCAGGGAGCGCACCGCCACCGTGTACGACAGCACCTGGTCGCCGTCGCGGCGGAGGTTGAGCACGTAGAAGTGCAGCCGGTTGGCCTCGTCGACGTACTCGTACTCGCTGCCGGAGTTGGCGCCGGCGTGGAACAGCGCGTCGGACAGCTGCCGGTAGTCACCCATGGTGATCTTCTGCGGGGTGCCGTCCGGCCGGTAGAAGTCGACCATGTCGATGTCCTGCGGGTTGGCGTCGACCACCCACTGGAAGGGCGCGCTGTCGGTGTTCTTGGTCTTGCTGATCAGCACGCCGTTGTCCGGGGTGAACGAGTCGGCGCCCAGCCGGTCCACCACCTCGACGGTGTAGTTGTTGAACCGGCCACCGTCGCAGAGCGGGTCGGTGCTGGTGCTGCACGCCGGCGCGCGGTCCTGGTTCATCGCGATGTTGATGCCGGTCAGGCCGCCGGGGCCGGCGTCCACCGCGCGGGCGGTGACGTCGGCGACCACCAGGCCGGAGGAGCCCAGCGCCTCCCGGGACAGCCGCAGCACGTGCTCCTCGCCGAGCAGACCGATTTTCAGCTTGTCCCGCACGGTGTGCAGGGAGCCCATCGAACCGCCGTTGACCGGCGGGATCTGCCAGCGGGTGTGCGGGCCGCCCGGACCGTTGAACGAGCCGCGCGACATCATGCTCCAGATGCCGGTGTACGCCCGGCGCAGCGGCACCCCGTAGGGGTTGTTGTAGTTGTCGCCGATGCTCAGCAGGTGGCTGAGCTCGTGGGCGTACACGCCCATGCCGGAGCTCTCCGCCTGGGTGGAGGAGCCGCCGCCGGCGTTCGGCCAGATCGTCGCCGCCGCCTTCCACGAGGTCCATTCGACGTAGCGGGTGCGGGCGTAGTTGGGCAGGTTGGGGTCCGGCGGACCCCAGGCGTCCGGCACGTCCTCCTTGTTCTGGAACATCATCTGGCCGAACTCCTGCCAGGTCGACGACTCGTCCTGGCCGGCGGAGAGGATGAACACCAGTTCGTACGAGTTGGCCACCTCCTCGCCCACCGCGGCCCGCCAGGCGCCCAGCCCGTCGGTGCGGATGTTGCGGGCGCAGGTCTCCCCGGTCGGGCAGGCGCCGGGGTTGAAGCCGTTGTCGATGCCGTACTGGTAGGACTTCGACGGCATCTGGTACGGGCCGAACCCGGTCAGATCGACGCCGTAGCGGCCGTTGGAGTCCTGCATCCAGTACTCGTGCAGGGTGTGGCCCCGGTTGAGGTCCACGGGCTTGTTGAGGAAGTCGGTGTAGAACCCGGCGACGTTCTCCCGGGGGATGTTCGCCGCGCTGGCCTGCGGGTTGCCGAAGACCGACGACCCGGCCGGCTTGGTGATCTCGAACGGCTGGTCCGCGTAGTCCAGTGTGACCAGAGCAATCTTGAAGTTGCGGACCGAACCCTTGACGGTCGGGTCGCCCCAGTTACGGTTCGGCACCGGACGGTAGTCGTCCCAGGTCATCGTGTCCGGATTCTGCCAGCGCTGCGGGTCGAGCACCTGGAAGGGTGCGCTACCGCCGCTCGTTCCGTCGGGGGCGGCGACGGCCGGGCCGGCTGCCGTGGACGCGACCAGTGTGGTGGCGAACGCGGCGACCAGCACCGAGCGCCGCACCGCACGCCTGGTGGGCAGAAGGTGCATCGAGTCACCTCTCATCGTGGGGGGAGGGGGTGGGGAAGCGCAGTCGGCGGGCTGCCGTCCGTGCGTGATCACTCCCCGGTCCGAATCTAGGAGCGGCCCCGACGCCGGTCACCGTGCAGATGTCGGCACGTCCACCGGCGGTTTTCGACACCTGCAGGAGGGCAGGTCCACCCGGCCGGCCGGTTGCGCCCCGGCCAACATCATCGGAAGGTAGGCCAACGGTCCTGCCGTACCCGCGAGCCGGACCCGATCTCCAAGGATGCCGTGGGGGCATCGGGATGACCGGGGGAGTTCACGTGCACACAGAGTTGCAGCGCATCGTCGACACGGTGGCGGCCCGGGTCGGCCGGCCGGCGTTGATCGAGGACCGGCGGCAGCGCGTCGTCGTCTACAGCGAACACACCGGGCTGATCGACGACGTACGCCGCAGCTCGATCCTGCGCCGGCACACCACGCCCGAGGTCATCGCCTGGTTCCGCGACGTCGGCATCATGGAGGCGCGGGCGCCGGTGCGTACCCCGGCCTGCCCCGAGCTGGACCTGCTCCCCCGGGTCTGCGTGCCGATCCGGCACCAGGACCTGCTGCTGGGCTTCGTCTGGTTCATCGACGCGAGCGGCGGGATGACCGACGTCGACATCGCGACCGTCACCGAGGCCATGCCTGATCTGTCCCTGGCTCTCTACCGGGAGAACCTGCTCGGCGAGCTGAGTTCGCAGCGGGAGGCGGAGGCGGCCCGTACCCTCCTGGCGGACGCCCCGGAGACCCGCTGCGAGGCCGTCCGGTCGCTGCTCAGCGACGGGGTCATCGCCGACGACGGCGAGGTCACCGCCCTGGTCGCCAAGCTGGTCGGCACCGGCGGGCAGCCGGTCGACGAACCGGCCCGGATCGCGCTGGAGCACACCCTCGTCGCCAGCCGCCGCTGGGTGGGGACACGCGAGGCGCTGCACCTGGTCCGCCATGACCACGGCGTGTTGCTGCTGTGCTGCGGGCGCGGCAGTGGTCGGGTCTCCGCCGACGCCGCCGCCCGCCACCTCGGCGAGACGTTGCGCAGTGCCAGCCAGGGCCTGGCTTCGGTGGCCCGGAGCGTGGTCGGCGTCGGTGAACCCCGGCCCCGGCTGTACGACACCGTCGACTCGTACGAGGAGGCCCTCCAGGCCGCCCGGGTCGGCGCCCAACTGCCCGCCCTCGGTGCGGTGGTCGCCTGGGCCGACCTGGGCATCTACCGGGTGCTCTCCCGGATGGACGCCCAGCAGCTGGGCGTGGCCGGGGTGCACCCCGGCCTGGAGCGGCTGCTGCGCGACGAGACCAACCAGGTGCTGCTGGAAACCCTGGAAACCTACCTCGACCTGGCCGGCAACGCCCACGCCACCGCCAGCCGGCTCCGATTGCACCGCACCACCCTCTACTACCGACTGCAACGGGTTGAGCAACTCGCCGAGACCGACCTGAAGGACGGCAACGAGCGGCTCTGCCTGCACCTGGCGTTGAAGCTGGGCCGGCTGACCGGCCGCTACCGGCCGGGACGCTGACCGGCCACCCGGACACGCGGGTGGGGCGCCCGATCCCGGGCGCCCCACCCCGTGCCTTGCCTTACAGCCCCGCGGCCAGGGCCGCGGTACGGCCGCCGACGACCGGCAGCTGGATCCGGCTGCGGTCGAAGTTGACCGTGATGTCGGCCCGGTTCTGCTTCGCCCGGCTGCTGTAGCCGGAGTACGAGCCGAGCAGCACCACCCCGATCTGGTGGCCGGTGTCGAACACGTAGTCCTCGGGCAGCAGCGTCACGTCGACCTCGTTCTTCGCGCCGGGCACCAGCGGCGTCGACACGCGCGGCGAATCGAGGTTGAGCCCGTCGATGATGCCCTTGGTGACCAGCTCCTGCGGGTTGCTGGCGACGTTCTTCGCGACCTGCCGGTAGCAGGCCTCCTCGGCGTGCCCGCCCCAGTTGGCCTCCTCGCCCCAGCAGTCCTCGGTGGTCAGGGTCCGGACGCCGTCGCCGGCGGTGCTGAACCGCTCACGGGTGCCGTAGTCGACCAGCAGGCCGGCGAAGCTGGTGTCCTCACCGTTCACCGAGGCGTTGATCTTCACGATCGGCGTGCCGGAGATGTGCAGCGGCGCCTGCAGCGGCTTCGACAGGAACACCAGCCGGTTCGCGGTGTTCGCCAGCGGATCCGACGGGTGCCGGATCGCGTTGGCCTGGGTCATCGTCGGGGTGTCCTGGAACGTCGCCGCGGCCTTGCCGGCGTACGGGCGCACCGAGAGCCCACCGGCGGTCGCGTCCGCGCCGGCCGGCTGCAGGAACACCTGGGTCGGCTGGGTGCCGGGCAGCGGCCACGTCTGCGCGGTCTCCCACACGTCCGGCAGCCGCTCGATGTCGGCCATCGGCTCGTTCATGATCCCGTTGTCGACGCCCTGCAGCCAGTGGTCCAGCCAGCGGTGCAGCGTGTCGACCCACTCCGCCCGGCGGAAGTCGAACGGGTCGATGTGCCCGGTGCCGGTCAGCCACAGCTTCTGCGGCACGCCCCGCTCGGCCAGCGCCGCCCACCACTTGCTGAAGTGGTCGGCCCGAACGTTGTCGTCATTGATGCCGTGCACCACGAAGACACTCGCCTTGACCTTGTCGGCGTCCGGCAGGTAGTCCCGCTCGGCCCAGAAGTCGTTGTAGTCGCCGGTGGTGTCGTCACCGCCCTGCCCGAGCTGCGCCCGCACCGGCGCGCAGTACGCCCGCCGGGCGGGGTTGGTGACCGTGTTCGCCAGGCTGCCCGAGTAGTTGTTCGCCCGGGTGACCAGGCCGTTGCTGCGGGAGTAGTCGTACCAGCTGGAGATCGCCGAGATCGGCACGATCGTGCTCAGCCCGTCCACCCCGCTCGCCGCCGCCGCGTTGGCCAGCGTGCCGTCGTACGACTTGCCGATCATGCCGGTGCGGCCGTTGTGCCAGTCGGCGGCCACCTCCCGGCCGGCGGCGTCGAAGCCCTTCCGACGGCCGTTGAGCCAGTCGATCGCGGTCGGGGCGCTGGTGTTGTCCGCCCGACCACCGGTCACCGGGCAACCGGTCGAATTGTTCGTACCGATCATGTCGAGCAGAATCACCGCGTACCCGCGGGGGACGAAATAGTTGTCGTAGAAAAGCGGCCATTTGTCGTTCAGGCCGTCGCCGTCGAGGTCCGCCTTGCACTCGCTCTCGTTGCCCCGACAAACCGTGGAATAGTACGGGCTGGCGTCCATCAGCACCGGCACCCGCAACCCCTGGTCGCTGGCCGCCGGACGGATGATGTCCATGGCGACCTTGTCGAGTTCCCCGTCGCCGTCGGTGTCGACGTCGGAGGTCACGAAGACCCGCTGTCGGACGGCGTCGCCGTAGCCGAACACCGGCTGCGTCACCCCGTCCGCCACGACCACCGAGGTCGGTGCCCCGCTGCTCGTGGGCTGCGCCAGCGCGCCGGTCGCCGGCACGCTGGCAACCAGGGTCACCGCGGCCACCACCGCCGTTCGCCAGCCCATCCTCGATCCGTGCATCTGCGGCTCCTCCTCCCCGCACCGGCCCTGAGACGCCACGCCCCGGCGTTGACCGGGAAGAACGTGCGTCACTGGTGCGGCAGTTGGAAGGAACTTACGAACCGGACCGGGGCCGGTCTTCGGACACCTGTGGGAGATGCACGCGGCCCGCTCCTACGCCTGTCGCAACCGCTCGGTCACCTGTTTCCGCATCCCTGTCGATCATTGACAGAGCGGATGAGCCCAGTTCAGGATGGGCCAACCCGGTCGCCCGGGCCGTACCGGAAATCCATTTCGGAATATTCGCGGGCCGCCGATCATACCTCCGTCACCGTCCACGGGGAACACCGCCGAGCCGACCGTTCCGGTGCCCTCGCCTGTCCGGGCCGCCCGCACCTTTCCCGCAATTCCCGCACCGCCGAGAAAGGGCCACCATGCGAATGCCTCACCTGCCCAACCGGCGCTGGCGACGGCGAGTGCCCGCCGCCGTCGCCGCCGCCGCCGCCACCGTCCTGCTGGTCAGTCCCGCCTCCGCCGTCACCCCGCAGGCCGCCGCGCCCGCCGGGCCCGCCGGCCAGGCCGCCGACCTCGGCCGGCTCGCCGGCGAGGAGACCAGCGTGGTGGAGGTACTGCTCGCCGACACCGCCGAACTGGACCGGCTCGTCGCCACCGGCGTCGACCTGGACCACGAGGTCTCCCGTACCGAGACCGGGATCGTCGCGCACGCCGTGGTCACCCCGAACGAGGCCGCCAGCCTCAAGGCCATGGGGTACCGGCTGGGCGAGGTCCTGTTCCGCCCGGAGGACTCCGCGAACCGGGTCGCCGAACGCGAGGCGACGATCACCCAACACGCCGCCGAGAACCGCGCCTTCACCGCCACCCTCGCCGCCGACCCCGACGCCAGCGACGTGAAGATCATCCGGGCCGACTACTACACCTCCGGCACCAGCCAGATCCTCTCCGTCGAGGCCAAGTGGGCGCAGGGGCAGACCTCGACCAGCGCGCTCACCGTCGCGCGCGACAGCGGCCCCGGCACCGCGATCGGCTCCGGCGGCACCCAGACCATCAGCCGCTTCGTCGACGCCGGCGTCTACCTCTACCACCGGGGCGCCTCCACGGTGACCACCCGGCCCGACCGGATCCAGATCACCAGCCCCACCGGCGACGTCGCCACCGCCACCGTCAAGGAGTGGCTGCCGATCCCCGCCGACGACCCCGAGGGTGCCGGCTACCAGAAGGACTTCGTCGCCAGCTACCTCACCCCCACCGAGCTGTACGCCCGGATCCGGCAGCTCGCCGCCGCGTACCCGGGCCTCGCCGAGATCGTCGAGCTGCCGTACAAGACCAACGGCTACCGGCGCAAGGCGCAGACCGTGCTCGGCACCGCCAACGCCAGCCGCGTCGCGGTCGACTCGCACGCCTGGGGGCACGAGGGCGGCAACGACATCGCCGTCACGCTGGCCGACCCGGGCGCGGCCAACCGGCCGCTGGCGGTCACCGTGACCGGGACGGAGATCCGCGTCGACCTGGCCACGAACGCGGCCGGCACGGTCACCAGCACCGCCGCCCAGGTCGTCGCCGCGCTCAACGCCGAAGCCGGGTCGCTGGTCCAGGCCTACACCTACCGCGGCAGCACCGGCACCGGGGTGGTCGCGCCCGCCGCACGCACCGCCCTCACCGACGGCCTGCGGGCGCCGGCCAGCGTCTCCCGCGACCCCCATCCGGTGTACGCCATCCGGATCGGCAAGACGCGCGACGGGTCGAAGCCCGGCGTCCTCGCCTACGCCCAGGAGCACGCCCGCGAGTGGGTGCCGCCGCTGGTCACCATCGAGACCGCCGAACGGCTGCTGCGCAACTACGCCCACGACGGCCGCACCAAGCAGCTGCTCAACAACCTCGACATCTGGATCGCCCCGTCGATCAACCCGGACGGCGGCCACTACTCCTTCTACGACTTCAACTCGCAGCGCAAGAACATGACCAACCACTGCGCGCTGACCGGGTCGGCCGACGCGCTGTCGCGCAACTCGTGGGGCGTGGACAACAACCGCAACTACACCGAGTACAGCCTCTTCGACGGCTACTCGGGCGCCTCGGACAGCTGCACCAGCGGCACCTACGCCGGGCCGAGCGAACTGTCCGAGCCGGAGAACAAGAACCTCGACTGGCTGGCCTCCCGGTCGAACATCAAGTTCTCGATGAACCTGCACTCCTCCGGCAACTACTTCATGTGGTCGCCCGGGGCGTACACCGACGCCGGCCGGGTCTCCGCGCCGCGGCCGACGCTGGCCGAGGAGTCGTTCTTCTGGGGCGCCTCGTCGCGGATCCTCACCGCGATCAAGCGGCACCGCAACATGGCCGTCACCCCGGCCCGCACCGGACCGATCTCCGACGTGCTCTACTCGGCGGCCGGCAACTCCGGTGACATGCTCTGGTACAAGTACGGCATCTACGCCTGGAACTTCGAGGTCGGCACCTCCTTCCAGCCCACCTGGGACGAGGCGCACGCCGAGACGATGGAGTTCTCCAACGGCCTGGTCGAGCTCATGCGGGTGGCCCACGACTTCGCCAACGACCGCCAGCGGCCGGAGAGCACCCTCGCGGTGAAGCCCAGCTCCACCCCCGGCATGGTGAACGTGACCTTCGAGGCCACCGAGCCCGCCGCCGTCTTCTACACCCTCGGCGGCACCACACCCACCTACTCGTCCACCCTCTACGCCTCCGCCGGCATCCGGGAGGGCGGAGAGACGCTGACCGTACCGGCCGGCACCACCGTCCAGTGGTTCTCCGTCGACGCCGCCGGCAACGTCGAGAACAACTACACCCCCAACGGAACGGCCAAGAACTTCCGCAAGGGCAGCGCCGTCCTGCCCACCAGCTGACCCACCACCCGGCGCGGCCGCGGTGCCCACGGGCACCGCGGCCGCGCCACGTCAGCCCGGCTCGGAGACCCGACGCCGGTGCGGCCCGCGGGCGGGCCCCTCGTCCCGGTCGATCCGCAACTCCCGCTCCAACTCGGCCACCACGGCCCGCAGGTCGTCCAACCGCTGGCTGATCGCGATGCGGTCCACCTCGTCGGGTACGCCGTCCCCGTCCTCGTCGTAGTCCGGCGCGAGCCGCTCGGTCATCTCCAGCCGCCGCGCCTCCTCCATCGAGTTCACGATGACCGCGATCAGGATGTTGAGCAGCAGGTTCACCGTGATCAGCACGTAGCTGACGTAGTAGACGAGGGTCCACGGCGACAGTGCCAGGCCCTGCTCGATCAGATCCGGGAGCGTCTCCAGCGACAGCAGCACGAACAGCGTCAGCAGCGACCGGCCGATGTCACCGTACTGCTCCGGGTAGGTCTCGCCGAAGATCAACCAGCCCGCCATGCCGTAGACGTACAGGGTCACCGCCGCCAACGCGAGGAAACCACCGACGCCCGGCAGGCTGCGCAGCAGCGCGGTCACGATCGTGCGCAACCCCGGGGAGAACCGCACCAGCCGCAGCACCCGAGCGACCCGCACCACGCGCAGCAGGGCCGAGTCGCCGTGCAGGCCGGGCAGGAAGATCGCCACGGTCACCACCAGGTCGAAGACGTTCCAGCCGTGCCGGAAGAAGCCCTGCGGCCGACGGCCGTACGCGAGCACCCGGACCGCGATCTCCACCACGAACGCCGCCCGGAAGCTCCACTCCAGCCAGCGCAGCACCGGCCCGGCCGCACCCAGGTGGGAATACGTCTCGATGCCGAGCACCACCGCGTTGGCCCCGATCACTACGATGATGAGGATCTCGAAGGGGCGTGACTCGGCGACCCGGGCACACCAGCCAGCGACGCCGCGCGACTCCGAGCCGTCGGCCGGAGCACCCCGCTGGAGGGGCACGACCGGCCCGATCACCACGCGCCAGGCCCCTCCCCCGCGAGCACGCCCGCGAGGACGGCGGCCGATCGGTCACGACGGGGCAAGGATCCGGCGAGCATGTGGATCAGCCTAACCAGCGCTCGCGGTCCGGCCCGGGCGTCCTCGGCGCCTGACCGGCAGCCGGGTCCGACCAGGCGCAGCTCCACGGCCTGCTCACCAAGGTGCGCGACCTCGGCGCCACGCGCCGGCCCAGGGGCAACCCTGACGGCACGGGTGAGCCGACACCTACTTCGACCGGATTCAGGAAGCGGTAGCGGTGCAGGCGGTTGTGTAGGTGAGATCATGGCGTTCGACGTTGCCGAACACCTGCCGCAACGCTGTCGCCGTCTCGCCCCACCACGCCTCCGGTTGGGCAAGGGTCCGCTGGATCCGCCGGGGTGAGCGGGCGGAGTGCCAGGCGATCAGCAGGGTGCCGCCGGGGCGCAGGACCCGCCGGGTGTCGACCAGCGCCGCCTGCAGGTCGGGCCACATCGCGGCCGTGTTGACCGCGACTACGTGATCGGCGTGCCGGTCGGGAAACGGCAGCGCACCCGCGACGCCCAACCGCAGGTCAGCCCGCTCGGCAGCGCCAAGGCGACTCAATCGGCGGTGGGCCTGCGCCAGCATGACCGGGGACGGGTCCACCCCGCACACCTGAACAGCCGAGTCGCGCGCGACGAGCAACTTGAGCAACTGGCCCGGGCCGAATCCGATCTCGCAGACGCAGGCGCCCGTTTTCGCCGCGAGCAGCCCGAGCACCTGTCGGTGGGCGGAGTCGTCGCGACCCATCACCCAACCCGCTAGCCGCCCCAGCGGCCCGGACGGCACCCGGAACGGGTTGAGCGTGGCGCCTGGAAGGTCGTCGGACATGACATCCACCTTGCCCCCTCAACCCGATCGCGTCGAGCCAGCGGGCGGCCATCTCGTCGGCCCGGTGCACCCGGGCCATCCGGACGTGGAAGACCTCCCGGTCGTAGTGGTGGACGGAGTCGACGTCCGGCTGGGCGGCGAGCGCCTCCTCGAGCAGGTCTTCGGCGACGAACTCGCTGCCGACTCCGCAGATGGAATTCACGTCGTCGCCGAACTCCGCGGAGTGAGGCGGGTGGGACATCCCTGCCGGCCGCTGTCCGGCGCGGCAGGAGCTTCGGAAGGGGGCGATCGATGGAGGGTCGGTGCCGGTGCCCGACGGCGACGGTGCCGGCCGTCGCTACCAGTTGGTGGAGTCCGTCACCTGCGGCCAGGCCACCCCGGTCGGCTTGATGAGGTAGACGATGCCGCCGGAGCCACTGCCGGTGCCGCCGCTGGCCGTGGTCCGCTTGGTCCGCAGCCAGATCTGCTCGAACTGCGTCCGGGAGTAGACGTGCCGTACCGCGTCGTTGCTGGGCGAGGCCGGGTCGTTGGCGATCACGTCACCGGTGGCGGTGAAGCCGACCACGACCATCAGGTGCCCGGCGGTGCCGTAGCCCGCCCCGGTCAGCTCGCTGGCGAGGAAGGACTGACTGGTCACCACAGGGATGCCGGCGGCGATGAAGTGCTCGATCTCGTCGAGGGAGTGCAGCCGGGTCACCTTCGCCTCCAGCCCGGGGAAGCTGGCCGCGTACGCGGTGTTGAACGGCCAGTTGCCGGTGCCCTTGTACTGGTAGTCGTAGGTCATCCGGGCGGCGTGGTCGACCGTCGGGTCCGCGTAGCTGGGGTCCACCCAGGACGTGTCGGCGGCAGAGGGCTTCCGGCCCCAGTACTCGACCACCATTTCCGTGGAGGTCGGCGAGCACCAGGCCTCACCGCCGCCGCCGTACTGCGTGTACTGGCCGGCGTGGACGTTCTGCGAGTAGCGCGGGACCGCCAGCTCGGTGCCCCAGGCGATGTGGCCGGCGCTGGGGGTGACGGTGTACCGGTCCGGCACGTTCGAGCTCATCGCGCCGACCGAGCGGACCACCGGGGAGGCGGTCTGCGCCGGGTCACGGTAGAGGGTCAGCCGGAGCTGGTACGCCCGCAGCAGCACCCCGGCGCTCGCGTTGTCGATGGCGAAGGTGTCGGTCCAGATGCTGGAGGTCTTGTCGCCCTGCCTGTCGGCGCTGGTCCGTTTGATGTCGGCGTCGCCGGAGGCCCAGCGCCCCAGCACGTACCACGGGGTGCGGGTGCCGGTGGTGTAGGTGCCCTGGAGTTCGACCTGGAGCCAGGTGCCGGCCGGGGTGTCGGCGTTCCAGGAGGCGACCAGCTCGGTAGCGCCGAAGCCGACCTCGGTCAGCGGCGAGGTCCAGGTGCCGTACGCCCAGGTCCGCCTGATGCTGGTGTGCGGGTCCTTGTAGACGGTGGTGCCGACCGGGGTGCCGAGGGTGAGCCCGGCGGCGGTGACGGTTGTGCCGGCAGTGGCGCCGGCCGACAGGGTGGTGCCGGACCAGCCCTGCCAGGTGACCTGCTCGTCGTGGGTGACCGTGCTGGCTCCGGTGGCCGGCCTGGTGGCCCCGGCGGGGGCGATGGTGCCGAGGAGGGCGAGCGCGGTGGCGCCCGCGAGGGCGACGGCGCGCAGCGGTGTCGTGGCCATGGCAGCTCCCCAGGGTGAGGCATCGTTGCCGTTCACTGTCCCGCCTGGAGGGAAGTTTCGCCAGAGGTCTATGCATGGAAAATCATTGTCGGCGCGAGGATCTGGTCGGGATGGATCAACGTAGCGATGAACATTGATTTGATCATGTGACTCCTGGTGAAGAACGGGATCTCTCGTACCCCGAGGAGGTTGTCCATGGCCCTCCGCCCGTCCCCTACGGCCGCCCGGGGCGGACACCAGCACGCGAGGTCCGGTCAGGGTGGCGCCGGAGAAGTCGGTGCGGGTGATCTCGCAGGCGTAGAGGCTGCCGGCCTCCCAGGTGCTCTCGCTGAGATCGCCCCCGGTGATCCGGCTGCCGCGGACCAGGTCGGCCAGCAGTTGCTCTTCGCGCTCGGCGTCCTGCACGATCATCAGGACCGCTCCGACCGGCACCAGTCGGTCGGCACGCCGGTAGCCGGTCAGCAGTCCACCCAGCCTCGACGTCCGCCGCTCATGCTCGGCTTCGCCGGGACGACCGCGACCGGAGACACATGCTCTCGGCGGGCTGTTAGGCGAAGCGCCGGCGGGACGTGCGAGCACCCGCGTACTCGAATCGGGGTTTCGGGGGCCGATTCCGGAGATCACTGTTCAGGGAATCAGCCGAAGAGCCGAGGGCAGAAGTGGCGATACGGATAATTCGGTCCGCCGTTAGTTGATCTTCAGGAATCGGCTCGCCGCCGCGGTACCGATCGCCAAAGCGCCTGACATGAGCCCTCGCCGGCTCGGCGAAGACGGCCCGCCGCGTCGGAGCGACCGTCACTGACAGCAACACCACTGGCCCTCGTACCGTCGGCCGGCCGAACACCAAGCCAGGCGAGAACCGCTCGCCGCCGCCCGTCGGACCCGATCGCGTGTCCACGGTCACGGCACCACGTCCACCGACAGCCGGAACAGTCCCACCGCCCCCGAGCACCCATCGAGCACCCAGCCATCACCACGGACACGAAAAAGGCTCCGGCCAGGTGGAGAACCACCAGGCCAGAGCCCTTATTGCTGGTGCGCCGCCAGGGACTCGAACCCCGAACCCGCGGATTAAGAGTCCGCTGCTCTGCCAGTTGAGCTAGCGGCGCTCGCTGGCAACGGAGAGAACATTAGCACGGCCCCTGAGCGGCTTTCCAATCCGATACCCGGCTCCCCTGTTCGGCCGAGCTTAACGGGCAAAAGCCACGAAAACCCTCCGCCGACCGCTCGGTGGGACCAGGGTGGCGGCGGTGATGCGGCACCATGTCGCCAGGCACGCGAGAACTGAGGTGGGAATGGGCAGGTTCACGCGGGCCGGGGCGATGGTGGGCGCCCTGGCCCTGGTGGCGTCGTTGGCACTGACCGGGTGCGGTGACGACCAGAAGAAGGCCGCCGAGTTCGTCGGCGGCGGCACGACTCCGGGTACGGGCGCCCCCACGGCGCCGCCGGCGGACGAGACCTCGGCGCCGGCCGCGAGCCTGGCGGTGAGCCCGGCCGACGGAGCGAAGAACAAGCCGGTGAGCACCGAGATCAGCGCCGAGTTGCCGGGCGGCGGCACGGTGTCCTCGGTCACCCTCGCCTCGGCCGACGGCAAGCAGGTCGCCGGCAAGATGCGGTTGGACGGCTCCTCCTGGGTGCCGTCGGCGCCGCTGAAGTACGGCACCCGGTACACCGCCACGGTGACGGGCACCGGCTCCGGCGGCGAGACCCGGCAGGGCGCCAGCACTTTCACCACCATGGCCAAGCCGAAGTCGATGATCAGCTCCGGCCTCTACCTCTTCGACGACCGGACGTACGGCGTGGCCATGCCGGTGGTCGTCGAGTTCCACCCGGGTATCCCGAAGAAGGACCGGGCCGCGGTGCAGAAGCGGATGTTCGTCAAGACCGACCCGCCGCAGCCGGGTGCCTGGCACTGGGTCTACAACGGCACCCAGGCCTACTACCGGGCTCCGGAGTACTGGAAGCCGGGCACCACGCTCGACGTCCGGATCGCGCTGGCCGGCATGCCGCTGAGCAACGGCCGCTACGGCAATGTCGACCGGTCGGCGACCGCCAAGATCGGCCGATCCTTCGTGATGAAGGTCGACAACGCCAGCAAGAAGATGACGGTGCTCCAGGACGGCCAGGTGATCCGTACCCTGCCGGTCAGCCTGGGCAAGAAGAGCACCCCCTCCTCCAGCGGCACCCTGGTGGTGATGGAGAAGAAGGAGAAGACCGTCTTCGACACCATGGACGAGCCCGATCCGGACGACCGGTACCGCACCGAGATCGACTTCGCCCAGCGGCTGACCTGGGGCGGCGAGTACATCCATGCGGCGCCCTGGTCGGAGGGGGTGCAGGGTCGGCAGAACGTCTCGCACGGCTGCGTCAACGTCTCGATGGCGATGGGCAGGTGGCTCTTCGACCAGACGAAGATCGGCGACCCGATCACCATCAAGGGCACCGAACGCAAGGTCGCGCCCGGCAACGGCTGGACGGCCTGGAGCCTGAGCTGGTCGGAGTTCGTCAAGGGCAGCGCCCTGCCCGTGCCGGATGGCGGTTCCGGCCCGCTGCTGTAGAACCCGCCCGGTCGGGTCGGCGTGACCGCCGGCCCGACCGGAGCACGGGCGCGGCGCGCCCGGGTCACCGACCCGGCGCGACGCGGGGTCCACCGCCGGAGGAGCCGTCACCGCGCGAAACCGAGCAGGATCCGCGGAAGTCCGGCATTTTATCGAATTTCGCACACCCCCGTGGGCGTGTTTCTGTTCACGACCGGCAACCGGCCGGCGCTCCCCCGCGTCAGTGGGAGAGGATGGGCATCGGGGACCACAACTGTGAGGGAATCATGCGAGCTACCCACCACCGGCTGACCCGGCACGCCGGGCGGCGCCGCGCACTCGCGGCGGGGCTCCTCGCCGCGACGCTGGCGCTCACCTCCGCCTGCACGGACTCCGGCGACGACAAGTCGTCGAGCTGGCAGGGCAGCGGTGAGAGCCCCCCTAGGGCCGCGGCCACCATCACCGAGCCCAGGGCCGACGCGACCGACGTCCCGGCCGCCACCGGCATCACCTTCACCACCAAGGACGCGCAGGAAACCACCGTCGAGCTCAAGGACGCCAGCGGCAAGGCCGTCGAGGGCGAACTCGCCGCCGACGGCAAGAGCTGGCTTCCCGCGGGCGCCCTGGAGTACGGCGAGAAGTACACCGCCACCGTCACGGCTACCGGTGACGACGGCAAGCCGGCCAGCGCGACCAGCGCCTTCACCGTGATGGCCAAGCCCGACAAGCAGGTGCGGATCACCAGCTTCCTCGGTGACAACCAGGTCGTCGGCGTGGGCATGCCGCTGATCGTCCGGTTCGGCCGGGCCGTCCCCGAGGACTACCGCGACGACGTCCAGCGCCGGATGACCGTCACCTCCACCCCGGCGCAGGAGGGGATCTGGCACTGGTCCAGCCCCACCGAGGTCCGCTTCCGTCCGAAGGAGTTCTGGAAGTCGGGCACCACGGTGTCGTACCGGGTGCAGGCCGGCGGGCTGCCGATGGGCGACGGCTGGTACGGCCGGTCCGACCTGACCGTCGACATCAAGATCGGCCCGGCGCTGGTCATGCGGGTGGACAACAAGACCAAGCGGATGACCGTCACCAAGGACGGCAAGGTCGTCAAGACGATCCTGGTCAGCCTCGGCAAGAAGAGCACCCCCTCGTCCAGCGGGACCATGGTGGTGATCGAGAAGCTCCGCAAGACCGTCTTCGACACCATGGAAGAGCTGGGCCCCGAGGAGGGGTACCGGACGAAGATCGACTACGCCCAGCGGCTCACCTGGGGCGGCGAGTTCATCCACGCCGCGCCCTGGTCGGAGGGGCAGCAGGGCAGCGTCAACGTCTCGCACGGCTGTGTGAACGTCTCGATGGCCGACGGCGCCTGGCTCTTCGCCAACACCCGCATCGGCGACCCGATCACCGTCAAGGGCACCGAACGCAAGCTCCAGAACGGCAACGGCTGGACCGACTGGAACATGAGCTGGGACGACTACGTCAAGGGCAGCGCTGTGCCGTACGAGGAGCCGGACGCCGCGCAGAGCCCGGAGGCCACCCCCGGCGACGAGACGCCCAGCGTCGATCCCACCCCCTGACCGGGACCGGAAACGACGAAGGCCCCCTCCGCGAGGAGGGGGCCTTCGTGTCTGGGGTGACTGATGGGAATTGAACCCACGACAACCGGGACCACAACCCGGTGCTCTGCCAACTGAGCTACAGCCACCATGCCTTCCGCGCCGGTCGCCCGGGCGGGTGCGGACTAATAATAGCCACACCCACGCCGGCCCCGTCCAGCGGGTTGCGCACCGTCCGCCCGGCCCTGGTCAGAGCTGCGCGGCGATTCCCTTGGCCGTCTCCACGTCCGGCCCCGGCAGGGGTACGAAGACTGTCCGGCGGTAGTACTCCAGCTCGCGGATGCTCTCCCGGATGTCGGCCAGCGCCCGGTGGGCGAGCCCCTTCTGCGGCTGGCCGAAGTACACCCGCGGGTACCAGCGCCGGGTCAGTTCCTTGATCGAGGAGACGTCGATCATGCGGTAGTGCAGGTGGGCGTCGAGGCGCGGCATGTCCCGGGCGATGAAGCCCCGGTCGGTGGCGATCGAGTTGCCGCACAGCGGGGCGTTGCGCGGGTCCTTGACGTGGCTGGTGACGTACTGCAGCACCATGTCCTCGGCCTCGGCGAGGGTGACGGTGGAGCGCCGCACCTCCTCGGTCAGCCCGGACTTGCCGTGCATCGTGCGGACGATCTCCGGCATCGCCTCCAGGGCCGCCTCGTCGGCGTGGATGACCACGTCGACCCCCTCGCCCAGCACGTTGAGGTCGGGATCGGTGACGAGCGCGGCGACCTCGATCAGCGCGTCCCGGCCGAGATCCAACCCGGTCATCTCACAGTCAATCCAGACGAGAAGGTCAGCCACCGGGACAGCGTAGCCTCAGCCCAGGTGTCGCGCCTCGGCACTGCCGGCGCAGCGGACCGCTAGGGTTTCCCCGTGCCAGCCGAACCCGTCGCGCCACCCGCCGTCACCTCCGACGACCAGGGGGGCCGTACGGCCCGTCGGGTCGTCACGGTGCTGGCGCTGGCGGCCGTGCTGCCGGCGCTCTACCTGCCCGGCATGGTGCACGACTTCTTCGACCTGAAGATCTACATGCGGGCGATGGACTGGTGGTCGTCCGGGCACCCGCTCTACGACTACGTGCAGCCGGACCGGGTCCAGGGTGAGCTCTACTTCACCTACCCGCCGTTCAGCGCCCTGCTGCTGTGGCCGTTCGCGGTGCTCCCGCTCGGCCTGACCATCGCCGTCTTCACCGTCCTGACCGGGATCGGCGTGATCGTGACCACCCGCTGGTTGGTCCGGCCGGTGATCGAGCGGCACGGCCTGCCCCGGGCGTTCACCCTCACTGTGGCGGTGCTGCTGGTGTTCGCGGTGGAGAGCACCCGGGAGACGATCACCTTCGGGCAGATCAACATGCTGCTGGTGGTGCTGATCCTGGCCGACCTGCTCTTCGCCGTACCCGGGGGGCGGCGGTGGGCCGGGGTGGGCGTCGGGCTGGCGACGGCGCTGAAGCTCTTCCCGGGCATCTTCATCGGCTACCTGCTGGTGACCCGGCGGTGGCGGGCGGCGGTGGCGGCCGGCGTCACCGCGGCGGTGGCGACGCTGCTGGCCGCGGCGCTCGCGCCCCTGGACTCCTGGCGCTTCTGGACCCACGAGCTGTGGGCGACCAACCGGGTCGGCCGCACCGACTACACCGGCAACCAGTCGCTGTTCGGGCTGCTCAGCCGGATCGACGCGCCGGCGAAGCCGAACCAGTTGCTCTGGTTGGCGCTGGTCATGGTGGTCGCCGGGTTCGGCCTCTGGCGGGCGGCCCGCGCCGCCCGGGCCGGGGACGAGCTCACCGGGCTGACCCTCACCGGGCTGGTCGGCGGCCTGGTCAGCCCGATCACCTGGACCCACCACATCTACTGGTTCATCCCCGCCGTGGTGGTGCTGGTGGACGCGGCCCTCGACGCCGGCCGGGGCACCGTGGCGGGGGTCCGGCGCCGCCGCCGGCTGCTCGCGCTCGCGGTCGGCACGTCGATCGTGATCATCTACGGGGTGGTGTCCTTCTACGACTGGGGCGTGGCCCCGGCGCGCACCGACACCCCGGCGGAGTTCCTGCTGCGCAACGCCTACGTGCTGCTGGCCCTGCTGCTGCTGGTGGCGCTCCCGGTGCGCCGCCGGGCAGAGCCGGCCCACGGACAACGGGCGGAGCCGACCCACGGATAAGTTGCACCAAATGGACAGATGTTCCGCCGGGCGACTTTCGCCGCTAATCTGGCTACACCTACCTCAGACGTCTGTCGGGTAGCACCGATCCCCCGGTGAGGACGGCCCTCCGCGTCGGCAGCGCGGAGGGCCGTCCGCTGCCGAGGTCAGTCCGCGTTGGCGGGCCGGGAGGCTCCGGGGACCCGGTCGGCCGTCTCCTCCGGACGCTCCGGCGGCCAGGGCGGCAGGTCGGCGAGGGTGGCCGGACGCCGGGCCGGCACCGCCCCGATGGCGGCGCGGAACCGTTCGGGCGCCCCGACCGACACCAGTTGCCGCTCGGGCTCCGGCGTGGCGCCGAGCCCGCTGAGCGAGCTGACCCCGAGCCGACCGGCGAGCACCGGAACCTGGTCCGGCTCGACCACGAAGACCACCTCGCGCGGGCGCACCGGGCGCAGCAGCACCAGCACCGCCAGCACGATCAGCAGGAACCCGCCGGCCAGCGACCCCCAGGCCACCGGACGGAACCAGTCGGACCGCACCTCGGCCCGCAGGTCCAGGGCGAGGTCCGCCCCGCCGTCGGGGCGCATCACCACCAGGCTCAGCCGGCGGCCGGCCAACTGCCCGGGGTTCCACTCGATCGCGCCGATCCCCTCGCGTACCCAGGAGGGCGCGTCGAGCGGCACGGCCGGGACGACGCCGGCGGGCCCGACGGTGGACGCGGCGCCGGCGTCGGTCAGCCGGACCGGCAGCGGCCCGCGGGCCAGCGCGATCCGCCCGACGGTGGCGTGCGGGACGGGGGCGAGCCAGCGGCGGACCTCGTCGGCGGGCGCCAGGCCGACGAAGGCCGGCCCGTCCGGGGTCCGGGCCGTGAGCCGCAGCCTCGCCTGCCCGATCCGGGTGAACGGCGCCTCGGCGCGCAGCAGCGCGTCGACGTCCTGCACCACGATGGCCCGGCCCGCGGTGCGCACCGGCTCGAAGCGGGCGCCGAAGCTGCCGTCGGTGGTCGCGTGCCGGGCGACCAGGCTGAGGCCACCACCGACCAGGATGGCCGGAATCCCGACCACCAACAGCAGCATTCCGACGAGCGTCCGCACGAACCGCATTCGTTCCGTCTCCTTCGGTGACCGGGTACCCGGCAGACCTTACCGACGGGACCGCCGTGATCTGCGGATATCGGCGGGGACGGACAGCCGCCGGCCCGCCGGAGGGGTCCGACGGGCCGGCGGGCGGAGCGGGTCAGGCCTTGGTCGCCGGCCCCCGACGGGTACGGGCGAAGGCCAGTCCACCGAGGAGCAGGCCGGCCAGCCCGGCCACCAGACCGGCGATGGCCAGACCGGTCGCCGGCCCGTCGGAGTCCTCGTCGGCGGCGGCCTGGGCCTGCCCGGCCGGCGACGCCGCCGGCGTGGCCGACGCGGCCGACGTGGCTGCGGCCGGGGTCAGGGTGAGCACCGGCGCCGGCTTCTCCGGCTCCTCGCCGCCCGGCGTCGGCTCGTCGATCCACCGCTGGACGTTGCCGTCGGAGTACGTCTGCAACGTCTTGAAGACCATCCGGTCGACCTGCGGCAGCGGGCCCATCGAAACCGGGAACTCCTGGAACTGGCCGGGCTTGACCCCCGCGTCGCCGGTGGCCGTCCAGGTCAGCTTCGACACGGCCTCGGTGAGCTGGCTGCCGTGCACCTCGATCGGCGGGTCGACCTTGCGCTTCTCCACGGCCACCGTCCACCCGGGCACGGGCATGGTGGAGACCGAGCCGACCGGGGCGTTCTCCGGCAGCACCACCTCGACCTTCGTGGTGGACGCGGTGTCGCTCTCGTTGGGCACCCGGAAGGCGAAGCGGCCGTAGGAGCCCTGGGTCGCCTCCTTCGGGTTGACGGTGACGTGCGCCGAGGCGGGCCCGGCGAAGCCGAGCACCACGGTGGTGACGGCGGCGAGCGCGAGGGCGGCGGCGGTGGCGGGACGCCGGAGACGGATCATGTGGGGAGAGCCTTTCTCGTTACCTGATCGGCACGGTGGCGGTCACCGTGGCCTGGTCGATGTCGGTGATGCGGACGGTCAGGCGAAGCTGCCACTCGCCGGCCGCCGGGAAGCTGATCTCCCCGGTCACGTGGTTGTCGGTCAGCGGCAGCAGCGGGATGTCGATCGGCTCGATCCCCGCCGACGGCAACGCCGCGGTCGCCTTCCACTCGGCCACCGGCAGCGGCCGGTTGTCCGGCGTGTACGCGTACAGGTGCATCGAGTTGTTGCCCCGCTCGGCCGGGTCCAGCTCCACCTGCAGGGAGTAGATCGGGCTGGTCAGCGTGGTGGAGAAGTAGCTGGCGGGTCCGCCGGACCCCTCGGTGGTGGCGGCGACCCGGGCCGGGGTGGTCTGCACCAGGGTGGCCGACACGCCGAGCACCACCGCGGTGATCGCCAGCTCGACCCAGACGGCCCGCCGCACCGACACCGGACGCTGCGCGGCGGTCGGCCGCCCCACCAACTGCCGGGAGTACGCGGCCACCACGATCACCAGCGCGAACAGCCCGATCTTGGCGAGCAGCAGCCGGCCGTACGTGGTGTCGAGCAGGGGCTGGACGCCGCCCACCTCGATCAGCCCCTGCACGAGGCCGGCGAGCAGCAGCGCCGCCACCGCCAGCGCCGCCCAGCGGGACCAGATCGGCAGGATCGCCCCCAACTCCCGCTCGTCGGCGCGGCGCAGCAGGAAGACCGCGAGCATCACCAGCCCGCCCAGCCAGACCGCCATGCTGCCCAGGTGCACCGCGTCGACGACCACCGACACGGCCGGCGCCGGGGACGCCGCCGCGTGCCCGGCCAGCGGCCAGGTGAACAGCGCCGCCCCGGCCAGCACGGCCAGGATGAGCGCGTCGGTACGACCGACCGGGCCCCGGGTCAACGGGCGCAGCAGGAACACCGCCGCCGCGAGCAGGCCCAGGCGGACCAGGTGCGCCGTGCCGTACGTGCTGCCCAGCACCTCGCAGAGACCGTCCCCGGTGACGTCGGTCAGCCCGCCCCCGGCGGTGTACGGCACCTGCAACCACAGCTCGGCCAGGGTGGCGAGGGCGAGCAGCCCCGTCCCCGCCCAGGCCAGCCGGGCCGGGCCGCGGCGGGACAGCCGGTGCGGCCAGAGCGCGGCGAGCACCAGGGCCGGACCCACCACCAGCAGCAGGCCCACGTAGCCCAGGTACTTCGCCACCTTCACCGCGGTGTCCACCACCGGATTCGCCCGGCTGTCCACCCCTGAGTCGGTGGGTGGCGCCGAGGGCGCGCCGACGGAGTAGGTGAACGCGCCGGAGACCGGGTGGCTGTCGGCGGAGATCACCCGGTAGCTCACCAGGTAGGTGCCGCGCGGCCCGGACGGGTCCACCGGCACGGTCACCACCGACCCCTCGAAGGTGGGCTCGCCCCGGTCGGCCCGGGAGCCGTCCGGGGCGATGACCCGGATCTTGCCGGTGACCTTGCGCACGGACTCGCTGAAGGTCAGCACCACCTCGGGCGGGGCGCTCGGCACCACGGCCGAGGCGACCGGGCTGCTGCTGACCAGCACGGCGTGGGCGCTGGCCGGGGTGGCCGGGGCGAGCAGCAGCGCGACGAGGGTGACCAGCAGGCCGGCGGCGGTGCCCAGTCGCGCGAACCAGCGACGATCGACGACGTTCATGCCGGCCATGCTCGCCGACGCGGGGCCCCGCTGGCGACCCCACCCCGTCCGGCTCACCCGCGCCCCGCCGCGACGGCGCGCGACCAGGGCCGGTCGGGCTCGCCGCTGACCCGGCCGAGCGCCCAGAGCAGGCCCGCCTGCACCACGGCGGCCAGGTGGCCGATCTCGTGCACCAGCGCGGTGGTCGAGTTGGCGATGTCGACCACGCTGGTGGCGGCCAGGCAGAGCGCCAGCACCAGCGCCACCGGCAGGAACGCCCGCGCCCGCTCCGGCCGCCACGCGGCCAGCGCGAAGCCCACCGCGAGGGCCACGTCGAAGGAGGCCATCTCCCGGCTGGTGTGCGGGTCGGCGGCCACCCCCAGCCCGGCCAGCAGGATCGGCAGCGCGATGGCGAGCTGGGCCACCGCGGCCACCGCCACGGCGACCCGCAGCACCTGCCGACGGGCGGCCCGGACGGCCGCCGGCGTACGCCCGGCCAGCACCGGGTCGGCGGCGACCGCCGCCAGCACCCGGGCGGTCAGGTCCGGCACCTGCACGGAACGGACCCGGGTGAGCCGGGTCACCTGCTCGGCCCGGGCCAGCCAGGAGCGGCAGTCCGAGCAGGTCCGGGTGTGCGCGTCCAGCGCCGCGGCCGGTGCCTGCGGGTCCTCGCCGTCCAGCCGCGCCGACAGCGCCACGCGTACGTCGTCGCACTTCATGAGCAGGTAGTCGGGTGGCGGGGCGGAAAAGTTCCCGACGTGGGCCGGGCCATAGAAGGGCCGAAGGACCCTGCTCGCCGCGGGTAGGCCGCGTAACCTCGGGTGGCGTGATCCCCGCCCCGCGCGACACCGCCGCCGCCGGCCGCCCCGGCGCGGCGCCCGACGCTGCGCGCGACACGGCGACGCACTGGGCGCTGACCGCCCGCGACGGTGATCCACTCGCCCAGGCCGCCTTCGTCCGGGCCACCCAGGCCGAGGTGTGGCGGTTCACCGCCGCACTGGTCGACCCGGACAGCGCCGACGACCTCACCCAGGAGACCTACCTGCGGGCGTTCCGGGCGCTGCCCGGCTTCGAGGGGCGCGCCAGCGTGCGGACCTGGCTGCTCGGCATCGCCCGCCGGGCCTGCGCCGACCACCTGCGCACCGTGGTCCGACGGCGCCGCCTCGACGAGCGGCTGGCCGCCGACGCCCACACCGGCCGCCCGTACCCGGACCCGGCCGGGCACCTCGGCGCCGCCGACCTGGTCAGCCGGCTCCCGGCCGAACGCCGCGAGGCGTTCGTCCTGACCCAGTTGCTCGGCCTGTCGTACGCCGAGGCCGCCGCCGTGGCCGGGGTACCCGTCGGCACCATCCGTTCCCGGGTGGCCCGGGCCCGGCACGACCTGGTCGACGCGGTCGGCGAAGCACTGGCCGGCTGAGCGGTGGAACTTACCGGCCGGACGCGACGACCAATGACCGTGACCGCAGCGCGCATCCGGGCCAGTCGCTGGCCCGCCGTCCGTCCCTGGATCGGCCTCGCCGCCCGGCTCGGCCTGGCCACCGTCTGGCTGGTCGCCGGCGCCGCCAAGGTCGGTGACCTGGCCGCCTCCGGGCGGGCGGTCAACGCCTACCAGGTGATGCCGTACGACGTGGCCACGGTGATCGGCGCGGCGCTGCCCTTCGTGGAGCTGGCGCTCGGCCTGATCCTGCTGCTCGGCCTGGCCACCCGGCTCGCCGCCGGCGTCTCCGCCGCGCTGCTGGTGGTCTTCGTCACCGGCATCGTCTCGGCCTGGAGCCGCGGCCTGGCCATCGACTGCGGCTGCTTCGGCAGCGGCGGCCAGCTCGCCGCCGGGCAGGCCCCGAGCTACCTCCCGGAGATCCTCCGGGACCTGGGATTCCTGGCGCTGGCCGGATTCCTGCTGATCTGGCCCCGCACCCCCGTCTCGGTGGACGGCTGGCTGACGGGCGAACCCGCCGTGGAGGACAACGATGAGTAGTCGCAAGGGGCAGCGGGACGCGGCCCGGGTGGTGCGCGCGCAACTGGCCCGGGAGCGGCGGCGCAAGCGGACGCTCTGGACGTCCGTCGGCGCGGTCGTGGTGCTGGTGATCGCCGGCCTGATCGGCTGGAGCGTCTGGTCCAGCCAGCGCCCCCACGAGTTCACCGCACCGCGCGGCGCCAACGACGCCGGCACCGGCATCGTCATCGGCAGCGGCCCGGTCACCATCGACCTCTACGAGGACTACCTCTGCCCGGCCTGCAAGCAGTTCCAGCAGGTCAGCGGCGCGACCATCGACCAGCTGGTCAGCGCCGGCAAGGCCCGGGTCGTCTTCCACCCGGTCGCCTACCTCAACCGCTTCTCCACCACCGAGTACTCCACCCGCTCGTCGGCCGCCTCCGGCTGCGCCGCCCAGGGCGGCAAGTTCAAGGAGTTCACCGACGCGCTCTTCGCGCGGCAGCCGGCGGAGGGCAGCGCCGGGCTGAGCAACGACGAGCTGATCGACATCGGCGCGGGCGTCGGCCTGAACCGGGACGACTTCGGCTCCTGCGTGAAGGACGGGACGTACAAGCCGTGGACCGGGAAGGTCACCGAGGATGCCAGCAGGTCCGGCGTCACCGGCACGCCGACCATCAAGGTCAACGGCAAGGAGGTCGCCGACCGCAGCCCGGCGGGGATCACGGCGGCGGTGGAGGCGGCCGGCAAGTGATCGCCGTCCTGCTCCGGCGGGCCGGCCTGGTCGCCGCCGCCGCCCTCGTCACCCTGCTCGCCCTCGCCACGCCGGCCGCCGCGCACGGCGCGGACGCCCCCGACGGCACCGACTACCGCACCGAGGTGACCGGCCTCACCCCGGCCCGGCCCGGACTGACGGTACGGGCCGTCGAGGCGGGCGCCCGGCTGGAGCTGGTCAACCGCACCGGCCGGGACGTCGAGGTGATCGGCTACTCGGGTGAGCCGTACCTGCGGGTGGGGCCCGGCGGCACGTACGAGAACACCCGCTCCCCCGCGACCTACCTGAACCGGACCGTGGCCGGCGACACCGCGCTGCCGCCCGAGACGGACCCGGCCGCGCCGCCGCAGTGGCGGCGGATCGCCGACGAGCCGCGGGTGCGCTGGCACGACCAGCGGGCCCTGTGGCGGGAGTCCGGGCCGCCGGCGCAGGCCGCCGCCGACCCGACCCGCGCGCACCGGATCCGCGACTGGACCGTGCCGGTCCGCGACGGCACCGAGCAGGTGGAGATCCGGGGCACCCTGGACTGGGTGCCGCCGCCGGACCCGTACCCCTGGTGGATGGCCGCCACCCTCGGCTTCCTGGCCGTCGGGGCGGCCGGGCTGCTGCCGGCCGGCTCGGTGGCCGGGGACCATGCGTTGCGCGCGGTCGGGGCGCTGCTGGCGCTCGGCGGCGCGGCGGCGGTCGTCCTGGTCGTCGGGCGGGAGCTGGACGCCGGCGCGGAGGGCGTCGGCGGGGTGCTGGCCGGGTTGCTCACCGGGCAGATCTGGCCGCTGCTCACCGGGCTCGGCGCGATCGCCGCGGGCGGCTACGCGCTGGCCCGCCGGCCGGCCGCGGCCGACTTCGCGCTGGCGCTGGCCGGCGCCTGCCTGGCCCTCTTCGCCGGCTTCGCCAATCTCAGCGTCTTCTCCCGCGCGGTCGCCCCCTTCCCCTGGTCGGCCACCGCCGCCCGGGTGCTGCTGGTGCTGATCGTCGCGGGCGGCGCGGGCGCGGTCGGCGCCGGCGTCCTGCGCCTGCACGCCGCCTCCCGCCTGCCCACCACCCACCCCGCCCCCACCCACCCCACCCCCACCCCCACCACCCCGTAACCCCCACCCCACCCCCACCACCCCCCGCGCCCGCCCGCCGGCCGCGCCGCGCCCGCCCCAAGATCCGCGCAAATTCACGGAAAGAGTGGCCTCCACGGCTCGGGAGGCCACTCTTTCTCTGAAAGTGTGCGGATCTTGGGGCGGGTGGAGGGGGCGGGGTGGGGAGGGGGGCGGGGTCCCATTAGGGGCGGGGCAGGGAGTGCGGGGTGAAGCCGTAGGGAAGTTCGAGGCGGTGCCGGGCGAGGAGGTCGGCGTCGCCGAGGACGTCCGGGGTGGGAGCGTCGGCGACGATGCTGCCGGCGTCCAGGATGACCGCGCGCTCGCAGAGCTCCGCCGCGTACGGCAGGTCGTGGGTGACCATCAGCAGGGTCACCGGCAGGTCGCGCAGGATCTCCGCCAGCTCCCGCCGGGCGGCCGGGTCGAGATTGGACGAGGGCTCGTCGAGGACCAGGATCTCCGGGCGCATGGCGAGCACGGTGGCCACCGCGACCCGACGCCGCTGACCGAAGGAGAGGTGGTGCGGGGCGCGGTCCCGGTGCTCGCTCATCTTCACCGCGGCCAGCGCCTCGTCCACCCGCTCGGCCAGCTCCGCCCCGCGCAGCCCCAGGTTCGCCGGGCCGAACGCCACGTCCTCGGCGACCGTGGGCAGGAAGAGCTGGTCGTCCGGGTCCTGGAAGACGATCCCCACCCGACGGCGGACCTCGGCCAGCTCGGCCCGGTCCCGGGTCACCGTCAGCCCGCCGACGCTGACCGTCCCCTCGGTCGGGGTGAGGATGCCGTTGAGGTGCAGCACCAGGGTGGTCTTGCCGGCGCCGTTCGGGCCGAGCAGGGCCACCCGCTCGCCGCGCGGCACGGTCAGGTCCACCCCGCTCAGGGCGACGTGACCGTCCGGGTACGCGTACCGGACGCCGCGGACGTCCAGCGAGACAGCGGTCTGCACGTACCCGATCATGTCAGGACCACGGCGGTGACGGCGATGGAGACGGCCGCCAGCGGCACGGTCGCCCCGGCCAGCCACTGCCCGGCGGTGGCCGCGCCCGCGCCCTGCCAGACCGCCGGCATCCGGCCGGAGTAACCGCGCGACACCATCGCCAGGTAGACCCGCTCGCCGCGCTCGAAGGCACGCAGGAACAGTGCCCCCACCCCGGCGGCGAAGCCGCGCAGCTGCCACAGGAAGCGCGGGTCGTCGCCCCGGGAGACCCGGGCCACCCGCATCCGGCGGGCCTCACCGACCAGCACGTCCAGGTAGCGCAGCATGAACGTGGCGATCTGGGTGAGGATCTGCGGGCAGCGCAGCCGGTCCAGGCCGAGGATCAGGTCACGGGTCGTCGTGGTCCCGGCCAGCAGCAGCGACGCGAGTACGCCGAGGGTGCCCTTGGCGAGGATGTTCCACCCGCCGTACAGGCCGTCGACGGAGAGGCTGAGCCCGGCGACCGGCACCCGCTCCCCCGCGCCCAGGAACGGCAGCGCGAACGCGAACAGCACGAACGGCAGCTCGATCGTGGCGCGCAGCAGCAGCCGGCGCAGCCCGACCCGGGCCAGCACGGCGACCCCGGCGACCAGCAGGGCGTACCCGCCGAAGGCCCAGAACGCCTCGCGCGGGGTGGCCACCACCGCGACCGTGAAGAGCACCATCGCCGCGATCTTGACCTCGGGGGCCAGCCGGTGCACCGGGGAGGCCGCATCCCGGTAGAGCACGTGCGCGTGTCCCGCGCCCATCCGCGTACCCCCTGCTCAGCCGGCGGTGCCGGCCGGCTGCCGGTCCTCGCGCGGGGCACCGTCGGCATCGTCGGGCCGGGCCGGGCCACGCCGGCGCAGCAGCCAGAAGACGCCCCCGCCGACGGCGAAGGTGAGCAGCACGCCGAACACCCCGGACAGGCCGGTGGAGAGGAAGTCGTTGCCGACGCCGCGGATGCCGTAGTCGGCCAGCGGGCTGTCGGCCAGCTCGTGGTCCTTCGTCTGCTGCGCCGGGCAGGAGCCGCCGGTGATCTCGCCGTCGGCGTCGACCGTGCAGCCCTTGAGCAGAGAGGAGTCCAGCCCGTCCGGATGGGACGAGGCGTAGTTGCTCACCACGCCGGCCAGCAGGAGCGCGACCAGCAGGCCGACCGCGAGGAACCCCCAGGAACGCTTCTTCACCGGACACCTCCGACAGCCGGGACGGGCGCCGGCGTCGCCGGCTTCAGGGCGCGCAGCGCGTACACCAGGTCGGGGCGGACCTTGGCGACGGTGACGACGGTGGTGGCGGTGATCAGGCCCTCGCCGATGCCGATCAACAGGTGGACCCCGGCCATCGTGCCGGCCAGGCCGGTGATGTTGCCACCGAGGTCGGTGGTGCCGCCCAGCCAGTACTGGAAGACGAAGCCCTGCGCCGCCACCACCACGCTGAGCAGCGCGGACACGAACGCGGTCACCCCGAGCCCGGCCGGCGTGCGGGGCAGCACCCGCAGCAGCCCGGCGATCAGCAGGTACGCCGCGGCGGTGCCGAGGATCGCCATGTTGGTGATGTTCAGGCCGAGCATCGCGACGCCGCCGTCGCCGAAGACCAGCGCCTGCACGACCAGCACCACCGCCACGCAGAGCGCGCCCACCCAGGGGCCGACCAGCAGCGCGGCGAGCGCGCCGCCGAGCAGGTGGCCGCTCACCCCGGCGGTGAGGATCGGGAAGTTGAGCATCTGCACGGCGAAGATGAAGGCGGCGACCAGGCCGGCCATCGGGGCCAGCCGGTCGTCCAGGTCACGCCGGCCGCGCAGCACGCAGAAGGTCAGCGCGGCGAGTGCGACGGCCGCGAAGATCCCCGCCACCGGACCGTTGATGATCCCGTTCGAGATGTGCATCGCCAGGGTTTCCACACTGCACAGCCTATTTGGCAGACCATGTTGTTGCCAAGACTTGGCAACAAGCCATGTTCTTGATCACCAAGCTCCCGGCGCGCGTCGCCCGCCACCGCCCAGGGCGGCGGTAAGGTCGCTGCCATGACCGCGCCCGACCGCCTCGCCCCCGGCGACCCCGCCCCCGACTTCACCCTGCCGACCGACACCGGCGAGACGCTCTCCCTGGCCGACCTGCGCGGCCGCCGGGTCATCCTGTACGCCTACCCGGCCGCGATGACGCCCGGCTGCACCAAGCAGGCCTGCGACTTCCGCGACTCGCTCGCCTCGCTCCAGGCCGCCGGCTACGAGGTGGTCGGCATCTCCCCCGACAAGCCGGAGAAGCTGGCCAAGTTCCGCGAGCGGGACGCCATCACCTTCCCGCTGGTCGCCGACGCCGACAAGGCGGTGCTCACCGCGTACGGCGCGTACGGCGAGAAGCAGTCGTACGGCCGGACGGTGACCGGGGTGATCCGCTCGACGTTCGTCATCGACCCGGACGGAAAGATCGAGCGGGCCCTCTACAACGTCAAGGCCACCGGGCACGTGGCGAAGCTGCGCCGCGACCTCGGCCTCGACTGAAGCCGTCACACCCGGCCGCTACGGTCCGTACGTGGTCCGGTACAGGTATACGCCCGAGGCGCTCGCACAGGCAGCCGCCGCCGCGCAGAGCATCGCCGGGGTGATGCGCCTGCTCGGGGTGCGCCTCAGCGGTGGGTCGCACGCGCACATCAGTCGGCAGTTGAAGCGGTTCGGCATCGACACGTCGCACTTCACCGGCAGCGCGCACAACCGGGGACGCCGCGGCGAACGACGAACCACCTCCTCGCTACTGCTGGTGAGCTTGCCGCAGGATGCCCGCCGCACACCGGGTACCCGTTTGAAGTGGGCACTGCGCGACATCGGTGTTCCCGAGGAGTGCGAGGAGTGCGCCATCGGGCCGATGTGGCGGGGCCGACCGCTGATCCTGCACGTCGATCACGTCAACGGCGACTTCCTCGACAACCGACCGCCGAACCTCCGGCTGCTCTGCCCCAACTGCCACAGTCAGACGGCCACCTACGCCGGCCGCAACAAGGGTGCCGAGCGGGCACGGCGGCTCCCGTCCGGGGACGGGTCGGACGAGCATCCTGGCGGACTACTGCCCAAGGCGGCGCCGTAGCCCAGACATCGGCGCCCGGAAGATCGCCAGCACGGTGTCACAGTCAGCGGGTGACACCTCGGTGATCAGTCACAGCACCGTCCTGCTGATACTGCCGGGGGCAGGGCTCACCACCGCCGAGACCCGACGCTCTAAACTGAGCGGGTCGGCGGGAGTGGCGTAAGCGGCAGCCGCGCGGGCCTTAGGAGCCCGTGTCCGAAAGGACGTGGGGGTTCGAATCCCCTCTCCCGCACCAGGAAGCACTGTCAGCCGCGTCACGATCGTGGCCTCACGCCGCGCCTGTTCGTCAAGATGGCCGGGTGAGTCTGCGCTTCGTCCTCGACCCCGATCTCACCCCTGACCTGCGCCAGCGGATCGTCGACCTCTGGGTCGACGTCACCAACGCCGGCGGCGCGGTCGGCTTCGTCGCCCCGGTCACCGCCGCCGAGGTCCGCCCGGTCGCCGAGCAGGCCTTCACCGACGTCACCGACGGGCCGGACCGGCTGCTCGTCGGGTACGAGGGCGACCGCCCCGTCGCGGTGCTGGTCTTCGCCGACAACCGGTTCGGCCTGAAGACGCACTGGGGCATCCTCAAGCGGGTGATGGTCCACCCGGACACCCAGGGCCGGGGCTACGGCCTCGACCTGATGCGGGAGGCGGCCCGCCGCGCCCCCGAGTTGGGCTGGCAGGCGCTGCATGTGACGGTGCGGGGCGGGCTGGGACTGGAGAAGTTCTACGACCGGCTCGGCTACCGGGAGGTGGGGCGGCTGCCGGCCGCGCTGCGGGTGGCGCCGGCCGACGACCGCGACGAGATCTTCATGTGGCGGGACCTGGACCGGCCGGCGGACTGAGACAGGGGATCGTCGCGGTCCAGCCGGCGGCGGCCCTTGACCGGTTGCGTGTGGATCGCGGCGAGCCTCACCAGGCCACGCCGATGCCGTCCCCCGGGTACCAGTGGTTGAGCGGGGTCTCCCGGTAGGCGAGGAAGCGCCGCCCGGTGCGCTCGGCGTGGGCGGCGAGCACATCGGTGTGGGTGACGTTGTCGGTGAGCAGCATCGCGCCGGGGGCCAGCTCCGGCTCCACGGCTTCGAACTCGCGCTTCTCGTGCGCCCGGCTGTGGTCGCTGTCGTGCAGGAACAGGTCGACGGGGCGGTCCAGCGCGGTGATGGAGGCGATGGAGTCGCCGATGACCAGGTCGACCACCTCGGACCAGGGTGCGGTGCGGGCGAGGTAGCCGGCTTCGGGGTTGATGTCCAGCGAGGTGAGCCGCCCCGGGTGCCCCTCGGCGGCGTTGCGCAGCAGCGCGGCGGCGAGCACGCAGCTGCCCAGGCCCTTGTCGACGCCGGTTTCGACCACGTGCGCCGGTCTGCTGGCGCGGACGATGGCGTACCAGCCGACCCGGCGGGCGTACCGGACCTGCTTGTCGGCCAGGCCGCGACGGGCCGCGCCGGCGGTGGCCCGCTCGATGTGGCCGCGCAGCGTGTCGTCCTTCTCGATCTCCTCGACGTACGCCCGGACCTGCCCGACCGGCACGTCGCAGACCACGCTGACGAACCAGGCGAGGTGCTGCCGGCTGAGCTTCGTCAGCTCGTAGGTGTAGTTGTGGTGCTCACGGGAGGTGAACAGCCACCGGGTGGTGGTGCGGAGCACCTTGGCGTCGTGGTGGGCGACCCGGGCGAGCCGCTTGGGGAAGGCGGCGACCGGCGCGAGGGGGGTGCGGGCGACGGCCCGCCGGAGCTTCGTGGCATCCATCCGTGCGGTTGTACCAGGCGAAGATGAATACCGCCGAGGACAGTTTCGACGCACCGACCGGGTGGGCCGGGGCCGACCGACCGGATGAGGGTCCCCGCGTGGAATCGTGGTTCAGTAGCATCGCGGGCATGTCAGATCGCCAACAGCTCGCCGACTTCGAACCGCGCTCCACCGCGTCCGACGTGGATTTCGACGGTGCGGGTCAGCCGTCCGGACCGGCTCCGCGCCGCCGGCGCGGCCGGCGTATCGCCCTGATCGTGCTGCTGGTGGTGGCGTTGCTCGCCGGCGGCGGGCTCATCGCGGGCGGCCTGTACTACCGCTCGGTCAACTCCTCCATCGACCGGGTCGACGCGTTCACGGGGGTGCCCGAGGAGTCCCGTCCGCAGGTGGTCGCCGAGGGCGCGATGAACATCATGATCCTGGGCAGCGACACCCGCGACCCGGAGAACACCGGGGGCTCCCGGAGCGACACCATCATGCTCGCCCACCTGCCGAAGGACCGGTCGAGCGCCCAGCTCATCTCGATCCCGCGGGACACCTGGACGCCCATCCCGCGCTCGAAGGAGGGCCGGGGTGGCCGCGACGCCAAGATCAACGCGGCCTACGCGTGGGGCGGCGTGCCGCTCATGGTGCAGACGGTGGAGCAGTTCACCGGCGTCCGCATCGACCACGTGGCGATGGTGGACTTCGCCGGCTTCAAGGAGATCGTCGACGCCCTGGGCGGGATCGAGATCGACGTGGAGAAGGGCTTCACCTCGACCCACTCGCTCAACCCCGGCGGCAAGCGCGAGTTCGTCGCGGGTCGGCAGACCATGGACGGGGCCGCCGCACTGGACTACGCCCGCGAGCGTTACGCGTTCGCCAACGGCGACTTCGCCCGGATCAAGCACCAGCAGCAGGTCATCAAGGCGATCCTCGACAAGGCCGCGTCGGGTGGCACGCTGAGCAGCCCCACCAAGCTGAACTCGTTCGTGAAGGCCACGGCCAATTCCGTCGCGGTGGACAAGTCGATGTCGCTTGTGGACCTGGCGATGGAGCTGCGCCACCTGCGCGGCGGCAACCTCGGCTTCTTCACCTGTCCGGTGAAGGGGACGGGCCGGGTCGGCAGCGAGAGCGTGGTGTTCCCGGACAACGCGAAGGCCAAGGATCTGTTCGACGCGGTCCGCGACGACTCGGTCGAGCGGATTGTTTCCGCCGGAAAGTAGGACTTCACTTTGCCGTGCCGGCTGTGGTGGTGTGACTGAGCCGCTCGTATCCTTCGATCGCCCGGGGCCTGCGTCAAGCGGGCCCCGGGCCGTCACGGGGGAGAATCGACAATGCCAGGCCATTCGGCGACAAAAAGTCCGGCTGCCGCCACGGCGCAGCTCCAGGAGGCACCACAGGGGACCGTCACGTCACCGCCCGACGTGGTGGGTGACGAGGGAATCCTCGCGGGGATCCCCTCGATCCGGCTGCCCAGCGAGCCCACGGCCCCGGCGGCGGCGCGCGCCGGTCTCGACACCACCGCGGTGCTGCCATACGCGAGCTCGCGGGCCTCGAAGCGGACGCGCGGGCTCCGGGCCTGGATGTTGGCCCTCCCCGTCGACCTCACCGCGCTGCTCGCTCCCCTGCTGCTGAGCCAGAGCTACTGGCGCGGGACCCTGGCGAACGCCGCCCTCACGGTGGCGGTCTTCGCGACCGGCGGGCTCTACCGGGCCCGCCGTCACCTCAGCATCCTCGACGAGCTGCCGAGCCTCTGCGGGCGCCTGCTGGCCTCCGGCGCGGTGGTGGCCATCATCGCGGCCGAGCGCCACGACTCGGTGCCGTACGTCAGCGGGTTCATGCACGGCGTGGCGTTCTCGGCGGGACTGGTGATCATCGGGCGGGCCTGCACCAGGACACTCACCATCGTGGCGCGCAAGCGCCGGTGGCTGGAACACAACGCCATCATTGTCGGAGGCGGCCCGACCGGCGTGGAGCTGGCCCGGCTGCTCCGCCGCTACCCCCAGTACGGCCTGCGGTTCGTCGGCTGCGTCGACGCGCCGTCGCGGCAGGACGCCGGGGGGCTGCCGCTGATCGGCACCCTCGACGACCTGGAGCAGCTCGTCCGGCTCGCGGAGTGCGAAGTCCTGATCATCGCCGATCCGGACTGCCCCGACGCGACCGTGATGGAGTTCCTGCTCCGTCCGGTCAACGCCCGCTGTGACCTCTGGGCGGTCCCCCGCCTCTGGGGATCCCGGTCCCAGGGCGGATACCCCGACCACGTCGGCGCCATCCCGATCGTCCAGATCGGTGACCTCACCCTGTCCGGGCCACGGTGGGCGATCAAGCGAGCGTCCGACGTGGTCCTCGCCTCACTGGCGTTGCTCGTGCTGAGCCCGCTGCTCCTGCTCTGCATGGTCGCGACGTTCCTCGACGGTGGCCGGGGCGTCTTCTTCCGCCAGGAGCGGATCGGCCGGTACGGCAAGCCGTTCCAGGTCATCAAGTTCCGGTCGATGCGCCCGGTCGACGAGCACGAGTCGCAGACGAACTGGTCCATCGCGCACGACCGGCGGGTCGGACCGATCGGACGGTTCATGCGCCGTACGTCGCTGGACGAACTGCCCCAGCTCTGGAACATCCTGCGCGGGGAGATGAGCGTGGTCGGGCCGCGACCGGAACGGCCGTACTTCGTGGAGAAGTTCTCCGCCGAGTACCCGAACTACGCGATGCGTCACCGGGTCCCGGTCGGGCTCACCGGGCTGGCGCAGGTCAGCGGGCTGCGGGGCGACACGCCGATCTCCGATCGGGCGCGGTTCGACAACTACTACATCGAGAACTGGTCGCTCTGGCTGGACGTCAAGGTGATCCTGCGGACCATCGCGGAGGTGTTCCGGGCGGGCGGCCGCTGAGCGGTCACCCGCCTGTCCTCAGTCGGCGGTGAGTAGCGGCAGCGGCTTCGTCCGGTAGCCGCTGCCCACGTAGCGGTCGGGGTCGGCGTCGAGCACCGACGTCAGGACCGTGCCGAAGACGTCCCGGAAGTCCATCGTGGCCTTGAGGTCGCCGTCGTCCAGGTCGGCGAGGCTCGGCTGCTCGCCGTGGAACCCGCCGGCCACCGTCGGCCCGAGCACGAACACCGGTCCGGCCGTCCCGTGGTCGGTGCCCTGGGAGGCGTTGGCGCGTACCCGCCGGCCGAACTCGCTGTAGACGACGACGGTCACCTGGCGTCCCGCCTCAGTCCGCGCCATCCGTGCCACGAACGCCGACAACGCGCGGTCGAGCCGGGTGAGCAGGCTCTCGTGGCCTGCCCGCTCCATCGCGTGGGTGTCGAACCCGTCGAGGCTCACCGAGTAGACCCGGGTGGGCACACCGGCCTCGACGCAGCGGGCCACCAGCGCCAACTGAGTCTCCAGGACGCTCCGGCTGCCCGGACCCGTGGTCAGGACCTCCTCGTCCGCGTTGTCCGGGGAGGGGCTCTGGTGCTGTTCCGCGCTGCGGACCAGCCGCTCGACACGGAGCAGGTCGCCGTAGGCGCGGGCCGCGCGGGCCTGCAGCTCCGGCTCCCCGGGCTCCCCGCGACCGAGGGCCGCGACGGCGTCGGCGGTGATGCCCGGGGGCAGTTCGAGGCCGCCGACGCTGACGCAGGAACCGGCCCGGGTCTGCCCCGCGAGCACCGGGGGCAGGACCGGCTCGAAGCTGACCGCGGCCTCCGGCGCGGCCTTCGTGCCATCGAGCCAGCGGCCCACCCAGCCGGTCGTCACCGGCTCGGCCGGGGACGCGGTCTGCCAAATGTCCATGGATCGGAAGTGGCTGCGGTCCGGTCGCGGGTAGCCCACCCCGAGTACGACCGCCAGCCGCTTCTCGTCCCACAGCTGCTTCATGCCCCGCATGACCGGGTTCAGGCCAAGGGTGTCGTCCAGGTGCAGCACCTTCGCGGCGTCGTACGCCAGCTCCGGCCGGGCCGAGTGGTAGGCGTGGTCGGTGTAGGGAATGACCGTGTTCAGCCCGTCGTTGCCGCCGTACAGCGTCACCAGGACGAGCTTCTTCGACCGCGCGGCGGACGCGTCCTGTCCCGCGGTCCGCAGCAGGTGGGCGATCCCCATGCCCCCGGCGCCCGCCGCGAGCGCGCCGCCCGCGGTAACGCCCGAGGCGAGCAGGAACCGACGTCGAGTCAATGCATCCATCGTCATGTCACCAGGTACTCCGGGCTCACCAACCCCAGGGTCAACAACTGCCGCCGGTCCTGCGTACCCCGCAACACAGCGTACGTGCGGTTCGTCCACCCGTCGACGCCGAGCAGGTACGCCAGGCTCTCCGGAGTCAACTGGTCGACCGGCGCCTGTTCGGCGATCCGGCCGGCCAGCCGCAACCGGACCTGGGCCGCGGCGGACGTCAGCCAGGCGCCGCCGGCGGGCCAGCCGCCCACGTTGGGGGTCGCGAAAGGCAACTGCCCCAGGTTCTCCAGGTCGTGCAGGACGGCCTTGCGGGTCTCCGGGGTGAGGCTGGCGGGCCGCACCCCCAGCTGCCGCAGGACGCCGACGAGCCACTCGACCGGCTGCTTCACCATTGTGCCGGCCGTCGCCTGGAACGCCTCGTCCGCGAGCAGCACCCGGAGCATGGCCATCGGTGCGGGGAAGGCGCGCACCATCTTCTCCTGGAGGCCCTTCGGGATGGGCTTGGCGGACGAGCCGTACCGGAACCAGAGGCGGGCGGCGATGAACCGTGGGCAGGCCTCCTGGGTCAGCAACAGGTCGACGAGGCTCTGCGCGGTGAAGTTCGCCGTCCGGCCCAGGATGGTCTTGCGGCCCGGGTCGTGGGCTTTCGGGTCGAAGACCGACCGGCCCATGGTGAGGCTGAACCGCCAGCCGGTGAGCGCCCGCCCCGCCTCCTTGACGTCCTTCTCGGTGTAGTTGCCGATCCCTAGGACGAACAGCTCGCACAGCTCGCGGGCGAGGTTCTCGTTGGGCGCCTGCCGGGTGTTGAGGTGCCCGTCCAGGTAGTGGTTCAACGCCGCGTCGACCACCATCCGCCGGGCCATGACCGTGAAGTCCGGGGCGCCGCGGAGGGTCCGGTGCTGGCTCAGCATGAGCTGGGGGCTGCGCACCTTCTTGACCGAGGTGGCCCAGTGCCCGTGCCAGAAGAAAACCAGCTTCTCGACGGCCTGGTGGCTGGCAACCGTCATCCGGTTCAACCACCACTCGGTGATCTGCTCGGTCTGCGCGGTGCGGAGGTCCTCCAGCTTGACCTTCTCCTCGTAGGTCAGGTCACGCTTGCCCGCGTACGCGTCGGGCCCGAGGTCCGGGATGGGCGCGCCGGTCGCCCCGACGTCCGGGCCGGGCGGCGCGCTCAGTCCGGACAGCGCCGCGGCGTAGCCGGCCTGGCGGGCGGCGGCGAGCTCGACCGCGGTCGGGCCGAATCCGGCACGCCGCAGCAGCAGGCCGACACTGTCGCTCATTACCGACAACCTAGCCGAGAGCCTCTCATCAGGACAGGCCGGCACCCGACGCGACAGGTGTCGGTGGACGGCGGCGAGCCGGCAGCGCGACGAGGACGAGCGAGTAGACGACCATGCCGACCGATGCGGCGATCAGGTAACCGGACGCGCCGATCACGACGGTCAGCAGCGGCGCGGCGAGCACCGTCAGGCCCAGCATGACGTAGCGGGCGCGCAGGAGCAGGTCGAACTCGCCGCGCACGAACCTGCTCAGCGAGCAGCCGTAGGAGAACCCGAGGGCGGCCTTCTCCAGCCCGGCTGCGACCAGGACCCACCCGGCGGGGATGAAGGCCAGCGCGGGGACGAACCCCTGCCCGACGAACACCGCCACCCCGAGGACGACCGAACCGGCGGTCATCAGCGCCGACGCCAGCATCCCGTCGCGGAGATCCTGCCCCCGGGTCGTGTCGACGGCGGCCTTGCGCTGGTAGACCAGCACCCGGCGGAAGGTGATCGACACGAATGCCAACGGCCCGAACAGCTGCTGGGTGATGCGGATGAGGCCGAGCGTGACGGCGTCGGCGACGAAGGCGGTGACCTGCATGGCGAGCACCGGGGTGAGCCCGACGAGCAGGGCGTCCAGCGAGGCGGCGCCCATTACGCCCCGCCGCGAACGCACCCACCCGGCCAGCCCGGCGAAGAGCGGCCGCCGCTCGGGTCGGCCGGCGGCGGCCAGGAAGAACACCGCGTTCACGGCGGCCCAGGACAGGCAGATGGCCAGCGGCGAGCGGGCCGCGGCGAAGACGACCATCAGGACCAGCTGCGCGGCCAGCCACGCGGCCGTCTCCACGAAGACCGCCCGGGCGGCGCCCGCCGCCACGCCGGCGGCCCGGCCGATGTCCAGCGCCAGCGCGAACGGAATGCCGGCCGCGTAGGCGACGGCCAGCTCGATCGACCCACCGGAAACGGCGAGCGCCGACGCCACCGCCAGCCCTGCTCCGACGAGCCCGCCGGTGAACGCGGCGGCCACCGACCGCCGGCAGTCCGTCCGATCGGCCGCCCGCTCGGCTTGTGCCTCGGCGAGCAGCGTCGCCTCGGCGAGGGACCGCTGCAGGACACCGCAGGTCAGTTGGAACACCAGCATCGCGGGCGCGGTGGCGCCGACCGCGGACAGGTCACCGGCGTACCCGAGGGAGAGGCTGAGGATCAGACCCGTGCCCATGAGGGCCAGTTGCCCGAGGGTAAGGGCGAGCCGGGCCCAGTTCCGCCCACCGGTACGCGGCGGGGCGATCGTTCTGGTCACGGCCGCCGTCCGCCCGTCGCGTCGTCCGCACCGGCCCACGCCCGACGGGTGGCGGCGACCACGGTCTGCGGCAGTGTGATCGCCGCATCGCCGCCCGCCCGGGTGGCCGGGGGGGCTGCGCCGGCCAGCAGCTCACCGAGCGCGACCGCGGCCCCTTCCGGATCCTGGAAGTCCGCGTACGCGTAGGCGCCGCCGGAGATGGCAGCCGCCTCCGGCAGGCCACCGAGCGGCGAGACCAGCATCGGTCTCCCGGTACGCCCGACCTCGACCGCGACCCGGCCGAACGGCTCCATCCAGCGGGACGGGATGAGGACCACATCCACCGAGTCGCAGAACGCGTCGACCGTCATGCGGCCGAGCAGGTGCAGGGCGACCCCCTCCGACCGGGCCAGCTCGGCCAGCGTCCGCGTGTAGTCGGGCTGTCCCTCGCCCGCGACCAGCACCCGCACCCCGGTGCCCGTGTTCCGTTGGTACGCGCCCGCGGTACGGATCGCCGACTCGATGCCCTTCACCGGGTCGATCCGGCCGAGGTAGCCGACAACGAGCTGGGTCTCGCCGATGCGCCGCGCCGGGCGTACCGGTTCCGCCGGGCCGATCAGCGGATAGCCGATCAGGCTCGCCGCCGGGGTGGTCAGGCCCGCGTCGACGAGCTCGTCGCGGACGAAGCCGGACACACAGACGCTCACCGCGCCGCGCGGGGTGGCGCCCCGCATGATTTCCGCCTTGACCCGGCACTCCCCGCACACCGTCTCGCAGGTCCGCGAGTCCTTCAGCCGGGACCGACGCCAGCAGGTGTCGCTCAGATCGTGGAAGACCCGGACGTACCGCAGTCCGCGCGCCTTCACCCAGCGCGGCAGCCAGGGACCGGTGCGGGAGATGTTGGTGGCCACCACGACGTCGGGCCGGAACGCCCCGATCCGGCGGGTCAGGCGCGACGCGACCAGGGGCAGCAGCCAGGCGGTCAGGAACTCCAGCCCGCGCCGGACCCGGGTGTCCGCGTGCTGCCGCCGGGCGAAGGGCCGGCGCACGGCGTGCACGGTGAGCGGACCGTCGGAGTACATGTTGTCGGCGGTGGACGGCACGAAGACCGACACCTCGGCGAAGCCGGCCAGTTCCCGCGCGGCCGCTTGGGCGGACCGCTCCGCGCCGCCGACCTCGTCCGGCCACCACCAGTCGGCGAGGATGGCGATCCTGGGCCGTGGTTCAGTCATTGTGCGCCATCTCCTCTGGTCCGGTGGGTGCGGCGGCCGGGGAGCCGTGGTCCACCGGTGGGGGCGGTCGGGTGAGCCGCCAGCCCGGGTCGGGCAGGGCCAGCACGCCCACGACGAGCACCGCGAACGCGGCGCCGACGAACGGGATCTGCGCGCCGAGGGGACCGCGCAGCAGGCCGATCTGGAAGGCGGCGAAGGTGACCGTGAGGGCGGTCCCGAGCCCGGCCGGGGTGGCCGTCAACGCGCGGTCGAGTCGCCGGGCAAGCCTGCCGTAGAAGAAGAACAGCACCACCACGCCGACGAAGGCGAACTCCAGGTAGGTCTCGGCCCAGAACGGCAGGGCCAGGTTCTGGAACCCGTAGCCCCGGCCGGCCGCCACCGCGTTGCCCGCCGGGATCGCCTTCCCCTCCCACCAGGAGCGGGGCACCCAGAACAGCAGCGCCGAGACCAGGTGGTGGCCCCACGTGTGGCCGTGCACCCGGGCGTGGTAGACGACGTTCACGGTCTGCTGGAACCCGTCGAAGTCCCAGGTGTAGTACGCGTCCAGGCCCAACCGGAGGTTGCCGCGCGACCGCGCGTTGCGGAACAGGTTCGCCAGCGGGTAGAGCACGGCGAGCCCGGTGAGCATGCCGAGCGAGAACAGGGTCCGCCAGCGCTGCCGCTCGAACGGCACGATCGCCAGGCCGGCGGCGAGCATCACCCCGAAGGCGGTGAACCGGTTGGCGGACAGCGGATTGTTGTAGATGACGTTGAGGAGGACCGCGACGGCGGTGGTGCCCAGCAGGATCCACCGCGCCTTCGGGCCGGCGAAGTTCCGGCTCCGCCAGCAGAGCAGGCACAGCACGAGGGCGACCGCGGCGACCGCGGCCGGGAAGGTGCTGAGCAGGCCAAGCAGCGCCAGGTCCTGCCGGCTCTTCAGGCCCGCCGCCGCGATGGCGCGCTGGAGGTCGTCGCGGCTGATGAACCGGACGGCCAGACCGCCGGTCATTGGCAGGCAGACGACCGCCAGGACGGCGGCGGTGACGGTGACGGTCAGCGCCTTCTCGATGGTGACCCGGGTCCGTGGCGAGGTGTTCGGGCGCGGCGCGGGCAGGCGGCGGGTGTTGCCGGCCCAGTAGGCCACGACCGCGAACAGGAGGATGACCTGCGCGCTGACGTAGTACTGGTCGAGAGGCAGGTCGGGCCAGGGAACGCGCCGGTCCCGGATCTGCAGCAACGGCGCGAAGCCGACCCAGACCGTGACGAAGGCCCAGAACGTGACGGAGACCGGGGTGAACGACTCCGACCGGGTGGTCTGGTAGAGGGCCGCCAGACACACCGCCACCACGACGAGGCCGAGCGCCCCGGCGACGGTCGGGCGGGGCAGCACGGTGGTGACGCCGAGGGCCGTGACGACGGCCAGCAACGCGACCGCCGCGACCAGGGAGCGGCCGGACGGCCGCCGCGGGTGCGCGGCGGCCACGGCGACGTCAGGAGGTCTCATCGGCCACCCACGAGGCCACGTTCGCGCGGAAGACCGCAGCGGAGAACAGGGCGGCGTGGGCCTGGACCCGGTCCCGGTCCAGTCCGTCGACGTGCCCGAGCATGGCGGCGTACTCCCGGGGGTCGTTCGAGTCGACCAGGAACCCCGTCTCGCCTTCGACCACCGTCTCCAGCACCCCGCCCCGGCGCAGCCCGAGCACCGGCGTGCCGCAGGTCATCGCCTCCACCGGGATGATGCCGAAGTCCTCGTGGGTGGGGAAGAGCAGGCACTTCGCCCCCCAGTACAGCTCGCGGAGCCGGTCCCGGGACGGCTGCCGCTCGAAGGTGACCGGGACCCCGACCCGCCCCGCCTGCCGGCGCAGGGCCTCCTCCTCCGGCCCCGACCCCGCGATCACCAGCGGCATCCGGGCGGCCTCGGCGATCTCGATCATCAGGTCGAACTTCTTGTACGGGATCCAGCGCCCGACCCCGAGCAGGTAGCCGCGGTCCTGCCGGCGCTCGGCCGCCGGGGCGTCGGTGAAATAGTCCACGTCGACCGGCGGGTGGATGATGCGGGCGTCGCGCTTCCAGAACCGCTGGATCCGGGCCTGGACCTCGCGGGAGTTGGCGGCGTAGCTGTCGACGTGCCGGCTCAACCGAACGTCGGCGCCCTGCAGCACGCGCCGTGGCACGGTCAGCATTCCCTTCGAGCCCCGGCCGTCGAAGTCCGGGCTCCACAGGTAGCGGGCCGGCGAGTGGATGTAGCTCAGGTAGCGCGCGTCCGGGGAGGACCGGAACTTCACGGTGTGCGCGAAGGCGTGGCTCGACGAGATGACCACCTCGAACCGTTCGCGGGTCAGAGTTCGCCAGGTCAGCGGCATCAACGGCAGCGCCAGCGCCTTGGACCGCCGCAGCGGTGTCCGGGCGAGCCACGACTCCCGCAGGTCGAGGCCGCGTCGCGCGTCGCGGTCACGCCACAGCACGAACCCTGTCGCGTCCGGCAGCACCTCCTGGATGGCGAGGAAGACGTTCTCCGAGCCGCCCGTGGCGCCGAACCACTCGTGCACCAGGGCGACCGACCGGCCGGCCAGCAGCGGGCCACCCGCGCCCCCGCCGGCAGGACCGGCCTCGGCGACGCCGCTGTCCCTGCTGATCATTCCGCTCACCCCATCACCATCTGCAACTGCTCGTCGAGCCGGGTCGCCAGCGTCCGCGCGTACGTCGCCGTCAGGTGGTTCGTGTCGCGGTACACGAGCACCCCGCCGATGACCGCCGCGCACCGGTCGGCGGGACAGATGGCGTCGTTCAGGTCGACCAGCCGTACGCCCGTCAGGCCCTTCGCCGCGTCCACCTGGAGCGGACCGATGCCGGCCAGAGCGTCGTCGCGCGGCACCGCGCACCTGGTCAGCTGCTCTCGATGGGCCGACACGCACTCCGCGACGTCCAGGCGCGGCGCCGGGGTGTCCCGCAGCACCACCAACGGGGCGACCTGGGCCAGCGACCGCCAGGTCCGGCGCATCCCGTCCACCAGCGCCGCCCGGCCCTCCGCCCCCTTCAGCGTCCGGCCGTCGCGGTAGGCGGAGTAGTTGTAGCTGGTGGTCACGACCAGGTTCGGGCGGTCGGCGGCGAGCCTGGCGCGCAGGTCCCGGTTCCAGTCCACGCAGCTGACGTTGGGGCGTTGGCCGTCCCCGCCGACCACCTCGACGTCGAGGACCGGGCACTGAGACTTGGTGTACGTCAGCAGCCGCCAGTTCCGTCGTTCCACCACCGCCCGCAGGGTGGGCACCCACTGCGCGGCGTGCGAGTCGCCGATCACGGCGACGGTGACGGCGGACTCCCGGGCGCCGTACGCGCAGCGCAGCACCTTGCGTTCGGCCTGGCTGGCGTGGCACCGGTCGGCGTAGACCGACGGCAGGTCGTCCCGGGCCACCGAAGGGTCGGGCACGACCGACGGGACGCGGTCGACGGGCACCCCCACGCTGGTGGTGTCGTCCGCGGTCAGCACGGCGGCGCCCAGCGCGTTGCGCATGGCCGCGCTGTCCGGCGCGGCCGGACCGGTGGCGACCTGGAAGGCCAGGCCCGCGCAGACCGACAGCACGGTGCAGGCCGCCCCGACCGCAAGCGCGACCCGCGGTCGCACCGCAAGCTGCGGCGAGTGCCAGACCGGCCGTTCCACCAACCGGCTGGTCAGGTACGCGAGCACCACGGAGAGGGCCACGGTGGCCGCCACGGCCGGCAGGCCCGGGTCGGGCATTCGCGCGGTGAGCACCGCCAGCAGCGGCCAGTGCCAGAGATAGAGCGTGTACGAGACGCCGCCGAGGAACTGCATCGGCGGCAGCCGCAGGAGCGCGACCGGGCCGTACCGCTCGGTCGCCCCGGCCGCGATGACGAGGGCCGCCCCGACGGTGGCCGGCAGCGCCATCGCGCCCGGGAACGGGGTCGTGGTGTCGAGGGCCACCGCGGAGGCCACGATGGCCGCGACGCCCAGCCAACCCGCCGCCGACGCGACCGCGCCGGACAGCCGCCGCAGCGGGGCCAGCGCGAGCAGCGCACCGACCGCGAGTTCCCACATCCGGGTGGTGGTGACGAAGTAGCTCCGACCGGGGTCGGTCTCGACCAGCAGCACCGACCAGGCGAAGGAGGCCGCCCAGACGACGCCCACCGCGCCGAGCGCGAGGGTGCGGAACCCGGAGTGCGGGGCGCGTCCACGCCGGGCCAGCCAGGCGACGCCTACCAACAGCACCGGCCACACCAGGTAGAACTGCTCCTCGACCGCGAGCGACCAGTAGTGCTGCACGATGCTCGGGGCCTGGTCGGCGGCGAGGTAGTCGACCGACTGCTCCGCGAGCCGCCAGTTGACCAGGTAGAGGGCGCTGCTCACGACGTCCCACGCGGTGTCCCGCCAGCGGATGGCCGGCAGCAGGAGGTACGTCAGGACCAGGGCCGCGAGCAGGACGAGCGCGGAGCTAGGCAGCAGTCGCTTGGCCCGTCTCGCCCAGAACCGGCCGAGCGACAGCCGGCCCCGGGCGGCCACCTCGGCCGCCATCCCGGTGGTGATCAGATAGCCGGAGATGACGAAAAAGACGTCCACCCCGACGAACCCGCCGGAGACGTACGGGACACCGGCGTGCCAGAGCACCACCAGCAGGACGGCGAGCGCGCGGAGGCCCTCGATGTCCGGGCGGAACGCGCCCCGCGGCCGCTCGCGCGGTGCCTCGGGTGCGGCGTCGGCGGGCGTCGCACGTACGGCGTCGTCGGTGTCGGCCGGCTCCTGCGCCGGCGCGGGTGGCCGGGCCTCGGGCCGGTTCAGCACCACCGTGTCGTCCATCGAGGACGGCGCGGGCAGGTCCGTCCTGCCCGTCCCCGGCAGGGCCAGCACGACCGTGTCTTCCAGCGACGACGGCACCGGCGCGGCGGTCGCGGCCGGCGGGACCGGATCGAGCGGGGTGACCGCCTCCCGGGCCGGCGGCTCCGCGCCGGCGCCCTTCGGGGCCGCATCGACGGCATCCGGGTCCGGTCCGCCCGACACGGCCGGCCGCAACCGGCGGCCGAGCGCGCGCTGCAGGAAGCTCACCGCGCCGATGACGAGCACGCCGCCCCCGCCGGAGAGCAGGTACAACCACCAGTTCGCTGCGTTCTCCGTGGCGTCGCCGTCCAGCCTCAGCCGCTCCTGCGCCCGCTGCCGGTACGCCCGGGCCGCGACGTGTCCGGGGTCCTGGGTGAGGACGTCGTCGAACCGCTCGATCGCCTGTGAGTACCGGCCGGCGAAGTAGACGTTCAGGGCCGACCGGAAGGTGCGGTCGACCTCGCTCAGCCGGTTGTCGACACCGCTCTGGTCGAGGAGCCGCTCGATGTTGGCGGTGACGATCAGATCGCGGATGGGTTCGCCATCGGCGGACGTGTCGGTGTCCAGGAGCGCGACGAGCCGGCCGGCGGCGTCCACGGCCGGGCCGCCCCGAGAGTCGGGGCCGATCTGCCCGGCCACGCCGGTGCGGTTGGTCCCGGTGCGCCCGATTACCTCGACCGTCCGGTTGCGCGCGGTGTAGGTGGCGGAGTCGTCAGTGGTCTCGTCGAGCGCGTAGCCGAGGATGTCCACTGTGGACCCGGTGCGCAGGTCGGGGGCGGTCGCGAGCTCGATGGCCGCGAGGCCAGCGCGACGCAGCCTCACCAGGGCCACGTTGCCGTCGACCGCCGGTAGCGCCTTCGTGACCACGCCGGCGACGGCCGGGGCGGCGCTGTCCCCGGAGGTCGCCGCGCCGAACTGCCCGGTCAGCCGCAGGGTCGGCGTCGTGCCGCGCTTCACACCGGTGAACGTGGACGAATCTCTGAGGCCGGCGACGAAACCGTCCAACCGCTCCGCCGTCAGCTCGTTCTGCTGCACGAGGGTGCGGCCGAGCCGGTACAGGGCGTTGACGAGCAGCACCTCCCGGCTCGGCTGTACGCAAACGGTGGTGGTCACCACGTAGCCGTCGGGGTTCACCACCACGCCGCTGCACCGGCGCACCACGACCACCGGCTCGGGACGGACCAGGGCGCCGCTGGCAGTGTTCCGGAGGTAACCGACGTACCTCGCCTCGAGGAAGACGGTGGAAGGGGTCGCCACCGCGACCGCCGGCTCGTTCCGGGCGTACGTCGGCACCGCCGCCGCAGCGGGGACGGCGCTGGCGTAACCGATAGCGATGGTGCCGAGCAGGACGGCGAACCGACGCGCCAAGGCCGTACCAGAGGGCATGTCGGATCTCCGCGAACGATGAAGGGTCGGCTCGGTCAGAAGATCAGCGTGTCGCGGAGGTGGTTGGCCACCCGGCGCAGCCGGCCCGCCCCGTCGGTCGGGGAGGTCATCCGGAAGACGAGCTGACGGTCGATCTGCCCGGTGTCCCCGCCGCGCCAGTACGCGACGATCACGAGGCCGTACCGGCGTTCACCGTCGAGCTCGAGCTTGCTGGAGTCGGCGTAGGAGACGAACTGGCTGCCCCGCATCCACTGGAGGCCCCAGGCGTCCTCCTCCTGACGCATCGCGGTCTGCCGCTGCGTGTCGCACGGCACCGGGCAGTCCCGCACGATCAGCTCGCCACCGATCTGCTGCTTGTCGTTCGAGAGGCCGCAGTTGTACTTGACGAAGCCCTGCGCGCGGCCGGCTGGGGTGCAGTCCCACTCCGCCGGCACCTTCAGCGTGAAGCCCAGGCCCTCCAAATCGGAGAAGGTGCGTACCGCGTCGCCCGGGTTGAACTTGGGCCACTCCTTCGGCCACTCGCCCGCGCTCGGCGGCTCGATGCCGGGCGACTGAGGCGGCGACTTCTGCTCCGGCTGAAGCGCCGGGCTGGTGGAGGCGGCGGTCTTCGGCTTGCCGGGGCCGTCCGAGCTCGCCCAGACGAAAGCGCCACCGGCGCCGGCGATCATCACCAGGACCAGGACCGCGATCCCGATGCAGAGGCCGGTCCGGCGCCGCCGCGGCGCGGAGGGCTGGATCCGGCGGTCGGTGGAGGCGAACGGGTCGTACGGCGGGCCGCTGGTCGGCTGCGGGTACGCGGGCGACACCGGCGGCCCGGACACCTGGTGCGGGGGCGTGGAGACCGGCTGCGGCGGGGCCGAGACCGGCGGCGCCTGGTGCGGCGGCGCTGACACCGGGGGCGTCGACACGGGCTGCGGTGGGGCGGAGACCTGCGTCGGGTCCCCCTGCACCGCCCACGGAGCCGGCTGCGACTGCTGCGCCGGGGGCACCTGGAGCATCGCCACGGTGCTGTCCTCGCCCGGCTCCTCGCTGTGGATCTCGTGACCCAGCGCGAGGAAGAGCCGGTCGGCACCCGGCCCGCCATCGGCCGCGTACGCCACCCAGGGCGCGGGCGCCTCGAAGTCGGCGGCCAGGTACGGCCCGCCGCCACCGCCCGGAGCGGCCAGCGCGTCGGCCATGTCGGCGAACGCCCGGCGCCAGGCCGGGTCGTCGGCGACCACCGGCTCGAGCACCGCGACGGTCACCAGCCGGTCCTGCCCGTCGACGGCCCACCAGGCTCTGCCGACCTGGCAAACGCCCATCACCTCGGTGAACCTGTACGGAACGTCCGGCTGCATGCCCCACTCCTCTGCTCACCCGCCGTGCGGATAGTACAGAAACGCCGCCAGCCCGGCGGTCGCCGGCAGCCGGCGACCGCAACCCGCACAACCAGCGCTTCCTCCTGTGTGGACGACCGGCGGACGGGCGGGGGTGACCGGGCGGGCGGCGGTTGCGCTCTGAAAGTTTTTATGCATAGAGTCACCACATGAATGACGGAGCTGTCGCCGCACCCCCTGACCGGGTGCTCGACCTGTTCCACGGCGTGCGGCTCACCCCCACCCAGCGGCGGATCGCGCACTGCCTGGTGCAGCACGCCGCCGCCGCGGCATACCTCTCCGCCGCCGAGGTGGCCGAGCTGGCCGGGGTCAGCCAGCCGTCGGTGACCCGGTTCGCCGTCGCGCTCGGCCACGACGGCTACCCGGCGCTGCGCCGCCGGCTGCGCGAGGTGACCGCCGGCGCGGACGGAGCGGGAGACGCGGGAGACGGCAACGAGCTCCAGCGGGCGGTCCGCGCCGAGATCGCCAACCTGGACCGGCTCGCCGGCGAACTGGCCGACCGGGACCGGCTCGCCACCGCCGGGCACCTGTTGGCGGCGAGCCGCCCACTGCCGGTGCTCGGGCTGCGCGCGGCCGCGCCGCTGGCCGCGTACTTCGCCTACTTCGCCGCGAAGGTGCACCCGGACGTCCGGGTGCTCGACGACGGCGGCAGCCTGCTCACCGACCGGCTGGAGCAGGCGGCGGCGGCCGGGGCGAGTGCCCTGCTCGCCTTCGTCCTGCCCCGCTACCCGCGGGAGACCTTCGAGGCGCTGCGCGAGGCGCGGGACGCCGGACTGACCGTCGTGGCGATCACCGACTCGCCGGTGAGTCCCGCGACCGAGTACGCCGAACTGGTGCTGCCCGCCGCCGTCGGCACCGACCTCGTCTTCGACCTGCACACCGCCCCGATGACCCTGGCCATGGTGGTCCTCCAGGCGATCTGCGACGCCTCCCCGGCGGACACGCAGGCCCGCCTGGAGGCGTTCGAGTCGTCCGCCGCCCGCCGCCAGTTGTTCCTCGGCTGAGAGGAGTTCCGAGATGCACCAGCCCGTCCGCGCCGCCCGCGGCACCACACGCACCGCCCAGGGGTGGCCGCAGGAGGCCGCCCTGCGGATGCTGATGAACAACCTCGACCCGGAGGTGGCCGAGCGCCCGGACGACCTGGTCGTCTACGGCGGCACCGGGAAGGCCGCCCGGGACTGGCCGTCGTACCACGCGTTGGTGCGCACGCTGACCGAGCTGCGCGACGACGAGACGATGCTGGTGCAGTCCGGCCGCCCGGTGGGGGTCATGCGCACCCACGAGTGGGCGCCCCGGGTGCTGCTGGCCAACTCGAACCTGGTCGGTGACTGGGCCACCTGGCCGGAGTTCCGCCGCCTCGAACAGCTCGGCCTGACCATGTACGGGCAGATGACCGCAGGCTCGTGGATCTACATCGGCACCCAGGGCATCCTCCAGGGCACGTACGAGACGTTCGCCGCCGTCGCGGCCAAGAGGTTCGACGGCACGCTGGCCGGGACGCTGACGCTGACCGCCGGCTGCGGCGGGATGGGTGGGGCGCAGCCCCTCGCGGTCACCATGAACGGCGGTGCCTGCCTGATCGTCGACGTGGACCGCAGCCGGCTGGAGCGGCGGAGGCACGACCGCTACCTCGACGAGGTCGCCGACTCCCTCGACGACGCGGTCGAGCGGGTGCTGGCCGCGAAGCGGGACCGCCGGGCGCTCAGCGTCGGGGTGGTCGGCAACGCGGCGGTCGTCTTCCCCGAGCTGCTGACGCGGGGCGTCGAGATCGACGTGGTGACCGACCAGACCAGCGCGCACGATCCGCTGTCGTACCTGCCGGTGGGGGTGGAGCTGGCCGACGCCCGGGACTACGCGGCGGCGAAGCCGGCCGAGTTCACCGACCGGGCGCGGGCGTCGATGGCGAAGCACGTCGAGGCGATGGTCGGCTTCCTCGACGCGGGGGCGGAGGTCTTCGACTACGGCAACTCGATCCGGGGTGAGGCCCAGCTCGCCGGCTACGAGCGGGCGTTCGACTTCCCCGGTTTCGTGCCGGCGTACATCCGGCCGCTGTTCTGCGAGGGCAGGGGCCCGTTCCGGTGGGCGGCGCTCTCCGGCGACCCGGCCGACATCGCCGCCACCGACCGGGCCATCCTGGAGCTGTTCCCGGAGAACGAGTCCCTGGCCCGGTGGATGCGGATGGCCGGCGAGCGGGTCGCCTTCCAGGGCCTGCCGGCGCGGATCTGCTGGCTCGGGTACGGCGAGCGGGACAAGGCGGGCGTGCGGTTCAACGAGATGGTCGCCTCCGGTGAGCTGTCCGCGCCGGTGGTGATCGGCCGGGACCACCTGGACTGCGGCAGCGTGGCGAGTCCCTACCGGGAGACCGAGGCGATGGCCGACGGCTCCGACGCGATCGCCGACTGGCCACTGCTCAACGCGCTGGTCAACACCGCCAGCGGGGCGTCCTGGGTGTCCATCCACCACGGCGGCGGGGTGGGCATCGGGCGGTCCATCCACGCCGGGCAGGTCTGCGTCGCCGACGGCACGGCGCTGGCCGGGCAGAAGATCGAGCGGGTGCTCACCAACGACCCGGCGATGGGCGTGATCCGGCACGTGGACGCCGGCTACGAGGCCGCCCGCGAGGTCGCGGAGCGGACCGGGGTGCGGGTGCCGATGGCGGAGGGTGCCGTGAGCGCGAGGAGTGCAGCGCAGCGGAGCCCCGCAGCCGCGAACAACGGAGGTGCCGCGTGACCGACCTGGCCGGCCGGTTCCGGGCGCTGTGGGACGAGATCGCGCCGGTCGGGCGGGACGCCGGCAGCGGCGGCTACCTGCGCTACGCGCTGACCGAGCCGGAGCTGTGGCTACGGGAGTGGTTCCGCGAGCAGGCCGACCGCCGGGGCATGCCGGTCACCGCCGACGGCAACGGCAACCTCTTCGCCTGGTGGGGTGACCCGGCGGGCGGCGGGGCGGTGCTGACCGGCAGCCACTTCGACTCGGTGCCGCACGGCGGGGCGTACGACGGGCCGCTCGGCATCGTCAGCGCGTTCCTCGCCGTGGACGAGCTGCGGGCGGCGCATGTCGTGCCGGACCGGCCGATCGCGGTGGCCGCGTTCGTGGAGGAGGAGGGGGCCCGGTTCGGCGTACCGTGCCTGGGGTCGCGGCTGCTCACCGGGGAGATCGCGGTGGACCGCGCGGCCGGGCTGCGCGATGCGGCCGGGGTGAGCTTCGCCGAGGCGCTCGGTGACCGCCCGGCGGGCGCCGACGCGGGCCTGCTCGGCCGCTTCGCGGCCTTCGTGGAGCTGCACGTCGAGCAGGGCCGCGCGCTGGTCGAGCGGGACGCCCCGGTCGCCGTCGCCAGCGCGATCTGGCCGCACGGCCGCTGGCGCTTCGACTTCCACGGCGAGGGCAACCACGCGGGTACGACCCGGATGGCCGACCGCCGCGACCCGATGCTGACGTACGCCTTCACGGTCCTCGCCGCGAACAAGGAGGCCCGGCTGCGCGACGCGCACGCCACCGTGGGCCGGGTGTCGGTGGAGCCGAACGCCACCAACGCGATCCCGTCGCGGGTGACCGGCTGGCTGGACGCCCGGGCGGCCGAGCCGGACACCCTGCACGGGCTGGTCGGGGCGGTGCACGCCAAGGCCGCCGAGCGGGCGAAGCGGGACGGCACGGAGCTGACGCTGACGGAGGAGTCGGCGACCCCGCTGGTCGCCTTCGACGGCGGGCTGGCCGACCGGCTGGCCCGGCTGCTCGACGCGCCGGTGCTGCCCACCGGGGCGGGGCACGACGCCGGGGTGCTGGCCGCGCACCTGCCCACCGCGATGCTCTTCGTGCGCAACCCGACCGGGGTGTCGCACTCCCCCGCCGAGTCGGCCGGCGACGCCGACTGCGCCGCCGGGGTGGCGGCCCTGGCCCGGGTACTGGAGGAGCTGGCATGCCGATGACCCGCTGGCTGGCCGAGTACGCCTGGCTGCCCGACCACGCCGAACCCACCCCGGACGTGCTGATCGAGGCGGTCGACGGGCGGATCACCGCCGTCGCCCCGCTGACCGCCGACGGTCCCACCGCCGGGGTCGAGGTGCTGGGTGACGCCGTCCGGCTGCCCGGGCTGACCCTGCCCGGCCTGGCCAACGCCCACTCGCACGCCTTCCACCGGGCGCTGCGCGGGCGCACCCACAGCGGGCGGGGCGACTTCTGGACCTGGCGGGACCGGATGTACGCGGTCGCGCAGCGGCTCGACCCGGACTCGTACCTGGCCCTGGCCCGGGCCGCGTACGCGGAGATGGCGCTGACCGGGATCACCTGCGTCGGCGAGTTCCACTACCTGCACCACGGCCCCGGCGGCACCCCGTACGACGACCCGAACGCGATGTCGGCGGCGCTGGTGGAGGCCGCCGCGCAGGCCGGCATCCGGATCACCCTGCTGGACACCTGCTACCTGACCGCCACGGTGGACGGCGCCCCGCTGGTCGGGCCGCAGCGGCGCTTCGGCGACGGCGACGCGCTGCGCTGGGCGGACCGGGTCACCGCGTTCATCCCGGAGGGCGGTCACGCCCGGGTGGGCGCGGCGATCCACTCGGTCCGCGCGGTGCCGGCGGAACAGCTCGCCACCGTCGCCGGCTGGGCCGACCAGCGGGGCGCGCCGCTGCACGTGCACCTGTCGGAGCAGCCCGCCGAGAACGACGCCTGCCGGGCGGTGCACGGCCGCACCCCGACCCGGCTGCTCGCCGACCACGGGGTGCTCGGCCCGGACGTCACCGCCGTGCACGCCACCCACCCGACCGGCGCGGACGTGGCGCTGCTCGGGGAGAGCCGCACCGGGGTCTGCCTCTGCCCCACCACCGAGCGGGACCTGGCCGACGGGATCGGTCCGGCCCGGCGGATGGCCGAGGCCGGCAGCCCGCTCAGCCTGGGCAGTGACAGCCACGCCGTGGTCGACCTCTTCGAGGAGGCGCGCGCGGTCGAACTGGACGAGCGGCTGCGCACCCGGCGGCGGGGGCACTTCACCGCCGTCGACCTGCTGGCCGCCGCGACCACCGGCGGGCACGCCGCGCTGGGCTGGGCCGACGCCGGCCGGCTCGCCGTCGGCGACCGCGCCGACCTGGTCACCGTACGGCTCGACACCGCCCGTACGGCCGGGGTGCCGCCGGTGGGCGCGTTCTTCGCCGCGACCGCCGCGGACGTCAGCGCGGTGGTGGTCGACGGGCGGCAGGTGGTGCGCGACGGCCGGCACCTGACCGTGGACGTGCCGCACGAACTGCACGCCGCCGTCAAGGAGGTGACCGGTGCGCGCGAGGAGTGAGCCGGAACGGCCCGGGACGGGAGGCGCGGCGTGAGCAGCCTGCTGGTCGACGACATCGGGGAGCTGGTCACCAACTCCGCCGGCGTGGGCGAGGACGGCCCGCTCGGCATCCGCCGCAACGTTGCGCTGCTGGTCGAGGAGGGCCGGGTGGCCTGGATCGGCCCGTCCCGGGACGCCCCGGCGGCCGACCGGCGGCTCGACGCCGGCGGCGCCGCGGTGCTGCCCGGCTTCGTGGACAGCCACGCCCACCTGGTCTTCGCCGGTGACCGGGCCGCCGAGTTCGCGGCCCGGATGGCCGGGCAGCCGTACACCGGCGGCGGCATCCGCACCACGGTCGGCGCGACCCGGGCCGCCTCCGACGAGGAGCTGCGGGCCACCGTGCGCCGGCTGCGCGGGGAGGCGACACGGCAGGGCACCACCACCATGGAGATCAAGAGCGGGTACGGCCTCACCGTCGCCGACGAGGCCCGCTCGCTGCGGATCGCCGCCGAGGTCAGCGAGGAGACCACCTTTCTCGGCGCGCACGTCGTCCCCGCCGAGTACGCCGGCCGCCCCGACGACTACGTGGGGCTGGTCTGCGGGCCGATGCTCGCCGCCGCCACCCCGTACGCGCGCTGGGTGGACGTCTTCTGCGAGCGGGGCGCCTTCGACGCCGACCACACCCGGGCGATCCTCACCTGCGGGCAGGCGGCCGGGCTGGGCGTGCGGGTGCACGCCAACCAGCTCGGCCCCGGGCCGGGGGTGCGGCTCGGGGTGGAGCTGGGCGCGGCCAGCGTCGACCACTGCACCCACCTGACCGCCGCCGACGTCGACGCGCTGGCCGGCTCGCCGACCGTCGCCACCCTGCTGCCGGGGGCGGAGTTCTCCACCCGCTCGCCGTACCCGGACGCCCGCCGGCTGCTCGACGCGGGCGTGACCGTCGCGCTCGCCACCGACTGCAACCCCGGCTCGTCGTACACCTCGTCGATGCCGTTCTGCGTCGCGCTCGCCGTACGCGAGATGCGGATGACCCCGGCGGAGGCCGTCTGGGCGGCGACCGCCGGCGGCGCGCGGGCGCTGCGCCGCGACGACGTCGGGGTGCTCACCCCGGGCGCCCGGGCCGACCTCGTGGTCCTGGACGCCCCGTCCCACCTGCACCTGGCCTACCGGCCGGGGGTGCCACTGATCCGCCACGTTCTGCACAACGGAGTGCCGCAATGACGACCGTATGCATCCAGCCCACCGGGATCACCCCCGCCGACGTGCTCGCCGTGGCCCGCGGCACCGCCAAGGTCGTCCTCGACCCGGCCACCGTGGACGCGATGACCGCCAGCCGGTCCATCGTGGACGGGATCGAGGCCGCCGGCCGACCCGTCTACGGCGTCTCCACCGGCTTCGGCGCGCTGGCGAACACCTTCGTCGCGCCCGAGCGGCGGGCCGAGCTGCAACACGCGCTGATCCGCTCGCACGCCGCCGGGGTCGGCGCGCCCATGCCCCGCGAGGTGGTCCGGGCGATGATGCTGCTGCGGGTCCGCTCGCTGGCGCTCGGCCACTCCGGGGTCCGCCCGCTGGTCGCCGAGGCCCTGGTGGACCTGCTCAACCACGAGATCACGCCGTGGGTGCCGGAACACGGCTCGCTCGGCGCCTCCGGCGACCTGGCGCCGCTGGCCCACTGCGCGCTGGTGCTGCTCGGCGAGGGCTGGGTGCTCGGCCCGGCCGGCGAGCGGCTGGACGCCGCCGAGGCGCTGCGCCGGGTGGGGCTGGAGCCGATCGCGCTGGCCGCCAAGGAGGGGCTGGCGCTGATCAACGGCACCGACGGCATGCTGGGCATGCTGCTGCTGGCGATCCACGACGCCCGGCACCTGTTCACCATGGCCGACGTGACCGCCGCGCTGGCCATCGAGGCGATGCTCGGCTCGGAGCGGCCGTTCCTGCCCGAGCTGCACGCCATCCGGCCGCACCCCGGCCAGGCCGCGTCGGCGGCGAACATCCACCGGCTGCTGCAGGACTCCCGGGTGATGGACTCGCACCGCGACGACCTGGCGCACGCGGTGCAGGACGCGTACTCGATGCGCTGCGCCCCGCAGGTGGCCGGCGCCGCGCGGGACACGCTGGACTTCGTCGTGACGGTGGCCGAGCGGGAACTGCTGTCGGTGGTCGACAACCCGGTGGTGCTGCCCGACGGGCGGGTCGAGTCCACCGGCAACTTCCACGGCGCGCCGCTCGGTTTCGCCGCCGACTACCTGGCCATCGCCGCCGCGGAGGTGGGCGCCATCGCCGAGCGCCGGGTCGACCGGCTGCTCGACGTGGCCCGCAACCGGGAGCTGCCGGCGTTCCTCTCCCCCGACGCCGGGGTCAACTCCGGCCTGATGATCGCCCAGTACACGGCCGCCGGGATCGTCGCGGAGAACCGTCGGCTCGCCGCCCCCGCCTCGGTGGACTCGCTGCCCACCAGCGGGATGCAGGAGGACCACGTCTCGATGGGCTGGGCGGCGGCCAAGAAGCTGCGCACGGTGCTGGACAACCTGACCAGCCTGCTCGCCGTGGAGCTGCTGGCCGCCGTACGCGCACTCCAGCTCCGCGCCCCGCTCACCCCGTCCCCGGCCGGGCGGGCCGCGGTCGAGGCGCTGGGCCCGATCGCCGGCGAGCCCGGGCCGGACGTCTTCCTCGCCCCGGTGATGGAGGCCGCCCGGACGGTGCTGGCCGGGCCGGAGCTGCGGGCCGCCATCGAGCGGGAGGTCGGCCCGCTCGGCTGAGCCGCCGCGGGCCGTAGCCGGCTCGCGGCTGGTCCGACCGTCGGCTCAGCTCGCCAGCACCGCCACGCCGACCAGCACGGGCAGCGCCGCCACGGTCGAGAGCAGCACCGAGTCCCGCGCCAGGACCGTGCCCCGGCCGTAGTGGGCCGCGTAGACGAAGACGTTCTGCGCGGTCGGCAGCGCGGCGGTGACCGTGCAGGCCAGGACGATGCCGTGCGGCAGGCTCAGCGCGAAGCGGGCGACGAGGTAGGCGACCACCGGTTGGGCCACCGCCTTCAACAGCACCGCGAGCCGTACCTCCGGTCCGGTGTCCCCGGACCCGGGGGTCGGCGCGCCGTACAGGGAATGGCCGTAGGCGAGCAGCGTGGCGGGGACCGCCATCGCCGCGACGAGTTCGACGGGCCGCATGACCGGCTCCGGCGGCACCCAGCCGGTGAGACCGACCACCAGGCCCAGGACACAGGCGATGGTGACCGGGTTGGTGAGCGGCTGGGTGACCGCCGCGACCGGTGACCGCCGCCGCGGACCCGTCGTGGACTCGAGGACGACGAACGCGAGCGGCGCCATCACGACGAGCTGGAACATCAGCACGGGCGCGACGTAGGAGGCGTCGCCGAGGACGTAGACCGCGATCGGAATGCCGATGTTCGCGGCGTTGACGTACGACGAGGCCAGGGCGCCGATCGTCGTCTCGGCGACGGGTCGGCGCCACCGCACCGTGGCGACCGCCACGAACAGTGCCGCCACGGTGGTGGCGCTCACCACCGTGACGACGAGGACGGCCGAGATGACCGCGTGGAGGTCGGCCCGGGCCACGGTCCCGAAGAGCAGCGCCGGGGTCGCCACGAGGAACGCCACCCGGGACAGGACAGCCCCCGCCTCGGGACCCAGCACACCGCCCCGGCCCAGGAGGTAGCCGACGGCGATCACGGCCACGATGACGGCGAATCCGTTGAGCACATCCTGCACGTGGGCTTCCCTCCACCGCCGGCGCCCGACCGGTCAGGGCCGTGGGCCGGTCTCCGTCCGGGCCACCGTCCAGGCGTCGACCTGTTCGCTGAGCGTCACCCCGAGTCCGGGCCGGTCGGGCACGACCATCCGGCCGTCCCGGAGTTCGAGCCGCTCGTTGAAGAGCGGCTCCAGCCAGTCGAAGTGCTCCACCCACGTCTCACCGGGGTACGCGGCGGACAGGTGCAGGTGGATCTCCATGGCGAAGTGCGGCGCCATCGACAGGCCCTTGTGGTCGGCCAGCGTGGTGATCCGCAGGAACTGGGTGATGCCGCCCACCCGGGGCGCGTCCGGCTGGATGAAGTCCACCGCGTCGGCCTCGATCAGCCGCCAGTGCTCGGCGGGGCTGGTCAGCATCTCCCCGGTGGCGATCGGGGTGTCCAGGGAGGCGGCCAGCCGGGCGTGCCCCTCGACGTCGTACGCGTCCAGCGGCTCCTCGATCCACACCAGGTTGAGCGGTTCCATCGCCCGGCCGAACCGCTGCGCGGTGGGCCGGTCCCACTGCTGGTTGGCGTCGATCATCAGGGGGAACCGGTCGCCGAGCAGCTCCCGGACCGCGGTCACCCGCTTCAGGTCGGCGGTGGTGTCCGGCTGGCCCACCTTGATCTTGATCCCGCCGATGCCGCCGGCCACCAGCGCCCGGGCGTTCTCCAGGACCTTTTCCAGCGGGCTGGAGAGGAATCCGCCGGAGGTGTTGTAGCAGGGCACCGAGTCGCGGTGGGCACCGAGCAGCTTGGCCAGGGGCAGGCCGGCCCGCTTGGCCTTGAGGTCCCACAGGGCAATGTCGAGCGCGGCGATCGCCTGGGTGGCCAGGCCGCTGCGGCCGACCGAGGCGCCCGCCCAGACCAGCTTCTTCCACAGCCGGGCGATGTCGTTGGGGTCCTCACCGACGAGCTCCGGCGCCACCTCGGCGGCGTGCGCGAACAGTCCTCGGCCGCCGGCCCGCTTCGAGTAGCTGAAGCCCAGGCCGTGGTGGCCGTCGGTGGTGACGATCTCGGCGAACAGGAAGGCCACCTCGGTCAGCGGCTTCTGCCGGCCGGTCAGCACCTTCGCGTCGCTGATCGGCGTCCGCAGCGGCAGGTACACCAGGCGGAGCCCGACCCAGGCGATGCGGTCGCCGGACGAGGTGGGGGCCGGGGCGGCAGCCTTGGCGGGAAGGGTCACCATCACTCCTCGGATCGGGTGGACGCGACGGCGAGGCCGCCGTCGGGGGACGGAGTCGCCACGTCGTGCTCGACCTGCGCCGCCTGCCGGCCGCGGATCGCCCGCAGTGCCGGCACGACGACCACGGTGAGCACCAGCAGGGCGACGAGAGAGGCCGAGACGGGGCGCTGGACGAAGCCGGTGAAGTCGCCCTCGAAGAGGCGCATGGACCGTCGGAACGACGACTCGAGCAGTTCGCCGAGCACGAACGCCAGCACGAACGGGCCGGGCTCGAAGCCGAGCTTCTTCATCCCGTAGCCCAACAGGCCGAGCGCGACGACGAGGAACATGTCGAACACGTTGTTGCGGATGCTGTACACCCCGACCATGGTGATCAGGACGGTGAGCGGTGCCAGGATCGCGGCCCGGACCCGCAGCAGCCGGACGAACACGCCGATCAGTGGGATGCTCAGCAGCAGCAGGAAGATGTTCCCGACGTACATGGAGTTGACGACTCCCCAGAACACGTCGGGGTGGTCGACGATGAGCTGCGGTCCCGGCGGGATGCCCTGCAGCAGCAGCGCGCCGAAGAGCACGGCCATCGTCGCGTTCGCCGGGACGCCGAGGGTGAGCAGCGGGATGAACGACGAGGTCGCCGCCGCGTTGTTGGCGCTCTCCGGCCCGGCGACCCCTTCGATCGCCCCCTTGCCGAAGCGGGACGGGTCCTTCGCCGCCCGCTTCTCGACGGCGTAGGCGACGAGCGAGGACATGGTGGCGCCACCGCCGGGGAGCACCCCGAGGACGAAACCGACGACCGATCCCCGCAGGACGGCCAGCCGGGACTGCAGCCACTCCAGCCGGGTCGGGATGGCCCGCCCGAACGACAGCACGGCGGGTTGGGGCCGGAGCCGGTGTTCCAGGTTGTAGAGGATCTCCCCCACCCCGAACAGCCCCATGGCGACGATGACGAAGTCGATGCCGTCGGCGAGCTGGTCGCTGCCGAAGGTGAAGCGGGGCGTGCCCACCATCGGGTCCAGGCCCACCGTGGCGAGCAGGAGCCCGACGCCGGCCGCCGCCACGCTCTTGACCAGGGAGCCGCTGCTGAGGGTGGCGACCATGAAGATGCCGATGAGCGCCAGGAGCGTGTACTCGGCCGGCCCGAACTGCAGCGCGAAGTCGGCGACCAGGGGTGCGATGAGGGTCAGCAGGATGATCGACGCGGTACCGCCGATGAACGAGCCGATGGCGGCGATCCCCAGCGCCGAGCCGGCCCTGCCCTTCCGAGCCATCTGGTACCCGTCGAGCGCCGACACCACGGTCGAGGCCTCGCCGGGCAGCCGGAGCAGGACCGAGGTGATCGTCCCGCCGTACTGGGCGCCGTAGAAGATGCCGGCGAGGAGGATGACCGCCGCGGCGGGTTCGATGCCGTACGTGATCGGCAGCAGGATGGCGATGGTGGCCGCCGGGCCCAGCCCGGGCAGCACCCCCACCAGCATGCCCAGCGTCACGCCGAGCAGGCAGTACAGCAGGTTCTGCGGTTCGAACACCACCGCGAACCCGGACAGCACTGGGGTCAGGTCCATGGTGGATCTCCTCTCGGCCGGAGTGGGTCAGATGACGATCAGGTGGGGCAACGGCACCCCGAGCGCGGTGATGAACAGCGCGTACAGGGCGGCCGTCGTCAGCAGCGACACCAGGGCGGTGGTGCGCCAGCTCTCGCGTCCGAAGAACCTCAGCCAGAGCACCAGCACGAGCACGGTGGGGATCTCGAAGCCGACGAGTTCGAACAGGAACGCGTAGAGGGCGAGGCTGGCCGCGCCGACGAGGACGACACCGGTTCCCCGGGTGAAGGCCTCGGTGTCCGTCGTCCGCCGGGCGCGGGCGACGATCGCGGCTCCGCTGACCACGAGGAGCACCGCGACGATCGTCGGCCACAGGCCCGGCCCGGGGTCGGTCAGCGTGCCGAGCCCCAGGCCACGGGCGAGCCAGAAGGCGACCAGCCCGGTCAGGACCGGTACGACCCCCGCCACGGTGGCGAGGACCGGGCCACCCGGGGGAAGCTCCTCCCCGGGCGGCTCCGTCGCGGGCCGCTCGACCTCCGGCGGTACGCCATCGGCCTCCGGCGGTACGCCGTTGGCCTGCGCCGGTACGCCGTTGGCCGCCACGTGCGCTCCGGTCCCACTCACCGCTATTTCCCGGATCCGAAGGTGAGCCCGAACTTGCTGGTGAGGTCCGCGTATTCCTTCGCCGCGTCGGTCAGGTGCTGGCGCGCCTCCTGGTCGGAGACCTCCCAGCGCTCCATGTAGTTGTCCGTGAGGAACGTGTCGTACGCCGCGTCCTTACGGGCCTCCGCGAAGGCGTCGGTCAGCTTCGTGGCGACCGCGTCCGGCAGGCCGGGCGGGGCGACGATGAACCGGCGCTGGTCGACCACGACGTCGAAGCCCTTCTCCTGGGCGGTCGGGACGTCGGGCAGGAAGGCGCTCCGCTTCTCGGAGAAGATGGCCAGCGGGCGGAGCTTGCCGGCCTTGATCTGCGGCATGGTCTCGGCGAGGGAGCCGGACAGCGCCTCCACCTGCTTGCCGAGCAGCGCGGTGGTGGCCGGCGCGCCGCCGTCGAACGGCACGTCGGTGGCCTTGACGTTGGCGGCCTTGAACAGCAGCGCCTGGGACAGTTGGGCGCCGGTGCCCACCCCGGTGGTGGCGTACCTGACGGACGGCGCCTTGAGCAGGTCATCCAGCGTCTTGTACGGCGAGGCCGCGTTCACGACGAGGACGTAGTCCTCCTGCGTCAGGGTCGTGATGATCTTCATCTTGTCGGGCTGGATGGCGGTCGGGTCCTTCACCGCCAGCGGGGTGATCGCGAACAGCGACTTCACCAGCAGCGCGATGTTATAGCCGTCCGGCGTGGAGGCCAGCACCTCCTTGCCGCCGACCGCGCCGTTGGCGCCGGGCTTGTTGGTGACGACGACCGACTGCCCGAGGGGCTTCTCGGCGGCCTTCGCGACGGCCCGGCTGATCAGGTCGCCGCTGCCACCGGGCGAGAAGGGCACGGTGAACTGCACCGCGCGGCTCGGGTAGTCACTGCCGGCGGCGTCCTTGCCGCCCTGCACTCCGTTGCAGGCGGCGACCGGAAGGACGGCCAGCGCGGCGAGGCCGGCCAGGATCCGGCGGCGGGAGGTGGTGCGGGACGGGGCGGGGGATTTCATGACAGCTCCTCGGTGAGCTTCTCAGGGGGTGGTGGGGGTCAGCCCCGGGCGAGGCACGGACGCTTGGGGTGGAAGGTCCAGCCGGGGATGAGGTACTGCATGGCCGCCGCGTCGTCTCGGGCGCCGAGGCCGTGCTTGAGGTACAGCTCGTGTGCCGCCTCGACCCGGTCGAGGTCGAGTTCGACGCCGAGGCCCGGCGCGGTGGGGACCTCGATGGCGCCGTCGGCGATGGTCAGCGGGTTCTTCGTGAGTCGCTGGCCGTCCTGCCAGATCCAGTGCGTGTCGATGGCGGTGATGTCCCCGGGCGCCGCGGCGGCGACGTGGGTGAACATGGCCAACGACACGTCGAAGTGGTTGTTGGAGTGGGAACCCCAGGTCAGTCCCCACGCCTCGCAGAGCTGGGCGACCCGCACCGACCCGTTCATGGTCCAGAAGTGGGGGTCGGCCAGGGGAATGTCGACCGCGTTGGCGCGTACCGCGTGGCCCAGTTCGCGCCAGTCGGTGGCGATCATGTTGGTGGCGGTGCGCAGGCCGGTGGCGCGCCGGAACTCCGCCATCACCTCGCGGGCCGAGAAGACGCCCTCGGCGCCGCACGGGTCCTCGGCGTAGGCGAGCACGTCGCGGAGGCCCCGGCACAGCTGGACGGCCTCGTCCAGCAGCCAGCCGCCGTTCGGGTCGAGGGTGATCCGGGCGTCCGGGAACCGGGCGGCCAGCGCCGTGACCGCCTCGACCTCCACCGGGCCGGGCAGGACGCCGCCCTTGAGCTTGAAGTCTCGGAAGCCGTAGCGGGCCCGGGCCGCCTCCGCCAGGGCGACGACGGCCTCCGGGGTCAGCGCCTCCTCGTGCCGCAGCCGCAGCCAGTCGTCGGCAGCCTCCGGCTCGTCCCGGTACGCCAGGTCGGTGCGGTTGCGGTCACCGATGAAGAACAGGTAGCCCAGGGTCGGCACGCTGGTGCGCTGCCGGCCGTCGCCGAGCAGGGCGGCCACCGGGACCTCCAGGTACTGCCCGAGCAGGTCCAGCAGCGCCGCCTCCAGCGCGGTGACCACGTGGACGGTGGTACGCAGATCGAACGTCTGCGCGCCGCGCCCGGTGGCGTCGCGGTCGGCGAAGCGGTGCCGGACGGCGTCCAGGACGGCGTGGTGGTGTGCGATCGGGCGGCCGACCACGAGGTCGCGGGCGTCCCGCAGGGTCTGCGTGATGGCCGGGCCGCCGGGCACCTCGCCGACGCCGAGACGGCCCGTCGTGTCGGTAAGGATCACAATGTTGCGGGTGAAGAACGGCCCGTGTGCGCCGCTGAGGTTCAGCAGCATGGAGTCGTGACCGGCGACCGGCACGACCCGCATCTCGGTCACGACCGGTGAGCCGCTGCCCGATGGCAGGGTGCTGGTTGTCATGGCTCGCACCTCCTGGTGGTCGCTCGTCCGGCGGGGGCCACGGGTCACCGCCGTCCCGGTCGTCCGTCGACGCGCCGCCACAGGTCCAGCGGGTTGTCGTCGGCGAGGTCGGCCGGCAGCAGCTCGGCGGGGACGTTCTGGTAGCTGACCGGCCGGAGGAACCGGTCGATCGCCAGGGTGCCGACCGAGGTGGTGCGGGAGTCGGAGGTGGCCGGGAAGGGGCCGCCGTGCACCACGGCGTGGCCCACCTCGACCCCGGTCGGCCAGCCGTTGAACAGCACCCGACCGGCCTTGAGCTCGAGCAGGGGCAGCAGCCGCCGCGCCTCGTCGTGGTCGCCGGGGGCGGCGTGGACGGAGGCGGTCAGCTGACCGTCGAGCCGCTCGACGACCTCCCGCAGCTGCTCGCTGCCGGTGAGCCGGACCACCACCGTCACCGCACCGAAGATCTCCTCGTGCAGTGCCGGGTCGGCCAGGAAGGTGGCGGCGTCGGTGACGAAGATCCCGGCACGGCCGGCCGAGGCGATCGCGGCGTCCCCGGCGCCCCGGGCCACGGCGGTGACGCCCTCGGTCGCGGCGAGCCGGTCCACGCCCGCGGTGAAGGCGGCGCAGATGCCCGCGGTGAGCATGGGCGCCGCCGGGGAGGTGCGGACGGCGTCGGCGGCCGCCGTGAGGAACTCGTCGAGGCCGTCACCGTCGGGCAGGAGGACCAGCCCCGGACTGGTGCACAGCTGGCCGACGCCGGTGGTGACCGAAGCGATCAGCGCGGTACCCAGTTCGGCGCCCTTCTCGGCCAGGGCGCCGGGCAGCACGATCACCGGGTTGACGCTGGACATCTCGGCGTAGACGGGGATCGGCTCGGGACGCGCGGCGGCCGCCGCGACGAGCGCCGACCCGGCGGCGCGGGATCCGGTGAAACCCACCGCCTTGATCCGGGGATGGCGGACCAGCGCGGCGCCGAGTCCGGGACCGTCGCCGAACAGCAGCGAGAAGGTGCCCTCGGGCAGGCCGTGCTGGCGCACCGCGGCCTGGATCGCCCGTCCGACCAGCTCGGAGGTGCCGGGGTGGGCGTCGTGCGCCTTGACCACGACCGGGGCACCGGCGGCCAACGCCGAGGCGGTGTCGCCGCCGGCCACCGAGAACGCCAGCGGGAAGTTGCTCGCCCCGAAGACCGCCACCGGGCCCAGCGGGATGCGGCGCTGGCGGATGTCCGGCCGCGGCAGCGGGGTGCGGTCGGGCTGGGCCGGGTCGATCCGTACGCCGAGCCAGCTGCCGTCGCGGACGACCGAGGCGAACAGGCGCAGCTGGTTGCAGGTGCGGGCGCGTTCGCCCAGCACACGCGCCGCCGGGATGCCGGTTTCCGCCTGCACCCGGTCGATCAGGGCGTCGCCGAGGGATTCGATGTTGGCGGCGATGGTCTCCAGGAAGGCGGCCCGGGTCTCCAGGTCGGTGTGGCGGTAGCCGTCGAACGCGGCCCAGGCGAGTTCCGCGGCGCGGTCCACCTCGGCGGCGCCGCCGAGCCCGTACGACGGTTCGAGCTGGCTCCCGGTGCGCGGGTCCACCGCGCGTACCTCGCCCGCGCCGCCGTGCACGGCGCTGCCGCCGATCAGCATGGCACCGGTCAGGGCGGTGTCGACCGGGGTGGGGACGGCATCGGTGGTGGTCACGGGTCAGCTCACCTTCTCGATGAGGGTGGTGAGCGTGCTCAGCTCGTCAGCGGTGAGGTCGGTGAGCGGCGGCCGGACCGGGCCCGCCGGGCGGCCGACGGCCCGCATGCCGGCCTTGACGATCGACACCGCGTAGCCGGACCTACGGTTCCTGATCTCCAGGTAAGGCAGCACGAACTCGTTGAGCCGGGTGTAGACGCCGGAGCGGTCCTGTGCCCGCACGGCGGTGTAGAAGTCCAGGGCGAACTCCGGAGCGAAGTTGAAGATCGCCGAGGAGTAGGTGGTGACCCCGAGTTCGAGGTAGGGCAGGGCGAACGTCTCCGCGGTGGGCAGGCCGCCGATGTAGAGCAGCCGGTCGCCCACCGTCGCGTACAGGCGGGTCATCAGCTCGATGTCGCCGACCCCGTCCTTGAATCCGATCAGGTTCGGGCAGTCGCGGACGAGCGTCGCCACGGTCGGCACCTCGAACGCGCCGTTGGCGCGGTGGTAGACGATCACGCCCAGCGAGGTGGCCGCGCAGACCGCCCGGACGTGGGCGGCGAGGCCGTCCTGGCTCGCCTCGGTCAGGTACGGCGGGAACAGCAGGATCCCGTCGGCGCCCGCCCGCTCGGCGTCGCGGGCCATCTCGACGGCCTGGGCCGTGCCGTAACCCGCCGGGCCGAGGATCGGCATCGCTCCGCTGCTGCCCTCGACCGCCGCGCGGACCACCCGGCCGACCTCTTCGGGGGTCAGGGAGAAGAACTCGCCGGTGCCGCCGGCGGCGAACAGGCCCGCCGTCGGGTACGAGGAGAGCCAGGCCAGGTTGGCGCGGTACGCCGCCTCGTCGAACCGCAGCTCGTCGGTGAAGTGGGTGACCGGGAAGGACAGCAACCCGCTCCCCAGCGCGCGCTGAAGCTCTTCGGGGGTGTAACGCGTCATTACGCTCAACTCCTGTTTCGAGTAGGTGAGCGCGAGGTTAACCACCTCCGCTTATACCGGTCCAACACGAGTTGGGCATAGCCTGATACCTTTCCGGCATCACCCCTGGAGCTGCCGTGTTCACGCTTGATCAACTGCGGGGTTTCGTTGCCGTCGCCGAGGAGGGCCACGTCGGCCGGGCGGCACTGCGGCTGCGGATGACGCAGCCCCCGCTCAGCCGCCAGATACAGCGCCTGGAGCGCGGCATCGGCCTGGTGCTGTTCGAGCGCACCTCCACCGGCGTCGCGCTCACCCCCGCCGGACGGGTGTTCCTCGACGAGGCCCGGCGGCTGCTGACGCTCGCCGCGGCCGCCCCACTGAACGCGCGACGGGTGGCCGACGGGACGGCCGGATCCATCCGGATCGGCTTCACCGCGGTGTCCGCCCTGACGGTGCTGGGGCGCTGGATCGCCGCGGCGGCCGAGCACCTGCCCGGGGTCGACCTGGTGCTCACCGAGATGGTCACCCGGGCGCAACTCGACGCGATCCTGGCCGACGAGATCGAGGTGGGGCTGGTCCGCGAGGTGCCCCGGTCCGACCTGCTGGCATCCCGCCTGCTGCACACCGAGTCGCTGGTGCTGGCGGCGCCCCGCAACCACCCCCTCACCCGCCTCGGCCGGCCGCCGGAACTGGCCGACATCGCCGAGCACGACGTGGTGACCTACTCACCGTCGGAGGCGTGGTACTTCTACGAACTGGTGGTCGCGGCCTTCCACCAGGCGGGGGTCGCCCCTCGGTACGTCCAGCACATCAGCCAGGTGCACACCCTGCTGTCCGTGGTCAACGCCGATCTCGGCGTGGCCCTGGTACCCCGGTCGGCGTCGGCGCTGCGCCTGGAGAACCTCGCGTTCCTCGACGTCGGGGACATCGAGGAGGGCACGGTGAAACTGCACTGCGTGTGGCGGGCCGACCACCAGAACCCGGCGCTGGCCGCCCTGCTGGCGAAGGTGACGACCTAGCACACCACCGGGCGCCCGCCGCCACGGCGGGCCCGGGGTGGCACGCCGACGCCACGGCGGGCCCGGGGTGGGGTGGCACGCCGACGCCGCGGCGGGCCGGCGGTCAGCCGACGGGCGGCGGCAGCACCTTGGCGACCAGCTTGGCCAGCTCGCGCAGGGCCTTGCCGCGGTGGCTGACCGCGTCCTTCTCCTCCGGCGTCAGCTCGGCGTTGGTCCGGTCCTGGCCGTCGCCGAGGAAGATCGGGTCGTACCCGAAACCGCCGTCGCCGCGCGGGGCGCGCAGCAACCGGCCGGCCTGGCGGCCGTCGACCAGGTGCTCCTTGCCGCCCGGCAGCACCAGGGCGACGGCGCAGACGAAGGAGGCGGCGAGGTGCTCGTCGGGCACGTCGGCGACCTGGTCCAGCACCAACTGGAGGTTGGCCCGGTCGTCGCCGTGCCGGCCGGCCCAGCGGGCGCTGAACACCCCCGGCATGCCGTTGAGGGCGTCGACCGCCAGGCCGGAGTCGTCGGCGACGGTGGGCAGGCCCGTCCGCCGGCAGCCCTCCCGGGCCTTGATCAGCGCGTTCTCGCCGAAGGTCAGGCCGGTCTCCGGCAGCTCCGGGTACTCCTCGACGTCGTCCAAGCCGATCAGGGCGATCCGGTGCGCGCCGAGCGCGCCGTCGAGGATCCGCTGGAGCTCGATCAGCTTCTTGCGGTTGCGGGTGGCGAGCAGGACCTTGTTCATGCTGAGTCACCTTCGTTCGCGACTGCGGGGCTCGCGAGCTCACTCCTCGCGCTCACGATGCCAGTGCCTTCCGCTGCGCCTCGACCAGTTCCACGCAGCCCAACAGTCCCAGGTCGAGCAGCGCGTCGAGCTGCTCCCGGGAGAAGACGCCGTCCTCGCCGGTCCCCTGCACCTCGACGAACTCGCCCTCGCCGGTGCAGACCACGTTCATGTCCACCTCGGCGGCCACATCCTCGAGGTAGTTGAGGTCGAGCCGGGGCTCGCCGGCGATGATGCCGACGCTGACCGCCGCCACCGACCGGTGCATCACCTTCTCCGGCCTGCCGGCCAGCGCCTTGCGCCCGGCCAGCCAGGTCACCGCGTCGTGCAGCGCCACGTACGCGCCGGTGATCGCCGCCGTCCGGGTGCCGCCGTCGGCCTGGAGCACGTCGCAGTCGAGCACGATCGAGTTCTCGCCCAGCGCCTTGAGGTCGATCGACGCCCGCAGGCTCCGGCCGATCAGCCGGGAGATCTCGTGGGTACGACCACCGACGCGCCCCTTGACGCTCTCCCGGTCCGAGCGGGTGTTGGTGGCCCGGGGCAGCATCGCGTACTCGGCGGTCACCCAGCCCAGCCCGGAACCCTTGCGCCAGCGGGGCACCCCCTCGGTGACGCTGGCGGTGCAGAGCACCCGCGTGCCGCCGAACTCGACGAGCACGGAGCCCTCCGGATGGGTGCTCCAGCCGCGGGTCAGGGTCACCGGTCGGAGTTGGTCGGGCAGCCGCCCGTCAGGTCGCGCCATGCCTGCACCCTATGCGGTCGGATGATCCAACCGCCCCGGGGTGCCCTCAGCGGTGGTGCCCGACGCCGCGGCCGGGGACGGCACGGGCACGTCCGCGCCGTGCGCCCGCAGGAAACCGGCGACCGCGGCGGGCCAGCCGAACTCCTCAGCCCGGGCGCGGGCGGCGGCCCGCCGGGCGGCCGCCGGCCGGTCGAGCAGCCGGAGCACCGCGTCGGCCAGCGCGGCGGGCGTGCCGTACGCGGCGACGCCGGCCCCGCCGACCACCTCGGGCAGCGCGCTGGCGGCGTTCACCACCACCGGTGTGCCGGAGGCCAGCGCCTCCAGACCGGCCAGGCCGAACGTCTCCACCGGGCCCGGCGCCAGCACCACGTCGGCGGTGGCGAGCAGCGCGGCGACGGCCGACCGGTCGGGCAGGAACCCGGTGAAGTGCACCGGCAGCCGGGCCGCCCGCCGGGCCAGCGTGCCGCGCAGCGGTCCGTCGCCGGCCATCACCAGCACCGCGGGCACACCGGCCCGGCGCAGCGCGGCGAGCGCGTCGATCGCCAGCCCCGGCCGCTTCTCGGTGGAGAGCCGGGCGCAGTGCACCAGCAGCACCTCGGTGTCGTCGGCGTACCGCTCGCGCAGGGCCCGGTCGGCCCGCTCCGGGCGGAACGTGGTGAGGTCCACACCGAGCGGCACCAGGTCGACGGTGGGCGCGTCGATCCGCGCGAACTCCTCCGCCGCCCACCGGGTGGTGCACACGACCCGGTCGTACGCCGCGACGGTCCGTCGGTTGAGCCGGTCCGCGACGCGCCGGGCGGCCGACCCGGTCATCCCCCACTGGCCGAGCAGGCCGGTCAGGCACTCGTGGGACACCAGCACCGACGGCACCCCGTGGGCCCGCGCCCAGGTGCCGGTCCAGCGCAGGGTGCTCCGGTCGGACACCTCCAGGCGGTCCGGCGCCAGCCGGGTGAGCAGCCGCCGCACCGCCGCCCGGTCGGTCAGCACCCGGTAACCGCCGCTGCCGGGCAGCGCCGGCCCGGGCAGGGTGATCATCGGTCCCCAGGGGTGCCGGGTCACGCCCGCCCGGTCGCCGGGAATCACCAGCACCGGCTCGTGCCCGGCGTCCCGGTAGCCCTCGCCGAGGTGGCGCAGCGCGGTACGCAGCCCGCCGGACCGACCGGAGACGAAATTCGCCAGCCGTACGATCCGCAACCCCCGCCCGGCCATCACGCGGCGGGCCGCCCGGCGGCGGGTACGCCGGCCAGGACGGCCCGGTAGTGCCCGATCAGCTCGTCGCCCACGAGTCCCCAGCTGTGCCGGCTGACCGCGGCCCGCCCCGCGGCCCCGTACGCCGTCCGCCGGCTCGCGTCGGCGACCAGCCCGGCCACCGCGTCGGCCAGGGCGGCCGGGTCGGCGGGCGGCACCAGCAGCCCGGTGACCCCGGGCTCGACCAGGTCGACGGGGCCCCCGCTGGCCGGCGCGACCACCGGCACGCCGCTGGCCGACGCCTCCTGCACGGTCTGCCCGAACGTCTCGTGCGGTCCGGTGTGGACGAACACGTCCAGGCTGGCGTAGAGGCGGGCCAGGTCGTCGCCGTGCTGTACGCCGAGGAAGCGCACCCGGGGCAGCGCGCGTTCCAGTTGCTGCCGGGCCGGGCCGTCACCGGCCACCACGACCCGCACTCCGGGCAGCCGCGAGGTCGTTTCCAGCAGGTCCACCCGCTTCTCCGGCGCGAGGCGCCCCACGTAGCCGACCAGGACCTCGCCGTCGGGCGCCAGCGCCCGGCGCAGGGCGGCACAGCGTTTGTCGGGGGTGAACCGAACGGCGTCGACCCCCCGGCGCCAGAGCCAGATCCGCCGTACGCCGTGGGCGATCAGGTCGGCGGCGGCACGGGTGGACGGGGCCAGGGTGCGGTGCGCCGAGTTGTGGATCTCCCGCAGTCGACGCCAGGCGGCCGCCTCACCCCAGCCCACCCGGTACGCGCGGGCGTACGACGCCACGTCGGTCTGGTACACCGCGACGGTGGGCAGCCCGTGCCGCTGGGCCAGCGTCGCGGCGCGCGCGCCGAGCACGAACGGGCTGGCCAGGTGCACCACGTCGGGCGTGTGGGCGAGCAGCGCCTCGCTCAGCCGGGCGCCCGGCACACCGAGCCGGAAGCCCTGGTAGCGCGGCAGCGGCACGCTCGGGATCCGCACCACCTGGTACGCGTGCCGGTCGCCGGGGCCGCGCCGGGCACCGGGTGGGGCGGGGGCGATGACCAGCGGCTGATGGCCCCGGGCCACGAGGTGTTCCGCCGCCCGGACGACCGAGTGCGCGACACCGTTGACGTCCGGCGGGAACGACTCGGTCACGATGGCGATCCGCATGGCCCCACCGTGCAGGGGTCAACGGTGCGTCAACCGACGGGCCGCTGACGCGGCGGCGAACAGTTCCGCACGAATCCGCGTCGGTGGATCACTCTCGGGTGGACGTGCCTGGTCAGACGCCGTGGCCGGCGCCGGCCCGGGCGCAGGGTCGGCTGGAGCGGGCGCGTCCCGTCCCGACCGGCCACCGCCCGGCCCCGTCCCTGCTCAGTCGCACTCCTCGACGCGGACGTTGAGGACGAGCGGCCGGTCCCAGCCGCGCGGCACCCGGTCCAGCCCGGTCGTGGTGGCGGACGCCCGGCAACCGTTCACCCGCCACGTCCAGGTGCACGTGGGACCGCCGTACTGGAAGCCGTGCTCCACGCAGCGCGTCACGTCCTCGATCTTCGCGTCCCGCGCGCCGGCCGCGGTGAGCCAGTCGTGCACCCGTTCACCGAGGTCCACCGGGCACCGGCCCGCTGGGCAGGTGAACCGGTACACCTGCTGGGACGCGTCGTCGCCCTCGACGAGCCCGTCGGAGGTGAAGCCGGCGGGCCGCCCCCGGTCCGTGAGGATCGTCTTGCGCTTGGCCATGTCCTGCCCGGGCACGAACCAGCCCAGGTATCCGGCGATGCCGCCGCCGACGCAGAGCCCGAGCGCGAGCAGCCCGGCGAGCACGACGAAGAACACCCGGAGCCCGGTGGACCGGCGCGGCGGCGCCGGGGTGGGCCCGGCCGGCGGGAGGGTGGCCGACGCCGGGTACCCGACCGGCTGGCCGGCCGCCGGGTACGGCCCGGCGGCGAACGGCGCGGGCCCGGGAACCGGACCGGCCGCCGACGACGGCGGGTACGGCGCGGCGACCGGCTGCGGCGCCGGCGGGTGCGGGTACGCGCCCGCCGGGGGTGCCGGCGGATATGGTCCGGCTGCCGCCGGCGGCTGGTGCTGCGCCGGGGCCGGGTGGCCCGGCCAGGGCCCGGCGGGGCCGGACGGGAACGGTGGGCCGGGCGGACCCGCCGGCGGGGTTGGCGGCTGGGGCTGCCAGCCGGCCGCATCGGACGGGGAGTCGCTCACGGGCGAGATCCTAAAGGGACGACGCCGTCTTCGAGGCCCCCGGTCCACCGAGGGCGGGCAGCCGCCGTGCCGACGCCCGGTCCGACCCGACCCTGGTGGGCCACCACGACGGAGTCGACCACGGCAGGTTGCCGCCCACCCGGCCGACGCCCAGAGTGGTCAGGCCCGTCCGCCGATGGTCAACTCCAGCGTCAGGCCGTGGGCACCGGCGGCGTCCCGCGTCCAGCCGGCCGTGGAGGCCGTCACCATCCAGCCGTCGCGGGCGCCGTCCCACCGGCATCCCGGCCCGTCGGGGCGGCCGCGGTCGCGCAGGCACTTCCGGACCACGTCGATCGTGATGTTCTGCACCCCGGCGGTGAGCATCCACCGGTACATGTGCATCGTCCCGTCGCTCTGGCAGTTCTCCCGCTGGTCGCAACTGACCTGGTACGACGCCGTCAGGGTGTCGATGCTGCCGCCCTGCTCGTGGACGGCGGACAACTGGAATCCCTCCGGCACGCCGAGGCTCTCCTGGAGTTCCCGGCGCTGCCGCATGTCGTACCAGTCCTCCCCCCACTCGTCGTAGGCGAACCAGCCCGCTCCGCCGCAGCAGCAGAGGGCGAGCAGGAGCACGAGGGGCAGCACGATCCACCACACCCTGGACCTGCGCCGCGGCGCGTTCGGCGGCGGCACGGGCCCGGGCGGGACCGCGCCGGGCGCCGCCGCCGGCCAGCCGGCCGGCGGCGGCACGGGTCCCTGCGGTGGGGCACCGGCCGGGTGGCCCGCCGGCATCCCCGGCGGACGGGGACCGGTTGGCGGGTGGGCGGCGGGCTGGCCGGGGGTGGTCGGTGGCCATGCCGGGCCGGCGGCAGGCGGCTGGCCGGGACCGGGCGCGCCGGGCCCGGGCACGCCGAGGGAGGGGTCCGTCACGGCGGTGATCATAGATGCGCCGACGCCGTGGCCGCCGCCCCGCGCAGAGGCCCGGCGGGATGCCGTCCCGCCCGCTCAGACGTCGTACGCGGCGCCGGCCCGGACCACTTCCAGCGGCCCCGCGTACGTGCTGGCGGCGGCCTCGACCGTGCGCGACTCGCTGCCCCAGGCGACCACGAGGTGGGTGAGCAGCAGCCGGCCGACCCCCGCCTTGGTCGCCGCCTCGCCGGCCTCCCGGCCGGTGAGGTGCAGGTCCGGCGGGTTCTCCATGCCGTCGAGGTAGCTCGCCTCGCAGAGGAAGACGTCGGCGTCCTGGGCCAGCCGCAACAGCGCCTCGCAGGGCGCGGTGTCCGAGGAGTAGCAGAGCACCCGCCCGCCGTGCTCCAGGCGCACCCCGTACGTCTCGACCGGGTGGTTCATCCGGTCGACGGTGACAATGAACGGGCCGATCGGGAAGGTGCCGGGTTGCAGGCCGTAGAACTGGTACACGTCCTCGACCGTGCTGTCCTCCTGGTCGTAGACCGCGGCCAGCCGGTCCGGCGCGCCGGACGGGGCGTACACCGGCAGGGACGGGTACGGCCCGTCGGGGGCGTACCGGCGGACCACCACGTACGAGGCGGCGTCGAGGATGTGGTCGCAGTGCAGGTGGGTCAGGAGGATGGCGTCCGGGGCGTGCAGCCCCGCGTAGCGCTGGAGGGTGGACAGCGACCCGGTGCCGAAGTCGACCAGGAGGCGGAAGCCGTCCGCCTCGATGAGATAGGCGGAGCAGGGGGACTCGGGGCCGGGAAAGCTACCCGCGCAGCCGAGAACGGTGAGTCTCATCCGGTCGCCCTGCCATAACTGAACGTAGTCGACACGCCGGTGTCAGCCTCGCCGATGATCTCTACCGACGCGTACGCCACGCTGCGCAGCCTACGCGCAGCGACGGCGGGGCAAGAATCATCTAATGGAAGTTGTCATCAACGTGACACCCGCGGGGCCGGCCGGCGCGGACCGGCCGGCCCGGGGCCGGGCGTCACGCCCAGAGCTGGCCTTCGAGGGCGTCCTCGGCGTCGGCGAGCGTGCCGCCGTGGGCGCCGGTGGAGAGATACTTCCAGCCGCCGTCACAGACCACGAAGGCGACGTCGGCGCGGCGGCCGTCCCGCACCGCCTCGTGCGCGACCGCGAGGGCGGCGTGCAGGATCGCCCCGGTGGAGAAGCCGGCGAAGATGCCCTCGACCTCCACCAACTGCCGGGTGCGCAGCACCGCGTCCCGGGTGCCCACGGAGAAGCGCCGGGACAGCACGGTGGCGTCGTAGAGCTCCGGGACGTACCCCTCGTCGATGTTGCGCAGGCCGTAGACCAGCTCGCCGTAGCGCGGCTCGGCCGCGACCACCTGGATGCCGTCGACCTTCTCCCGCAGGTAGCGGCCGGTGCCCATCAGGGTGCCGGTGGTGCCCAGGCCCGCCACGAAGTGGGTGATCGTGGGCAGGTCGTGCAGCAGCTCCGGCCCGGTCGTCTCGTAGTGCGCCCGGGCGTTGGCCTCGTTGCCGTACTGGTAGAGCATCACCCAGTCGGGGTGCTCCGCCGAGATCTGCTTGGCGGTGGCGACTGCCTGGTTCGAGCCGCCGGCGGCCGGCGAGAAGATGATCTCCGCGCCGTACATCCGGAGCAGCTGGACCCGCTCGGTGGAGACGTTCTCGGGCATCACGCAGACCAGCCGGTAGCCGCGGAGCTTGGCCACCATGGCCAGCGAGATGCCGGTGTTGCCGCTGGTCGGTTCGAGGATGGTGTCGCCCGGCCGGAGCCGGCCGGCCTCCTCGGCCGCGCGGACCATGAACAGGGCCGCCCGGTCCTTGATGCTGCCGGTCGGGTTCCGGTCCTCCAGCTTCGCCCAGAGCCGCACCGGCGGTGCCCCCTTGGGCACCGCCGGCGAGAGCCGGGGCAGCCCCACCAGGGGGGTGCCGCCGCAGGCGTCGAGCAGGCTGTCGTACCGCGCCATGACGACCGCCGTCAGCGGGCGACGACGGCCGCGCGGCGGCTGGCGCCGTGCGACGCGATGGCCGCAGCCGCCGCGAAGCCGAACGCGCCACCGGCGACGGCCGGCAGGATGGTCACGCTGTCGCCGTCGTTGAGCTTGGCGTCCAGCGCGCCGAGGAAGCGGACGTCCTCGTCGTTGACGTAGACGTTGACGAAGCGGTGCAGCGCGTTGGCGTCGGTGACCAGCCGGGCCTTCAGGCCGGCGTGCCGGGAGTCCAGGTCGGTGAGCAGGTCGCCCAGGGTGTCCCCGGCGCCCTCGACGACCTTCGCGCCGCCGGTGTAGCTGCGCAGGATGGTGGGGATGCGAATTTCGATGGCCATGATGTCGTGCTCCTTGATCGGGTGTGCCTCGGTGACGGACGGAAGTGGACGGCGCTGAAGGTCAGCGGCCGGAACACTCGTAGTCGACCGTCGCCGGGCTCTGCCCGAACATGTAGGACTGGACCGCGTGCGGGTCCACCGCGGCGTCCACGATCCGCACCGGCTCCTCGGCCACCACACCGTCGACGATCCGGAAGGAGCGGATCTCCTCGGTGTCGGACTCGCGGGTGGAGACCAGCAGGTAGTGGGCCCCCGGCTCGCCGGCGAAGGCGATGTCCGTGCGGGACGGGTACGCCTCCGTCGCGGTGTGCGAGTGGTAGATGACGACCGGCTCCTCGTCGCGGTCGTCCATCTCCCGCCACACCCGCAACTGCTCCATCGAGTCGAACTCGTAGAACGTCATCGAACGCGCGGCGTTGTCCATCGGGATGTGCCGGGTGGGGGTGTCGCTGCCGGCAGGGCCGGCGACCACGCCGCACGCCTCGTCCGGGTGGTCCCGGCGCGCGTGGGCGACGATCGCCTCGACGATCGACCGGTCGATGCTCAGCACGTGGCCCAGCCTAGCGCCCACCCACCGCCGACTGCGAGGCGGTGACCGTCACACTCAGTCGATCAGGGCGTTGAGCAGGGACTCCTGCAGATATCCCAGATAGGCGTAGACCGACAGTTGGAACACCCGGGAGGAGGTCGGGTCCTCGGCGACCGCGTCGTCGAGCTCCTCGCCCAGGTCGGTGCCGTCCTTGATCTCCAGCCGGACACCCATGGCGAGGCGGGCGTCGTTGAGCGCCCGCAGCCACGCCTCGGCGGCCTCGGCGTCCAGTCGCACCTCGCCGCCGGCGGAGTCCGGCAGCGCGGCCAGGATCGCGCCGGCCTGGTCGATCTTGGCGGTCTTGAGGTCGCCCTCGGTGTACCGGCGGAACTCCGCGGTGTTGGCCGGGTCGTCCGGGTACGCGTCGGGGAAGAGCCGCCCGACCACCGGGTCGGTGTGGTCGAACCCGTCGGTGAGCAGCCCGACCACCTCGGAGGCGACCTTGCGCAGGACGCGCACCTCATCGACGGCGAAGGTGGCGACGTAGCGGCCGCCCTGGCGGCGGAACATGCTCACGAGCGGTCCACCGTCGCCCACAGCCCGTACGCGTGCAGCTGCGACGCGTCGTGCTCCATCCGCTCCCGGGCGCCGCTGGAGACCACGGCCCGACCCTTGTGGTGCACGTCCAGCATCAGCTTCTCGGCCTTCTCCCGGCTGTATCCGAAGAGCTTCTGGAGGACCCAGGTCACGTACGTCATGAGGTTGACCGGGTCGTCCCAGACGATCGTCACCCAAGGCCGGTCCGAGACCGGCACCTCGTCGGTGTCCGGCGTCTCGACCGGTGCAACCTGTGGAGCGGCCATGCCCCCCATCGTGCCACCGGATTCGGCGAACCGATGAACCGGAACGCCGGGGCGGCCGGGATCACCCTCGCGGGCGGCGAGGACCGGGCGGGGCGACGACGCGACGCCGCCGCGCTCAGGCGAGCAGGATGCCGTGGTCGACGGCATCGGAGAGCACCGCGCCGAGGGAGAGACGGACCGCCTCGAAGCGCCGGGACACCTCGCGGGACAACTCCAGCTCGACCTCACGCAGGGCACGCTGGGCCCAGGACCGGGCGGCATCCGGGTCGTTGTTGCCCGGGGTGCGCCAGTGCTGCCAGCACCCACCGGAGAGCGCCACCGCGACCGGCGGCAGCACCTCGGCGCGGTCCGCCCCGGGATGGCCGGCCAGAGCGTCGATCGCACCCGCGCCAGCCAGCTCGCCGACGCCGGCGGTGCTGGTGACCAGGAACACCCGGTCCAGGTCCCGGCCCTGCGGCTGGTCGGCCAGGCCCCACCGGACGGCCGCGGCGATCCGCTGCCGGACCCCCTCGGCCAGCGGCGCGCCGAGGACGCTCGCGGCGGCGCCGTCGATGACCGCGCGGACGGCCTGGTCGCACTGGGCGGTGGCGAGCAGGGAAAGCGCCTCCATCTCCCGGTCGAGCAGTTGCGGCAGGCCCGCGCAGCCCACCCCGAAGACGATCTCCTGGACCGCCCGCAGGTGGACGTTGGCCAGCTCCAGCGCGAGGTGCTGGCGGATGCTGCGGGCGCAGGTGCGGGTCTGCCGCTCCAGCCGCTCCGACCAGTCCCCCGCGTCCGCGTCGGGCACGACGGCCACCCGGGCGTGGGCGCCGGGCAGCACGGGTGGTTGCCGGCTGCCCCGGCGCAGCACCTCGTCGGCGGCCCAGCCGACCAGGGCCCGGCGCAGGCCGGGATGCTCCGCGCGGTGGACCGGAAGCCAGCGGGCGCCGGCGAGGGTCGGCACGGCGGCGAGCAGGGCCGCCCGGTGCGCCTCGACGCTGAGCTCCGCCGGGTCCAGCAGGGCCCCGACCTCGGACGACGCGTCGCGGGGCGACGGGACGGGCGCCTCCGTGTCGTCCGTCCCGGACGCCCCCTCGGCCGGCGCCCAGCCACCTGCGCCTGGGGTGACCACGAAGAAGACCTCGACCCGGGCCCGCGCCACCTCGGCCAGCAGGTGCAGCTCGACGGCGGTGAAGGCCTGGTCGGCGCCGATGACGTAGAGCAGCGCACCACCGCGGCCCACCGCGTCGAGGAGCACCCGGCCGCCGGCCACCCCGAGGGTGTCGGCGTCCGGCGTGTCGAGCACCATGAAGTGGCGCAGCAGCGGCTCGGGCAGGCTCAGCTCGACCCGGCGCGGCGGGCGGGCCAGCGCCGGACCGGCGGCCTCCTGGTCGGCGCCGTAGGAGAGGGGCTGCCGGTAGCCCGGCACGTACATCGCACGGGTGGCGACCCGGGCGTGCCGGACCAGCAGGCAGCTGCCCGCCGGCACGTCGAGCATGCCGGGGGCGACGCCCAGCAGGGCGGCGAGCACCTCGCGGCGGGCCGCGGCGGCGGGGCCGGCGGCGACCACGGTGAGCGGCTCGTCGGGGCCGGGCTCGGTGACCCCGAGGCGGGTGGGCAGCGGACCGCAGCGGGCCAGCTCGGCCGCGCCGCCAGGGCTGTCGGACACGTCGTCAGGCACGTCGACCCCGGGGAGTGGACCGGGTCTCATCGGTGGCCTCCCGTGGCGGGCGTACGGCGGTGAGCCGCCCGCATGGACGTCCGGGGCGGTGGCACCCGGCTTCCGGAAGGGTATGGGCCGACACCGACCCTCATGAAACACCGCGGATACTTACCGGTGACGACGAGATTACTCAACTTCGTAGCGTGACGGTGCACACGCGGACGGATTCACGTCGATATGCTGCTCCGATGAGTCGGTGGAGCTTCGTCGGCCGAACAGACGAACTTGACCGTCTGCATTCGGCGGTGGAAGGAGCCGAGGGGCGCGGGCTCTTCGTCAGCGGCCGGGCCGGCATCGGCAAGAGCCGACTGCTGCGCGAGGTGGTGGGCGCGCTGCCCGCCGACTCCTATGCGATCTGGTACGTGGCGGCCAGCACCGCCACCGCCGCCCTACCGTTCGGCGGGCTGGCCCAGGTGCTCCCCGCCGAGCAGCCGCAGGGCCTCTCCTCCGCCGGCGTGCTGCGCTGGGGCGTCGAGTTGCTGCAGGAACAGGCCGCCGGCCGGCGGATCGTGCTCGCCATCGACGACGCCCACCTGCTCGATCCGCCGTCGGCCGCGCTGGTCCACCTGCTCGCCCGCCAGGAGAACACCACCATCCTGGGGACGCTGCGCAACGGCGAGCAGGTGCCGCTGCCGATCCGGGCGCTCTGGACCGACGACCTGGTCGAGCACTTCGAGCTCGCCCCGCTCGGCCCGGCCGAGACGGCCGACCTGCTCGCGGCCATCCTGGACGGTCCCGTCGACGCCGGCTCGGCCGACCGGCTGTTCCGGCTCTCCGCCGGCAACCCGCTGCTCCTGCGCGAGCTGGTGCTGGCCGCCTCCGGCGGCGGCGAGCTGGACCGCCAGTACGGAGTCTGGCGCTGGACCGGCCGGCTGGAGCTGGCCCCCAGCCTCACCGACCTCATCGACACCCGGATCGAGCGGCTGGAGCCGGGCGTCCGGGCCGTGGTGGAGCTGGTCGCCTTCGGCGAGCCCCTCGGCCTGACCCTGTTGAACCAGGCCGCCGACCCGGCCGACGTGGAGCTGGCCGAGGAGCGCGGCCTGATCACCATGGCCCGCGACGACCGGCGGCTCGACGTCCGGCTGGCCCACCCGCTCTACGGCGAGATGATGCGGCGCCGCTGCCCGGTCAGCCGGACCCGGCGGTTGCAGGCACGCCTGGCGGAACTGCTGGAGCTGGTCGGCGCGCGGCGACGGGGCGACCTGCTCCGGGTCGCGGTGTGGCGGCTGGACTCGGGCACCGCCCAGGACGCCACGCTGCTGCTCGGCGCGGCCGCCCAGGCGTTCGCCCGGTACGACGTACCCCTGGCGACCCGGCTGGCCCGCGCGGCGCTCGACGCCGGCGGCGGCTTCGACGCCACGGAACTGCTCGCCACCATCCTGATGTTCGCCGACCGTCCCGACGAGGCGATCCGGGTGCTCGACGCGGTGGCCGGCGAGATCGACTGCGACCGGCGGCGCAGCCGCTGGCTGACCGTGCGCGGCATGGTGAGCTACTGGGGGTTCAGCCGGGAGTCCACCGTGGCGGAGATCGCCGAGGCGGGCGCGGGGCTGACCGACCCGGGCGACCAGGCGCGGGTCCGCGCCTTCGAAGCGATCATGCGGCTGCACGGAATGGACTCCACGGCGGCGCTCCGGCTCGCCCGGTCGGTGCTGGACCGCCCGGCCGCCAGCGTGTCGGCCCGGGAGCTGGCCCGCTGCACCATCGCCCACCTGGACGCGGCGCGGGGGCAGTTCCGGCGCAGCGCGACGGCGATCGCCCGGGTGGCGGCGGAGGCGCCGCACTGGCGCAACGACATGCCCTACCTCCAGCTGGCGATGGAACTGGCCCGGGGCACCCGGCTGGCCCTCGCCGGCGACCTGGCCGGCATCGACGCGATCGCCGCCGACGAGTTCGCCGACCTGGCCGGCGCCGGCGACTTCCGGCTCGGCACCGGCTACCTGGCGATCCTGCAGGCGCACGCGGCCCGGCTGCGCGGCCGCAGCGGCGAGGCGCTGAAGGTCAGCCTCGGCGCCTGCGCGGTGCTGGCCACCAGCCGGGTCTACGCCGGGCTGGCGCAGGCCGAACGGGCCCAGGCTGCGGCGTTGCGCGGCGAGGCCGGACACGCCGCGGAGGCGATGGCCGAGGCCGACCGGACCCACGCCCCCGGCATGGTGGTGCTCTACCCCTGGCTGGAGCAGGCCCGCGGCGCGGTGCTGGCCGCCGGCGGCGACCTGCCGGGCGCCGCCGAGCACCTGTGCAACCTGGCCGACCGGCTCCGCGCCGACGGCTTCGCCGCGCACGAGGTGCTGGTCCTGCACGACCTGGTCCGGTTCGGGCAGGCGGCGGCGCCGGTCGGCCCGACCTGCACCGACGGCGGGCGGCGCACCGTCGCGCAGCGGCTGACCGAGCTCTCCGAGCGGGTCGACGGGGTGCTGCCGCCCCTGCTCGCCCGCTACGCCCGGGCCGCCGTCGCCGGTGACGACGCCGAACTGCTGGCGGTGGCCGACGGCTTCGCCGCGCTCGACCTGGCGGTCTGGGCCGCCGAGGCGGCCGCGACCGCGCTGCGCGAACTGCGCCGGGAACGCGCCGCCTCGGCCGGCGCCGCCCACCAGCGACTCGCCGGCCTGCTCGGCGGCTGCGACCAGATCCACACGCCGGCGCTGGAGGCGTTGCGGCCGGCGCTGTCCGACCGGGAACGGCAGATCGCCGGGCTGGCCGCCGCGGGGGTGACCAGCCGGGCCATCGCCGAACGGCTGTTCCTGTCCACCCGCACCGTGGAGAACCACCTCCAGCGGGTCTACAGCAAGCTCGGCATCACCGGGCGGGCGGAGCTGCCCGCTGCGCTGCGATCGCTCACGGGCCACGACGGCGCGGAACCGGCGTGAACTCTAGGCTGGGGAGGTGAACACCCTTCGCCCCGCGCTGCTGACCGACCACTACGAGCTGACCATGGTCGGCGCGGCCCTGCGAGACGGCACCGCCGAACGGCGCTGCGCCTTCGAGGTGTTCACCCGGCGGCTGCCCGCCGGGCGCCGCTACGGGGTGGTCGCCGGGACGGGCCGGCTGGTCGAGCTGATCCGCGACTTCCGCTTCGACGCCGACGAGGTGGACTTCCTGCGCCGCACCGGGGTGGTGGACGACCGGGCCGCCGAGTGGCTGGCCGGCTACCGTTTCACCGGCGACGTCGACGGATACGCCGAGGGTGAGCTCTTCTTCCCCGGCTCGCCGATCCTCACCGTCTCCGGCGGTTTCGCCGAGTGCGTGGTGCTGGAGACGCTGGTGCTGTCGGTGCTCAACCACGACAGCGCGGTCGCCGCCGCCGCCGCCCGGATGGTCACCGCGGCCCGTGGCCGCACCCTGATCGAGATGGGCGCCCGGCGGGCCCACGAGGAGGCGGCGGTGGCCGCGGCGCGGGCAGCGTACCTGGCCGGGTTCCGGTTCACCTCGAACCTCGCCGCCGGCCAGCGCTTCGGCATCCCCACCGCCGGCACCGCCGCGCACGCCTTCACCCTGCTGCACGACGACGAGAAGGCGGCGTTCGCCTCGCAGGTCGCCACGCTGGGCAAGGACACCACGCTGCTGGTCGACACGTACGACATCAGCCAGGGCATCCACAACGCGATCGAGGTGGCCGGGCCGGAGCTGCGGGCCGTCCGGATCGACTCCGGCGACCTGGCGGTGATCGCCCAGCAGTCCCGGGAACTTCTCGACTCGCTCGGCGCCACCGAGACGAAGATCATCGTCTCGGGCGACCTCGACGAGTACGCCATCGCCGCCCTCGCCGCCGAGCCGGTGGACATGTACGGCGCCGGCACCGCCGTGGTCACCGGCTCCGGCGCGCCCACCGCCGGGCTGGTCTACAAGCTGGTCGAGGTGGACGGACGGCCGGTGGTCAAGCGCTCCGAGCAGAAGGCCACCATCGGCGGCCGGAAGGTCGCGGTACGCCGGCACAAGCCCACCGGCACCGCCACCGAGGAGGTCATCGTGCCGCAGGGCGTGCCGGACCGGCAGCCCAACGACCGCCTGCTCCAGCGCTCCTTCATCATCGACGGCGAGCCGGTCGCGCTGCCCTCGCTGGACGAGTCCCGCGAGCACCTGCGACAGTGTCTGATCTCCATCCCGTGGGAAGGGCTCAAGCTCTCCGGCGGCGACCCGGCGGTGCCGGTCACCGTCGTTCCGGCAAGCTGAGGAAGGGGCGCTCCGATGGCAAACGCCTTGATCATCGTGGACGTGCAGAACGACTTCTGCGAGGGCGGCTCCCTCGCCGTCGCCGGCGGCGCGGGGGTCGCCGCCGGCGTCTCCCGGCTGCTCGCCGCCGAGCCGGACCGCTGGGACCACGTGGTCGCCACCAAGGACTACCACGTCGACCCGGGCCCGCACTTCGGCGATCCGCCGGACTACGTCGAATCCTGGCCCCGGCACTGCGTCGTCGGCACCGCCGGCTCCGAGTTCCACCCCGCCCTGGAGACCGGCCGGGTCGAGGCGATCTTCCACAAGGGCGAGCACGCCGCCGCGTACTCCGGCTTCGAGGGGCACGCCGACGACGGTGGGTGCCTGGCCGACTGGCTGCGGCGGCACGACGTGGACCGGGTCGACCTGGTCGGGATCGCGACCGACCACTGCGTCCGGGCCACCGCGCTGGACGCCGCCCGGGAGGGCTTCGCCACCACGGTGCTGCTCGACCTCACCGCCGCCGTCGCACCGGACACCCTCGACGTGGCGCTGCGGGCGATGGACGGCGCCGGAGTCACCCTGCGCGGCAGCCTGTGATCAGGGCCGCTTGAGCCGGTAATCGCTTGCCGATGTCGTACCACCGGTCGAGGATGACCGCCGGAGGTACGGACCATCGTGAACTTGACGCCTTACCGGCAGACGCTGGCCCTGCCCGGGCTCCGGCCGTTGCTGCTGGTGTCCGTGCTGGCCCGCATCCCACTCACCGCGACCGGGGTGACGCTCACCTTCTTCGTGGTGCTCGACCTGGGCCGCGGCTACGGCGCGGCCGGCCTGGTCGGCGCCGCGATGACCGTCGGGGCGGCGCTCGGCTCGCCGCTGCTCGGCCGCCTGGTCGACCGGCGCGGCCTGCGCCCGGTGGTCGCCCTGACCACCGTCGCCGAGGCGGTGTTCTGGGCCGGCGCGCCGGCACTCTCGCTGCCCCTGCTGCTACCGGCCGCCTTCCTCGCCGGCCTGCTCGCCCTGCCGATCTTCTCGATGATCCGCCAGTCCATCGCCGCGCTGGCCCCGGAGGACCGGCGGCGCCCCGCGTACGCGCTGGACTCGATGTCCGTCGAACTGTCGTTCATGGTCGGGCCCGCGCTCGCCGTGGCGCTGGCCACCACCGTCTCGGCGCGCACCACCCTCTGGGCGGTCGGTGCTGGCGTGGTCGCCTCGGGCATCGCGTTCTGGCTGCTCAACCCGCCCACCCGCAGCGCCGGTGAGCCGGCCGGGCCGCAGCCCCGCACGCCCCGGCGGGAGTGGCTCACCCCCCGCATGCTGGCCGTGCTCGCGGTCAGCGGCGCGGCCACCCTGGTACTCGGCGGCACCGACGTCGCGGTGGTCGCCGTACTGCGGGCCAGCGGCGAGGTCGGCTGGACCGGCGCCGTGCTCACCATGTGGGCGGTCGCGTCGCTGGTCGGTGGCTTCGCGTACGGGGCCGTGCACCGCACCTTCTCCCCGCTGGCGCTGATGGCAGCGCTGAGCCTCTGCACCATCCCGGTCGGGCTGGGCGGCGGCCACTGGTGGCTGCTCTGCCTGGTCCTCATCCCGGCTGGCGCGCTCTGCGCCCCGACCATCGCGGCCACCTCCGACGCGGTGAGCCGGCTCGCCCCGGCGTCCGTCCGCGGCGAGGCGATGGGCCTGCACGGCTCGGCGGTCACCGTCGGCATCGCGATGGGCGCCCCGCTGGCCGGTGCGGTGATCGACGCCTCGGCGCCGCTCTGGGGCTTCGCGGTGACCGGCGCGATCGGCGTAGTGGTAGCCGCCGTCGTAGGCCTCGCCGAGCTGCGGTGGCGCCGGGTCACGGCCGACGACGCCGGCGGCCTCGACGTGGCAACCGTGACCGGCTGAAGCCGCGCCCACCTCGACCTCTTGGCCACTTGACGCAGCCAAACGGATCTTGGAGCGGGTGGGCCGACGGGATAGCGTCGGATCTTGGTGAGCTCGGTCACGCATCGTTCAGACCGAGCTCAACCCTTGGATCAGATCAGGAGCACGCATGCCCTCATACAGCGTCAAACCCGCCACACCCGCCACCGATTCGTCGCGCTCCACCGTGAGCCGGCGGCGGATGCTGACGGTCGCCCTCGGTGGCGCGGCCACCGTTGCCCTTCCCGCCCCGGCCTGGGCGGCCACCGATGAGCGGCCCGGCGCACAGCGGCCGCCGACCCTCACCCCCGACGACCGCACAGTGGTCGCTCAGGTCTCGGCCGAGCGGGCGCTGTCGCATCTGCGCGTCCTCAGCGAGGACATCGGACCGCGCATCGGCGGGACGGCCTCCGAGCGTCGCGCCGCCGACTACATCGCCCGGACGCTGGACCACCTGGGGTACGACACGCGTCTGCAACCGTTCGCCGTGGCGGACAAGTTCCTCGCCCAGCTCAGCTCGCCGGCCGGACTCCCCACCGACCTGTGCTGGCAGGCCGGCGCCTCTGCGCACGCCGCACTGGACACCACCGTCAGCGGCGACGTGGTGGACGTGGGCGCGGGCGCACCCGAGAACTACCCCGCGGACGTCACCGGTCGCATCGTGCTGATCGACTACGTGTCGTCGCGGCGCGAGCAGCTGGTGGCCACCGCCCAGGCCCGAGGGGCCGCCGCCGTCGTGTTCCTGCCGGCCGACGCCGTAGCGCCCCGGCGGGCCGCGGCGTTCTCGCCGACCCTGCCCGGCTCGGCCAACTCGCCGGCGCCGATCCCGGTTGTCGGGGTCGCCCAGGCGCAGAAGCACCGGCTGCGTGACCTGGTCGCCACCGGTCGGCTCACGCTCACCATCGCCACCACCGCGCACCGCGACCTGACCTCGCACAACGTCATCGCCGAGCGGGTGGGGCCGTCCGGTGCCGGTGGGCCGGTGGTCATGGTCAGCGCCCACTACGACACGGTGATCGGCGCTCCCGGCGCCAACGACGACGGCTCCGGCACCGTGCTCTGTCTCGAGCTGGCCCGCGTGCTGCGGGCGATCCCGGTCAACGCCACCCTCCGGTTCGCCCTGTGGGGCTCGGAGGAGCAGGGGCTGCTCGGCTCCCGCCACCACGTCGCGGAACTCCCTCAGGCGGAGCGGGACCGGTTCCTCGCGGTCTACCAGAACGACATGGTCGCCACCAGCTGGGACCCGGCGACGCGCTACTGGCTGCTCTCGTTCACCGGGCAGTCCAACCGGGCCACCGACGAGGTGGCGGCCGCCGCCGTCCGCCTCGGCTACGACCCGCGGGTCTCGCCGGTGACGCAGCGCGGATCCAGCGACCACCAGTCCTTCCAGCAGGTCGGCATCGCCAGTGCCAACTTCTCGTGGCGCGGCGAGGAGACCCCGGCACTGTTGGAGCCGCCGTACCACACGCCGGAGGACACGATCGCCAAGAACATCAGCCTGGAGCGGCTCCAGGTGTCGCTTGAGCTGATCGGCTGCGCCGCGTACGCGACGGCCCGCTGACGGGTCCCGCCCGTGGGCCGGCGACGGTCCACGGGCGGGAAGACAAAAGGCGATGGGCGCCGTCCCCGACGGGGGCGGCGCCCGTCGTACGTGGAGCCGAGGGTCTGGCCGGCGGCCAGCTCCGGGAACTTGTGGTCGAAGGCCGGCCGCGGTGGAGTCGGGCGTGTAGCGGCGGTCAGACGCATGCCCAATGAGCGATATACCTGAGAGGCATATTTATGACTGGCAGGCATATTGCTCAGGAATACATCCGCACCCGGCCAACGCGACGCTCCGTGACCGCACCAGCAGAGGCGGCGGATGCCGACGACACGTAGGCCCCAGCCGGGCGCCAGAACGGCGGGCTGCCGCCGAGGCCGGTACGGCGACGGGCGCCGTACCCCGGAAGGGGTGCGGCGCCCGTCGTCGGTGTCGCGTGCGGTGCGTCAGCGCTGGTCGAGGTTACCGGCGGTGTCCTCGGTGTAGCTGGCTCCGCCGTCCGACTCGCTGGTCAGCGGCTTGGCGCCGCCCTCCGGCGGACCGGCCAGGGAATGGCCGGCGGCCAGCTCCGGGAACTTGTGGTCGAAGGCCGGCCGCTCGGAGCGGATCCGCGGCATCCGGTCGAAGTTGCGCAGGGGCGGCGGGGAGCTGGTGGCCCACTCCAGCGAGTTGCCGTAGCCCCACGGGTCCTCGACCTCGACCACCGGGCCGGACTTGTACGACTTCCAGCAGTTCCAGATGAACGGCAGGGTCGAGATACCGGTGATGAACGCACCGATGGTGGAGATCATATTCAGCGTGGTGAAGCCGTCGCTGGGCAGGTAGTCGGCGTAACGCCGCGGGAAGCCCTCGGCGCCGAGCCAGTGCTGCACCAGGAACGTGGTGTGGAAGCCGATCATGGTCAGCCAGAAGTGGATCTTACCGAGCCGCTCGTCGAGCATCCGGCCGAACATCTTCGGGAACCAGAAGTAGATGCCGGCGAAGACGGCGAACACGATCGTGCCGAAGAGCACGTAGTGGAAGTGCGCCACCACGAAGTACGAGTCGTGGATGTGGAAGTCGAGCGGCGGACTGGCCAGCAGCACACCGGTGAGACCACCGAAGAGGAAGGTCACCAGGAAGCCGATCGAGAAGAGCATCGGCGTCTCGAAGGTGATCTGGCCCCGCCACATGGTGCCGAGCCAGTTGAAGAACTTCATCCCGGTGGGCACGGCGATCAGGTAACTCAGGAAGCTGAAGAACGGCAGCAGGACCTGGCCGGTGCCGAACATGTGGTGCGCCCAGACGCTCATCGACAGCGCGGCGATGGAGATGGTCGCGGCGACCAGGCCCTTGTAGCCGAAGATCGGCTTACGGGAGAAGACCGGGATGATCTCGCTGATGATGCCGAAGAACGGCAGCGCGATGATGTACACCTCGGGGTGCCCGAAGAACCAGAACAGGTGCTGCCAGAGCATCGGCCCGCCGGTGGCCGGGTCGTACACGTGGGCGCCGATCAGCCGGTCCGCGGCGAGCGCCAGGAGCGCGGCGGCCAGCAGCGGGAAGACCAGGATCACCAGCAGGCTGGTGACCAGCATGTTCCAGGTGAAGATCGGCATCCGGAACATGGTCATGCCCGGGGCGCGCAGGGTCAGGATCGTGGTGATCAGGTTGACCGCGCCGAGGATGGTGCCCAGACCGGAGACGACCAGGCCGATCACCCACAGGTTCCCGCCGACCCCCGGCGAGTGCTCCATGTTGCTCAGCGGGGTGTAGGCGGTCCAGCCGAAGTCGGCGGCGCCACCCGGGCTGACGAAGCCGGCCGTCGCCATGGTGCCACCGAAGAGGTAGAGCCAGTAGGCGAAGGAGTTGAGCCGGGGGAACGAGACGTCAGGGGCGCCGATCTGCAGCGGCACGACATAGTTCGCGAAGGCGAACACGATCGGCGTCGCGAAGAACAGCAGCATGATCGTGCCGTGCATCGTGAACAGCTGGTTGTACTGCTCGGGCGACAGGAACTGCAGGCCCGGCCGCGCCAGCTCGGCACGCATGATCAGGGCCATCAGGCCGCCGATCATGAAGAACACGAACGCGGTGACCATGTACATGATCCCGATCTGCTTCGCGTCCGTGGTGCGCAGCAGCCGCGCGATGGCCGACCCCTTGACCGGCTCTCGGACCGGCCATGGCCGGGTCACGACCGGCTTGGGTGCGACGGTGGTCACGAATGGCCTCCGGTTCTCGGTTGTCCCGCTCGGCACGCGCTTCTATCTGCGAGCCGTCATCCGCAAGGAGGATAGTCCCCGGCAGGTGGGTGCGCCGATCGGGGTGGTGGGGCAGGATGGACGACCGCTCTAGAGCGGGTCGACGAGCAGCCGGTAGTGCTCCCGGAAGATCCGCCCGCCGCGCCCGCGCAGCAGCGGGTCGCGCAGCGCCGGCGGCACGTCCCGGGTCCGGTCGCGGTCGCGGGTCCGGTCCCGCACCCATCGGGTACGCGGGCGGCGACGACTCTCGTACGCCTCCAGCGCCGCCTCGACGCTGCCGGCCGCGGTCAGCGACTCGGCGAGCACCACCGCGTCCTCCAGCGCCATCGCCGCTCCCTGGCTCAGCGTCGGCGCGGTGGCGTGCGCGGCGTCGCCGACGAGCAGCACCGGACCGCGGTGCCAGCGGCCCAGCTCGACCTCGTCGGTGAGCCCCACCTGGACGTCACGCAGCGCGTCCAGCACGGCGGGCACCGGTCCGCCGTACTCCCCGAAGAGCTCGCGCAGCCGGGCGGCCGGATCCGCCGGGGCGGCCGTGCCGGCCTCGTCGGCGTAGCAGTACAGCCGGCCCGCGCCGATCGGCACCACCAGGAAGCCGGCGCGCTGCCCGAGCAGGGCCGTCCAGTCGGTGATCTCCGGGCCGTCCCGCACCACGGCGCGGTAGACGACCTGGCCGGCGGGACGGGGCGGCCCGCCGAGCGCGGCCAGGGAGCGCACCGCCGACCGGGGCCCGTCGGCGCCGATGACCAGGTCGTACTCGCCGCCGGTGCCGTCGGTGAAGGTGACCGCGACGCCGCCCGGCAGCAGCTCCACGGAGCTGACCTCGGCACCGTGCCGGACCGCGCCGCCGGCGCCGCTGAGCAGCACCTGGTACAGGTCCCGCCGGGGCAGCGCCCGGCACTCGCCGACCCCCGCCCAGAGCGCGTCGAGATCCACCTCACAGAGCGGCTCGCCCGCCGCGTCCAGGAAACGCTGCCGGTGGATCACCTGGCCGAGCCGGCGGACCGGGCCGTCCAGGTCGAGCCGGCGCAGCGCCCGGTCGGCGTTGCCCGGCAGGAAGAGGCCGGTGTCGACCAGCCCGTTCGGGGGGAGCTTCTCGGTGACGTCCGGCCGGAAACCCGCCATCCGTAGCGCCCGGGCGACGGCCAGACCGGCGATGCCCGCGCCGACGACGAGGATGCGCAGGGGGGAGCCACCCATGGTGGTGTACGCCTCCGGAGGGGTTCGGCACGCGTTGGAGGCAAGACACTACTCCGCGCGATCGACGCACGGTAGGCCTGATCGGCCCTGCCGCACGCGATCCTCGGACCCGCGCCACCATTCGCGTACGGGATTCATGTCCCCGCCCGGCCGATCCACCATCATCCGGCACGCCGGCACCTCCCACCCCCTGGATGATCTGCGGCTTCACCCCTCGGCGGCCCGCCCCTCGCGCAACAGGAGTGCAACCGGACGGGTGCGGCGAGGTGGTCTGACAAGGAGAGAGAGGGGGGGGCGTGCACAGCTCGACACGAGGCTCGGACGTGTAAATGTGTCGAATAACTTGGGAACGCTCCCGGCTTCGTGCCCTCGTCGCCGACCAGCTTCTCGCTGAACGGGGGCCGCCTGCTCTTGGGCCTGAGAACGCAAGGTGCGGGGTGTGGTCCCAACAGGACCACACCCCGCACCATGGTGATTTACCCGCGCATATTCAATCGATGACAGACGCCAGCAAGGTAGTTCAGGAACCGAGCAAATCATCCGCAGCGAACTCGGCGACTACCTCAGTTTCAAAGAGCGATGAATCCTGAGGAGTCACCAGGGTCACCAGAGACATCCCTCGACCAAGCAGGGTCACCTCGTAGGGCTCGTAGAGAAAGCTGCCTCCGCGACAGTAGGGGTCATCAATGGCGAGCATGGTCATCGAAGGCGACGCAGCCGGTTCATAGAGAATAGCGACCGGACCTTCATCACCTTCGATAAAATAACCGTCCCGCTCCCACCTCAGCTCCATATCGCGGTTTTTTGCCAGTAGTACCTCACCGCGCCGAGCGGGCATCTGGGCACCGGCCGACCATTCAGCAAAACCGCCCTCCACCCCCTCGGCCAATACAGACACTCGCATTTCCGGCCAACGGATGGCCCATCGTCGGAGAAAAGCTTCGATCCTCGCCCTGACATCACCCGGGACAACGAGCACCCGGTCACGCCCACTAATCATTGCGCCGGAACCAATCCTCGGTCTTCCCGATGAAGCTCACGTTACGTCGCGGCACCGTCAGCCCGCCGGGAGCCTCGAGGATGAACTGGCCCCGCCCACCTCGCAAGGGCTTCAGAGCGGACTTCGGGACACGCATCTCGAGAACATACTCCGACTTCGCCGAGGTGATGCCCAACTTCTTGAACGCTCCGGGTTCGGTCAACTGTGCCGGGCTCTTCGTGCTGAAGAAGGGGCCGGCACCATTCTTCGAGTCCCCGGGCAGAATCTGATAGGGATCCTGACTCTTGATGCCATTGAAGCCCTTCTTGTCCGTGTAGTGATAGACGGTGATATCGCAATTGTGGACAAGGACCGGGGCGTCGCCTGCAAACAGATAGTACGTGTGAGTGTCATCAACGGTGAGGTTGTACCTGACCTCGGACCCCTCGTATGAGTGGACCCGACTCACCGATACGGGCACGCCAGTCGCAGCGAGCAGTCGCTCACCCCGCACCAACTTCGCCGCGTCCACCCAGTCGCCCCGATCTTCGCTCCAGATGGGATGAGTCTGAGTGCCCTGAACCAGGAATTCGCCCTGCCCGTCGACTGCGAGAGTCAAGTCCGTCAAGTGGACGTCGAGGTTGATGTGGGTCGCAACGACCGGCTTGACCTCGGTTTTTCCGGTCACGGGATCCGTAGCCCAGACCTTGTCTCCGGGTTCAAGCTCCTCGATAGGCTTTCTCGTGCCGTCGGCAAGAAGAACTAAAGTGCCGGCAGCAAAGCTGTCACACCTCTTCGAAAACTTGAGGAAGTCCTTTACGCCACCTACAAGATCCCCGAGAAGGTTACTGATCCTCTTCGAGAGATTAGCGAGTTTCGCCCACTTCCATGGCGCGCCGTACTTCGTGGCGAGCTTGCCGAGCACACCACCCACCAGAGAGCCCGCAACGTTGATGGCCGTGTTGATGCAGCCACCCATGTCACCCTTGAGGAAGCAGTCCAGAGCGTCCGTGATGCCAAGCTCGTCCATGACAATCTTGGCGAGCGCCTTGGCGGCGCTGAGCAGCTTCTGCTTCGCCTTGGCAATCCGCTCCTGGCGCAGCCGCTCGGCCGCAGCAGCATTGTTGTCCTGGCCCCAGATCTTGCCGTAGTTCTGCGGCTTGTACTCGTTGGGAGCGGCAGGATCCCAACTGCCGGAGCAGCCGTGGCAACCGTCGTTGTGCCCCTTGACCTCGTGGTAGTTGCCGTACATGTCCTCGTAGTCGGCACCCGGTCCACAGGCGTCGTCCGAGCAGGCCTTCAGTCCGTCGGGGTCCGAGAACGAGATGGGGTTGTTGTTGGCGTAGGCGTACCCGTGCATCTGCTGCGGGTCGCTGATGTCCACGACCGGGTCGACCGATATGAACCGGCCGGTGACCTTGTCGTACTCCCGGGCCCCGATGTTGACCAGACCCGTGGTCGAGTCTTCGTTGCCGTTGACGAAGCCCTTCTCTGTGGGCCATTGCTCTGGTGACGGCTGGGTGCCGCGGGCCTCGCCAAACGGAGTGCTTCGCCGGTGGACGATCGCCCCGGTCTCATCGACCGTGGCCTGGCCGGTGCCGTGGTGGTCGTTGGCGACGTAGTACAGGCCGTTGAGCTTGCGGACGATGCTGGCCCCACCCGGCAGTCCGTAGTAGCGGGTGCCCTCGGTCGCCCTGGTGGTGTGGTTGAGCCGGATCTCCATACCCGGCAGGTAGAGGGTGGTGACGTTCGGCTCCTTGCGGAGCATCCGGGAGCCGTCGACGTCGTAGACGAAGCTGGTCTTCTTGCCGGCCGCGTCGGTCACCGACTCGAGGTTGCCCTCGGCGTCCCAGGCGAGGGTCTGGTCCTCGCCGGTCTTGGTCCGCCGCTTGGTGTTGCCGGCGGTGTCGTAGTCGTACGTGTGGAGCCGGTCACCCTGCGGGGTGGTCTCGGTCATCTGGCGCAGGGTGTGCGGCTGCGCCGTACCGGCGGTCGGGTACGTGTACGTGCGCTGGATCTGGGTGCTGCCGTCCGTGCCGTACTGCGACTCGGTCTTCCGGTTGCCCACCACGTCGAACGTGTAGAAGTGGTGGTAAGGCGCCACTCCACCTACACCGGTGACTGACGGGCCGCCGGCGCACGGGTCGGTGGCAGTGCTGTTCGACGTCCAGGCCCGCTCCATCCGGCGCAGGTAGTCGTAGGTGAAGCACTGCACGTCCCGGGTGCTCGAAGGCGTGTCGACGATCTGGGTGATGTTGCCGGACGGGTCGTAGGTGTAGCGGGCGTCGATGTCGATGATCGGCGCGCCGCTGCGGTCGAGTCGGTGGCCGACCAGTCGCTTGGAGCCCTGCTCGTACTGGTAGGTCGACCAGACCTTGTTGGCGCCCAGCGCCGTCTCGGTCTGGATGACCTCACCGGTGTACGAGTAGTCGACGTCGGTCAGGTACGACGCGTCGCCCTCGGACGCGGTCACCCGCTGCAGGCTGTCGTAGGTGTAGGCAATGGCCTCGAAGGGAAGGCCACCACCCTCCGATACACCGACGGAGGCCACCGTGCCGTCCGGGTTGTACTCGGTGGAGAAGGTGTACAGCCCCGCGAGTTCCGGGCCGGCGTGCGCGGGCACGTCGTAGTAGGTGGCGTGCGGCCGGTAGAACTCGTCGTAGCTGCCGACGTACGTGGTGTACTCGGCCCCGTCGACGTATCGGGTGCTCGACGACGCCTGGCCCAACATCTCCAGGTCGTACGTCCAGGCGCTCAGCAGCGTCCCGGTGTCCGCGGCCCCCTTGTAGACGGCGGTCTTTCGACCGACCTCGTCGTATGTGGTGCTGACCGTCTCGTTGACACCGTTGGTGGTGCTGGTGACCCGGTCCAGGTTGTCGTACTTGATCGTCGAGGTGCCGGCGTCCGGGTCGATCGACTTGATCTTGCGGCCGAGCTGGTCGTACTCGTGCTTCCAGACGTTGCCGGCCGGGTCCTTGACCGTGTCCAGCTGACCGGAACGGGTGTAGGTGTACTCGGTCTTGTCGTACGCGCCCGACGGCCCAACGCCCTTGTACTGCAGCAGCTGGGTCGTCTGCCCCAGGGCGTTGGTGATCGTCGTGATCGGGGTGCCGCCCTGCGGCGGGTCGACCGAGACGCGGTCACCGCCGTAGGTGGTGGTGGTGCGCCACTTCTCGTTCCCGGCCACGGAGAAGATCTCGTCCGTGACCCGGTCCGCGCCGTCGTAGACGTAGAACGTCTGGCCGTCGACCTCCCCGATGGTGACCGGGAAGATGGTGTCGGTCGGCGCGCCGGCGGCGTTGTACGTCGCGTACGTCCGGTCCAGCTTGCCGGTCGCGGTGTAGATGGTGTCCGCGATCATCCGCGTGCCGTTCGGCCCCTCGGTCTGCACCTGGCGCGGGCGCAGCAGGCCGTCGTGCAGCTTGTACTCGACGCTGTAGCTGCCGTCGTTCTGCCGCCGCTCGGTCTTGATGGCGACCGGCTTGTCGGTGCGGATCAGGTACGTGTACTTGATGCTCGGGTCGAGTCCGACCGCGCCGGTGCGGTCCGGCATCCACACCTTGTTCAGCCGGCCCATCGCGTCGTACTCGAGCTGGCTGACCAGGTTGTTCGGGTCGGTCTGCTTGACCGGGCTGCCCCAGGCCGGGGCGTACTCGGTGGTGGTGACGTGGGTGAGCGGGTTGGTCTCGACGACCTTGGTGGTCAGGCCGTTCGTCTCGGTGTAGTCGGTCCGGGTGACCTTGCCCATCGCGTCGGTCGCGGTCTTCGGCCGGCCATAGGAGTCGAAGGTGCCCTCCGCGGCCATGATGTACGTGGCCGTGGCGCCGTCGTGGCTCTTCAGCCGCTCGGACCTGGTCGGGTTGCCCACTGTGGGCGCGACCCCGAAGGCCTTGCCGTCGTAGAGCGTCCGGGTGTCGGAGACGACCTGCGTCTTGCGGTCCGGGGTGTCCGCGCACTTGACCGAGACGGATTCCACCCGCGACACGAGGTTGCGGAGGTATCCGGCCGTGCTGTCCGCGTAGGTGGTGCGGGTGCAGGCCTCGTCACCGGTGACGTCGACGTCGCCGAGGCTCTCGCTCATGGTGGCGCGGCCGTAGGTGGTGTCGAAGGTCGTGGTCGCCTTCGTCTCCCGCCAGCCGCCGGCCGCCAGCGCGATCAGGTCACGGGTGGTCTGCGTGTTGGTGAGCCACGCCTTGCTGTCGCCCCAGGTGTGCGACTCGGTGGCGGTGTTGTGCCGCCATGGGATGGTGATGGTCTTGCTCACCTCGGCCGCGCCGTCGAACGAGCGGGTCTCGAGCTGGTTGCCGGAGAACTCGTCGTAGTCGACGTACGTGCCGCCGGTGGAGTCGGTCACGCTGACGTCCCGGGTGTCGGTGCTGTTCGGCAACTTGTCGCCGTGCATCCCGCGGAAGTAGCGGTACTCGGTCTTCGTGGTGTAGGTCTGGCCGTTGCCGGCGGTCACGACGACCCGGCCGTAGCCGCGCCAGTCGCTCCAGGTGAGGTCCTTGGTGTCGGAGATGCCGTCGGGCTGTGACTTCCGCCAGGCGGCGCCGTCCAGATAGTCGTACTTGGTGACCATGTCCGGCGCGCCGCCGGTGCGGTCCGTCTCGATGACCTTGTCGACGACGTACTTGTGGAACCAGTCGGTGATATCGCTGCCGCTGCCGAGCGGGTTCCACTTGACCGGGTAGCAGCGCTGCGTGCTGTTGCCCTCGGTCGGCAGGTTCCCGACGCCGCAGTCCGGGGCCTTGTAGTTGACGTCGATCTGGCCGCCCGAGTCGGTCCAGACGGTGGCCAGCCGGAAACGGATCAGCGGGGAGATGTTGTCGTCGGACTTGTCGATCCGGTTCGGCAACTGAAGGCCGCCGAGCTCCACCGACGGCATGGTGATGTCGGCACCCGAGCCGTACATGCCGGTGTGCGTGATCTTGCTGAGCCAGAGCGTGCGGGACGCGTCACCGTTGTCGGTGAGCAGGTGGTCGAGCTTCCACTTGTCTACCGGCGTCCAACCGGCGCCCTCGCGGATCTCGGTGGTGATGCCGGTGAGCCGGGCCCGCGTCCAGAAGCTCGGGGTGGCCTGGTCGAGCCGGCACTTGGTGCTCGCGTTGCAGTTGCGGTCGAACGGCACGTCCGGCCAGTACGGCGCGGTGGTGGCGTTCAGGTCCTGCGGGTCGCAGTCGATGTTGCCGGCCGGCAGGCACCGCTCCTTCACCTCGAACTGCACCCGAGCCGGGGCGTTGGTGGTGTAGACAGCCCCGTCGCGCTCGCCGTAGTCGATCCGCTTGAGATAGCCGCCCCGGTGGTAGGACACGCCGTTGACGTCGGTCTTGGCCGCCCGGGCGTAGTAGTTCGTCTCGCGGGTGTAGTAGTAGGAGCTGACGTTGCCGTAGCGGTCCTTGACGTAGTCGAGGCTCCACCGCCACGCCTGGTCGCAGTACGAGTCGACGAAGGTGGCCTTGTTGCACGGCTCCAGGGCGTCGTCACCGAAGACCGGGACCGTCCAGGCGGAGTTGGTCTCCTCCATGTTGGTGGTCCAGCCGGGCAGCCGGTTCAGCCCGAAGTAGTACTCGGTGCCGTCGGTGGTGGTGACCTTCCAGCTCTCGCCGTCGTTGTCGCCGTTCACCGCGCCGGTGGACCGCTCGACCTTCGAGCCGTCGTCGTTGGCGAACTTCCAGGTGCTGCCGCTCTTCACCAGCTCGGTGGACTTGCCGTTGAGCAGGATGGTGGCGTTGTCGTGGGACCAGCACTGGTCGGCGTACTGGTCATGGCCGTCCTCGGCGCAGGACTTGTACCGGCGCTCGATGTGGCCGGGCTCGTAGTTGAAGCCCTCACCCACCCACGAGCCCTGGTTGTTGGTCGCCGCGGTGCGGCCGTCGACCGACTGCGAAGAGTAGGCCAGGGTAATACCCGGTGCTCCGCCGCCCGCGACCGGGGGTGTACGCAGCGGGTACGTCCAGGAGAAGCCACCGGTGGACGGGGCCACCGACCACTTCGACGACGGGGTGAGCTTCGTCGCGCCGTAGTCACCCTGGGACGAGGACTCGCTGGCGGTCAGCGCGAAGGTGGTGCTTGTCGCCGCAGCGCTCACCTTCGCCGAGACGGTCTTGTGCTCACCGTCGTTGACGGTCGGCAGCCGCTCGGGCGCGCACCCGGCCTTCTCCGGCGTGGTGAGGGCGCACTCCGGCAGCTTGACCAGCTTGAGGCGGGCACCGAAGTCACCGCCGTACAGGCCGGCCAGGCCGTCATAGCTGACGCCGAGCTGGATGTCGCCGGCGGCCTGCTGGCCGTCGGCGCGGCTGACCCGTACCAGCGGGCCGTCGACCTTGGCCCGCTCGGAGGCCTTGCGGTCGAGCACCTCGATGCGGACCTTGCTCGGCGCGGAGGTCGGAGTGGAGGACGGCGCTGCCGCCTTGGCGTCCGTCTTCGGGGCGGAAGCGGCCACGGCCGACACCGACACGGCGAGACCGCCGGCCTTGCCGGTAGCAGCCGGCCCGGTGGCCGGGGCTCCGGCACGCGCGCCGGCCTGCGCCGGCACGGCTGCGGGAGCAGCGGGTACGGCGATCTCGGTGGCGCCCGCCGCCGGCCAGGTGACCTTGGCGGGGGTTGTCGTGGCGGCATCGGCCGCCGGGTTGCCCTTGCGCGGCTTCACGCCGAGCGGGGCACGGTTGGCAACGGTCTTGCCGACGTCGGTGGCCGTCGGGCGTTTACGCTCCGCCGCGGCCGAGGCGGGAGCGGTGGCCACCTGGATGAGACTCACGCTCATCACACCGGCCATCGCCCAGGACACCGGTCGCACCACCCGGCGCCGCATAGCGCCGGACGCGACCAGGACTCGGGAGAACATCCACCCTCCCCAGGGGTCGATTCGGAAAGGAAAGAAGAAATCGATCGGGACCGAAAGCAGGAGGCGTCGGGGCCGTCCCGGAAGGACGGCCCCGACGCCGGGGATCTCAGATGTTGCGGTTCTCGCCGATGACGCGGATCTTGTCGATCTTGACCTTGTCGGCGACACCGTCGTAGACGCGGATCTCGTCGAGGCTTCCCGACAGGTGCTCGGTCGCCACGCCGTCGATGATGGCCCGGCCGAACTGGAGGCTGGTCATCGACGTCGGCGTGAACGGGTTGGCCAGCGGAGGCAGCGCCGTCGACTGGCCGTCGACCCAGAGCACGAGCTCACGGGTGTAACCGTTGTAGACCAGGGCGAGGTGGTTGCCCGAGTTCGACCGCGACGCGATCGCGCCGGTCTCCACCGGGGTGAACTGGGCGCCCGTCTTGTCCTCCGTGGTCGCGGCCAACTCCCACTGTCCGTCGCCGTTGGCCCGCACGACGATGGTGGTGTTGTTCGTGCCCTTGACGGAGAAGGCGGTCATCGGGTGGCCGACGGAGCTGCTGGTGAGCCGTACCCGGGCGGTGATGGTAAAGCTGCCCGTGGGGTCGACGACGGCGCTGGACGTCTCGGCGTACTGGTCCGCCTTGCCCATCAGCCGCAGGTGGCCGGTGCCGACGAATCGGCCGATCGGAGTCGGGGTCTTCGCCAGGATGCTCTCCTGGCTGAGAAGCAGCGGCGATCCCCCGTCCACCTCCGGGCTCTGCTTGCTGACCTGGTCGTTGACCTGCCAGTAGCCCTTACGGACCAGCACCTGCTTCTGCAGCCCGGTCGAATCCTCGGTCACGATGGGCCGGTCGAAGACCGAGACGTCGGCCATGCCCCCCTTCCAGAAGTCGGAGTACCCACCGCCCTTGTAGGTGTGGCGGCCGAGCTGGAGGGGACCACGGGCCCGGACCAGCGAGCGCCGGTCCTTGACAACCGGGGCGGCAGCCCCGACCTGGAGTGAGATTTTCTTGTTCGGGCCGTCGAAGATCGCCGTGACGAAGGTCCACTCGGTCGTGGCCGCGCCCGCCGTCACCTTCCACTCGCCCAGGTTGAGGACGTCGTTGGTCGGCATCCGGAAGAACCAGGTGCCCTGGTCGACACCGAGGCTGAACCCGGGCTCGCCGGTGCCGTCCTGGCTGACCGCCACCTGGCGCCGGTTGACGTCGTCCACCCGGAACCAGCCGGTGATGGCGAAACTCTGCGACGTGTCGGCCAGGACCGACTTGTCGGTGACCATGTAGGCGTTGGAGGTGCCGTCGAACACGGCGGACCGGTCCCACTGGCCGAAGTTGTTGTCGGAGGCGAAGGTGACCCCGCTGCCGACCTTGGCGTCGTTCGGGCCTGCCACGTCGTTGGCGTAGGCCGCCCCCGCCACGTCGGCCATCGGCCACTGGGACACCGGCGGACGCTTGCCGACGCGGAAGGTGCAGGCAGCGGGGGAGCTGGCCCGCTTCGCCGCGTCAACCGCCTTGACGAAGAGCTGCCGCGGGCCCTCCTTGTCCGGAGTCCACTGGATGGTCACCGGGCCACCGGAAATGGTCGGCTTCACCGAGATGGTCGGCCCGCCGTTGAAGTTGTACTGGTACTCGACGACGTCCGTGGCCGCCGAGTCGAAGGTGAAGCTGCCCACCACGCCGATCGACCCACGCCACTGGTCGTCGTCGAGACAGTCGGCAGTGGTGTCGGTGCTGTCCAGCGGGAGGTACTCGGCCGAGTCGACGTCCGGAGCGCTCGGGCTGGTGGCGTCGAAGATGAACTGGCAGACGTTGCGAGAGCCGTCGGAACTCCACGGACCCCAGCTCACGCCGTCAAATGCCCGGACCTCCCAGGACATCGTGACGTTCTGCGGGATGGTCTTGGGCACGTAGTAGCTGAACTTGGATCCGCTCGCCTTGTACGGCGTGGTGTAGGTGAGCGTCTGGAGCGTCCCACCTGGCGGGGTGTAGGTGACCTTGAACTGAGTCTGGATCTGCTCGGTGTGGGACGACGAGTGGTCCGGGTCACGCATGATCGCGTCGAGTCGCGGCACCTCCGGGGTGTAGGGCACGTTTGTGGCGTAGACGCAGGCGCCACCGGGCGACATGGTCAGTTCCGACAGGTTGGCGATCAGCGGCGCCCGGTTGTAGCGGACCGAGAGCACGCCGTTGTCGCAGAAGCGCTTGGTGTGCGTGGAGTCGCTCTCGTTGACCGACTTCATGCCGAGGGTGACGTTGCTCCACCCCTTCGCCACGGCCTGCTGCACCGCGACCTTGGCGTCCCACTCGGTGTTCTGGTTGGTCGAGGTGCAGGTCGACTGGACGCTCGTCGGGGAGTTCGTGTCGAGGTGGGTGGCGGTCGACCAGCTGGAGCCGCCGGGCTGGTTGCTCCAGTTGGTGGAGGTGCTGATCCCCGCCGGCATGAGGTAGAGCGCCGCCGCCCGGGCGGTGGAGTTGTAGACGTGCTGCAACGTCACCCGGAAGGTGGCCGACAGGATCGTCTTGCCGGCGTACGGGGTGGCGAGGCGGTAGAAGAGGCGCTTGACCTTGGAGCTGTTGCAGTAGTTCGGGCAGAGGGCGATGCGCTCGTGCCGCTTGGTGTCGAACTTCCAGTACTCCTCGTTGGGGTAGCCGCTGTCGACCATCGCCCAGGCGCTGTTGGTGCTGCTCTGCCACACCGGGTCCACGTACACCGGGTAGGTGGTGTCCGGGTCGGCGAGCATCGCCGGGTCCGGGGTGAGGCGGAGGGTGCCCTGGGTGTAGTCGAGGCCCACCTGGGCGACCCGGGAGTTGTCCCCCGGCCCCTGCGCGGAGGCCGCGTTCGGGTCGTCGCCGACGGTGGTCTCCGCGTCGGTCGTAGCGGAGGAACGCAGCCCGCCGCCGTCCGGCGGGGTGCCCTCCTGGGTACCGCTGTCCCACATGGTCGGAGCGTCGGCCTCCATCACCGGGTTGGCGGTGGCGGGATCGAGGGCGACGACGCCGCCGTCCGCGGTCTCCTGGATGTCCAGGCCTTCACCGGTCACCCCGAGCTTGAGGGTCTGCAGCTCCGGCAGGTTCGCCGCCTCCGGGGTCTTGAGCACCAGGACGTGCGAGAAGCCCTCGACGGTCACGTTGGCGACCAGGTCGACGTCCGTGAACACCTCGGGGTAGATGAGCTGGGCCCCGTTGAGGGTGGGCGTCGGCAGCGGGTTGGGCCAGGTCAGCGTCATGACCCGCGCGTCCCGCTCGGCGACCATCAGCGGCGTGCTGCCGCCGCCGGAGAGCCGCATGTTGAGCAGCGTCGCGGTGGGCGTGAAGGTGCCGTCCGGCTGGGCGACGAGCGTCGCGTCGGTCGGCACCCAGCTGTCGCCCTGGAGCACCCGGACCGCCTGGTTGTACTCGTTGGCGATCAGCGTGCCGTCGGGCTGAGCGAAGACGTCGCGGAACTCGCTCCGCTCCGCGAGCACCTCGACCGGCTGGTTGAGCGACGCGGCCGCCAGGAGCGCCTCGGGCTCGGTGTCCCGGACCGGGTTCTCCTCCATTGCGGCGACCGGCACCGGCACCGGCTCGGAAGCCCACTGCTCGACGTAGGCCGTGCTGGACAGCAGGCCGGCGAGGCCCACCATGAGGCCGAGCGTGAAGAGCCGACCCCGCTTTCTCGTACGACGGGCCACCCTCAGGTCCTCCCCCGTGTGACTGTGCGAATTCATGCGTTCCATCAGTTGACCGCCGCCCCGAAGGTGCTGTTGCCGGTGGGGAAGCCGTTCGCGCCGGGCTGCCAGGTCGCCGACGGGGTCGTCGACCCGCCGGCCAGGCTCGACCAGGTGAAGCCGTAGACGGCGTCGTCGCCGTATGGCGTGCCGACGAGTAGCTGCTGTGAGGTGGCCCCGAGCGAGGTGCCGACGATCTCGTTCGCCCGGATGCTGCCCGGCAGGCTCGACCCGTTGCGCTCGATCGTGACCAGCGTCCCGATCGGATCGGCCAGCGCGGGGAAGACCCGCACCCGGCCGGAGTCGACCGTCGAGGTGCCCGCGTCCTCGCCCGGGACACCGATCGCGATGAACATGGTCGAGTTGGTGCCCTCGGCCGCCGGGCTGGTGTTCACCGCGACGACCTTCTCGCCCAGGTAGTCGCCGTCCTCTGAGGAGTAGGTGATCGCCGAAAGCTCGGTGTAGGTGTTGGCTGCCTTCACGTGGAAGCGGTGCACCAGACCGGTGTCCGCGGTGTACGTCGACCCGACGGTGATGTCCTCACCCGGAACACCGACGACGACCAGCGAGTCGGCGGTGCCGGCCGGCGAGCCGACCGGTCGGTACGGGGCGATGGCAATCGACTTGCCGAAGTTGTCGTCGGCCTCGGAGACGTTGGAGACGTTCGCCTGGTTCTGGTTCAGCTCGGCGGCCAGAGTGGGCAGTCCGCCGACGAACGTCTGGCTGAAGACGTTCACCGCTCCGGCGAAGGCCTCGGTGCCGATCGCCTCGCCTGGGGAACTGACGGCCCAGTGGTACTTGGAGGCCGCCACCGCGTAGCCGGTACGGTCGTCGATCTCCGCCCCGCCGGGGAGGCCGGCGCCCTGGCTGAGCGCCAGGTTCAGGTTGCCCCGAATGTAGTGGACGATGCCCGCCAACGCGCCGCCGGAGAGGCCCTCACCGGGTACGCCGATGACCAGGTACGGCTCGCCGCTGGCGGTCCGGCTCCCGGCCACCGCGTACCCGAACCAGTCGTTTGACTCGGCCGCGTCCGGGACGTTGGTGACGTCCTGGTGGTAGACCAGCGAGGCCGGTCCCTGCGCCAGACCCGCGGGCGAACCGAGTAGCACGTACACCGCGCCGGCGTAGGCCTGGCCGCTGATGTTCTGGTTCGGCACGCCGACCGCCAGGTCGGTGCAGCCGTCGTTGTTGGCGTCGTAGCTGGAGATCGAGGTGCCGAAGCGATCGCCCGCCTCGGGCGCGCCGGGAACCTTGGCGACGCCCTCGTGCAGCGTGTGCACGGTGGTGCCGCCGCCGTAGGTGACGTGAATCCGGCCGGCCCGGACCAGACCGTTGACGGTGGCCTCGGGGTCGGCGATCGCGACGTCGGCGATGCCGTCGCCGTTGAAGTCGCTGTCCGTGCCGCTGGTGCAGCCGGTCACCGGCGCGACGGTGGTGTAAACCTGCATCTCGCAGAACGAGGACCAGATGTCGCTTCCGGAGACGCCGTCGGCGGCCTTGACCCGCCAGCGGTAGATGCCGCCGTCGACGAAGGCGCCCGCCGGTACGGTCGTGGCAGCGGTGGCCCCGGAGGCGACGCTGCTGTAGACGGCCGACCCGATCGGGGTGTCGGCGTTCATCGCCCACCACTCGAAGGTGACGGTCATCGCGGTGCCGTCACCGTCGGAGACGGTGGCCTTGAGCTGCGGGGTCAGGGTGTTGACCGTGGGTCGGCTCGAGCCGGTCACGCAGCTGGTGGCCGGGACGGTGGCCCGGGAGGTGACGGTCGGCCAGGAGTTGTAGGTGACCGACGCCTTCGGGTCCTCGGCGGCGGCGGCGCCCTCGCGGGACCGGAACTGCTTGAAGCCGGCGGTCGCCGTCTCGTCGGTGGCCCGCACTCCCATGCCGGCGCGGGTCTTGTTCGCGGTGGCGGCCCGTTGGAAGAAGCTCTTGCCGTCGATGTTGGCCCAGCCGTCGGCGCAGGTCGACCCGCCGAGGGTGGCCGTGGACTTCGCGTCGAAGGCCTCCCAGGTGGGCTGGTTGGTGAAGGTCGTCGTGTAGGTCGACGTGCCCGTGGTCCAGATCTCCCAGGCGGTCGCGGTGCAGGTGTGCGACCAGAAGTTCCAGAACGACACGGTCGCCGAGTTGATCTGCTTGCCGGCGAGGACCGTGGTGTCCCAGGTGAGGAACGACCGGGTGAGGGTGGCGGGCGAGGTCGCCAGCAGGCCGATCTGGAGGTCCGCCTCCTGGTTCTTGTCGGTGCCCACCGTCTCCCGCACGTACGTGTCGAACGTCGTGCCCAGCGGGTTGACCGTCGGGTCGATGGTCACCGGGTACGCGGTGGCCGGGTCGCGCAGCCAGGCCCGGTCGGGGACCAGGGTCAGCTCGACGGCGTCGCCGCGCTTCGCCAGCTCGGTGCGGACGGGCTTCTCCACGGCGGGAGCACCGGTGATCTTGTTCGTCTTCGCGTCCCACATCAGCGGGGCGGGGATGTGCGCGGTCTCCTTGCCGGCCCGGTCGGTGATCGCGATCGACCCGTCCCGGTCCCGCTTCGACCCGGCCACGCCGGGGCCGCTGAACGGGAAGGTGACCGTCTCCACCTGGGCGGCGGCCTCGCGGGTCTTGACGACCAGGAACTGCTCGAAGCCCGCCCGGGTCGCCTCGACCACGAGGTCCACGCCTGGGCGGGCGTCCACGTAGGTCGCCCGGTTGCCGGCGAGTACCGGCGCGGGCAGCGCACCCGACCAGCCCATGGCCACCCGGTAGGCGCCGACGCCGACAGCGGCCAACTCGTGCTGGCCGGTGCCGGCCTGGCCCGAGATCCGCAGGTCGTTCGGGTGCGCCACCGGTGCGACGGACCCGTCCGCGGCGGCCTTGAGCGTGAGGTCCACCGGGATCCAGTCACCGCCCCGGCGGAACCGCTGCAGGCCCGTGGCGATGTCCGCCCGGAACTGTCCGTCCGGTAGCGCGAAGACCTCCGTCGTCTCCGACGTGAGGCTCTTGACCCGTACCGGCTTGCCGGTCTCGCGGGCGGTCCGCAGGGACACCGCCTCGTCGGACCTGCTCTCCACGCCACCCGTCACGCCATCCGGGCCGGCGGCGAGATACGCCGCCGGTTCCCCGGATATGCCGAACAATGCGACCGCCGTCATCACGGCAACGCCTGCCGCAAGACATGAACGGACGGTGGCAGTCTTATGACGTGCCACGAATCCTCCCCCGTGAGTCTCCAGTTGTGTGTTGCACCGGGACTGTAGGGATCGTGGAGCGGACCGCACAAGCATGGTTACGAACTGTGAGGATGAAAGCCGCGATACGGACCTCTCGCCGCGCCTGGTGACTCACCGGAGTCTTGGCTGTTCGTAGGGCTTCCTTCCGGGCGTGTCGGCGGGCACGCGGCGGGGCCGGGTGAAATGCGGTAAGTGGTCGATCTAATTCAGATTAATCAATGCTTTGATGCAGCGGATTCGATCCCGGGCAGCGCGCGGTGAATGGCACACCACCGCCTGGAGATTGCGCGGCCGAACACAAGGGACCGGAGACCCCGGGGGCACCCGCCAATCGCAGGAACTGCCGCCCGGACGACAGGCCCCGCAGCGCCGCCGACCACACGCCGGCAAGTCGGGACGGGCGCGGCGAGACGGGTCGACCCGAGGGGCCGGCGGCCACTTTTCGCCGACAGCCCGAAGCCATCGATGCAGGTAAACCTGGCGATCAGCCCGCCTCACCAGGGCATTCGCACGCCCGTACGAATGGAATTTCTTCCGGTTCAGCCGAACGATTCGACGGCATCCACCGAACCGCCGACCATTCCACTCTTCGACACCTGGCGGAACCGCAACCAGAGTGGTAATGGCATCGTCCGCTCAGCTGCCGAGCGCGTCGATGTCGCGCATCTCCTCGGCGGTCAGCGAGAAATCGAAGATATCGGCGTTGGCCCGGATCCGCTCCGGGGTGACCGACTTCGGGATCACCACGATCTCGTGGTCGATGTGCCAACGAAGCACCACCTGCGCCGGCGACACGCCGTGCGCGGCGGCGATCCGGGTCAGCACCGGGTCGGACAGGTCGCTGGTCTTGAACGGGCTGTAGCCCTCCAGCACGACGCCCCGGTTGCGGTGCTCGAGGTGACGCTGCCGGTCGTACAGGGACGGGCTCCAGCGGATCTGGTTGACGGCCGGGTTCTCCTCGGTGGCCTGGATCAGCTCGTCGATCTGCGCGGTGCCGTAGTTGCTCACCCCGACCGCCCGGGTCAGGTTCTCGTCCCGGGCGGCGAGCAGCTCCCGCCACACCGGGATGCTGTCGGCCGGCGGGGACGGCGGCCAGTGGATCAGCCAGAGGTCGACGTACCCGGTGTCGAGCGCGCGCAGGCTCGCCTCGATGGTCTCCCGCTCCCGGCCCACCCGGTCCGGCGGCAGCTTGGTGGTGATGAAGATGTCCTCCCGGCGCAGCCCGCTCTCCTTGACCGCCCGGCCGACCTCCTCCTCGTTGCCGTACATGGTGGCGGTGTCGATGTGCCGGTAGCCGGCGTCGAGGGCGGCCAGCACGGCGTCGGACCCGGCCCGGCCGGTGGCCTGCCAGGTGCCGAAGCCGAGCAGCGGCATCCGGACGTCGCCGGGCAGCAGCGCGGTGGGCTGGTCGAGGTGTTCCATACCGACCGTTCTACCCGTGATCGCCGGTGACATGCCCTGGAATCGGGCAACCGGCGGAACAGGGCGGTTTGCCGGAGAATGCCGGTGTGGCGGACCGGCTGGAGGAGTATCGGCGCAAGCGGGACGCGGCCCGCACCCCGGAGCCGGTGCCACCGGACCGGCCGCGCCGGCGCAGGAGGGCCGGCGAGGCCCGGTTCGTGATCCAGCAGCACCACGCCCGCTCGCTGCACTGGGACCTGCGACTGGAGCGCGAGGGCGTGCTCGCCTCCTGGGCGGTGCCCCGCGGCCTGCCCCGGGACACCGGGCGCAACCACCTGGCCGTGCACACCGAGGACCACCCGATGGAGTACCTCGACTTCCACGGCGAGATCCCGGCCGGCGAGTACGGCGGCGGGACGATGACCGTGCACGACCGGGGCACCTACCGCTGCGAGAAGTGGCGCGACGACGAGGTGATCGTGGTGCTGCACGGCGAACGGACCAGCGGCCGCTACGTCCTGTTCGCCATCGGCGGTCGGGACGGCCGCGACTGGATGGTCCGTCGTACCGACCCGCCCCCGCCCGGCTGGACGAGCATGCCGGAGCTGGTCCGCCCGATGCGTCCCACCCCGTCCGGCCGGTTGCCCACCGACGGCACGGACTGGGGTTACGAGCTGCGCTGGGACGGGGTGCGGGCGATGGCGTACGTGTCGGGCGGCCGGCTGCGGCTGCTGTCGGAGACCGACGAGGACGTCACCGGGGCGTACCCCTGGTTGCGGGACATGGCCGAGGCGCTGGCCCCGACGGAGGCCGTGCTGGACGGGGTGCTGGTCCGGATCGACCCCGCCGGCCGGGTCCGCCCGGCCCGCGCGGGTCGGGCCGGCGCCCCCGGCGCGCAGTTCCTGCTCTTCGACCTGCTCTGGCTGGAGGGGGTGGCCAGCACGGACGTGCCGTACGCGCAGCGCCGGGAGCTGCTCGACGGTCTGGCGCTGGCCGGGCCGCACTGGCAGACTCCGCCGTGGTTCCCCGGCACCGGCGCCGAGGCGCTGGAGACGGCCCGGGGGCAGGGGCTGCCCGGGGTGGTGGCCAAGCGGCTGGACTCGGTCTACGAGCCGGGTCGACGCAGCCGGCGCTGGCTGAGCATCGAGGCGAGCTGACGGCGAGGAGCATCGTGTACCTGACCCACCTGGAGTGCCCGCGCTGCGGGCGGGAGCACGACGCCGGCCGGCTGGCCAACCTGTGTGGGTGCGGGTCGCCGCTGCTGGCCCGTTACGACCTGGCGGCGGTGGCCGCGGCGGTGACCCCGGAGCAGTTCGGCCTGCGCCCCGCCGACCTGTGGCGCTACCGCGAGGTGCTGCCGGTGGCCGACGAGCGGCACGTCACCACGTTGGGCGAGGGCTGGACGCCGCTGTGGCGCGCCCCGGCGTACGGGGCGGAGATCGGGATCCCGGACCTGATCGTGAAGGACGAGGGGCTGACGCCGACCGGGTCGTTCAAGGCGCGGGGCGCGGCGGTCGGCGTGAGCCGGGCCCGGGAGCTGGGCGTCGAGCGGATCGCCATGCCGACCAACGGCAACGCGGGGGCGGCCTGGGCGACGTACGCGGCCCGGGCCGGCATGGGCGCCACCATCGCCATGCCGCTGGACGCGCCGACCATCTGTCGGCGGGAGTGCCTGGCCGCGGGCGCGGACCTGCGCCTGGTGGACGGGCTGATCAGCGACGCCGGCCGGTGGGTGGCGAAGCTGGTCGCCGGCTCGGGCGGGGCGGTCTTCGACGCGGGCACGCTGCGCGAGCCGTACCGGCTGGAGGGCAAGAAGACCATGGGGTACGAGATCGTCGAGCAGCTCGGCTGGCAGGTGCCCGACGTGATCATCTATCCCACCGGCGGCGGGGTCGGGCTGATCGGCATCCACAAGGCGATGCACGAGCTGCGCGAGCTGGGCTGGGTGGCGGACAAGCTGCCCCGCCTGGTCGCGGTGCAGTCCACCGGGTGCGCCCCGGTGGTGCGGGCCTTCGCCGCCGGGCAGGAGCGGGTGGAGCCCTGGGCGGACGCGCACACCGTCGCCTTCGGCATCACCGTCCCCGCCCCGCTCGGCGACGAGTTGATCCTGGGCGCGCTGCGGGAGAGCAGCGGCACGGCGCTCGCCGTGGACGACGCGGAGATCCTGGCCGACCTGCGGGACTTCGCCGCCCGGGAGGGGCTGCTGCTCTGTCCGGAGGGGGCGGCCTGCCTGTCCGCCGCCCGACAGTTGCGCGCGGGCGGCTGGATCCGGGCCGGGGAGCGGGTGGTGGTGCTGAACACCGGGGCGGGGCTGAAGTACCCGGAGACGGTGGACGTCTCCGGCGTACCCCTGGTGGAGGTGGAGGTCTGAGACCAGGCGCTGCGGCGCTCAGCCGGAGATCGGATCGATGAACCGCCAGGCCGCGTTGATCAGCCCGATGTGCGACAGCGCCTGCGGCATGTTGCCCAACTGCTCCCCGGTGCTCAGGTCCACCTGCTCGGCGAAGAGACCGACGTCGTTGGCGTGCCCGAGCATCTGCTCGAACAGCCGCCGGGCCCGGTCCTCCTCGCCCGCCATCGTCAGGCACTCCACCAGCCAGAACGAGCAGATCACGAAGCCGGCCGGATCGCTGCCCCAGCGTCGCACCAGACCCTGGTCGGTGCCCAACTCCCGCTCGACCGCCTCGATGGTGGAGCGCATCCGGGGATCGGTGGCGGGCAGGAACCGCATCATCGGCAGGAGGAGCACCGAGGCGTCCAGCTCCGCCGACCCGAAGGACCCGGTGTACGCCCCGATCCGGTCGTTCCAGCCGTCCCGCAGCACTGTCTCGCGGATCTCGTCGCGGATCGCCGCCCAGCGCCGCGCGTCGGCCCGCTCGCCCAGCTTGGGCGCCAGCTCGACTGCCCGGTGCAGGCCCACCCAGCAGAACACCTTGGACGACAGGTAGTGCCGGTCGACGTCCCGGGTCTCCCACATCCCGCGATCCGGCAGCCGCCAGGTCGCGGCGACCTGCTCGGCCAGCCCGACCACCATCTCCCGCAGCTCCTCGTCGAAGGTCTCGCCGAGATGCTCGTGCATTCGCCAGACCCCCAAGATCACCTCACCGGGCACGTCCAGCTGCCGCTGCCGCCAGGCGTCGTTGCCGGTCCGCACCGGGCGGCTGCCCGCGTAGCCGCGCAGGTGGTCCAGCTCGTGCTCGGAGATGTCCCGCTCCCCCTCCAGACCGAAGAGGACCGGGACCGGCTGGTTCCCGACGCGGCCGATCGAGCGGGCCGCCCAGGCGAAGAGCCGGTCGGCCTCGGACGGGCAGGCGGCCACCCAGAGCGCCCGCATGGTCATGGCGAAGTCGCGCAGCCAGGAGTAGCGGTAGTCGTAGTTGCGGTCGTCGCCGCGCCGCTCCGGCAGTGACGTGGTCAGCGCGGCGGCGACCGCGCCGCTGCGGGCGTACGTCAGGCCGGTGAGCACGGTGGCGCCGTGGCGCACCTGCTCGGCGTACGGGCCGTCGTAGCCGTGGCTCTCCCGGTACGCCTCCCACGCCTGCACCGTCTCGGCGAGCGTGGTCAGCGGGTCGAGCCGGGCGGGTGGGGCGCCGTACAGCGGCGCGTACGCCAGGTCGAAACCGATACACTGCCCGGCGGCGACCTCGAACTCCTGCCGGACCCGGTCAGGGCCGGCGCGCAGGGCCGGCCCGCCGCTTCTCAGGGTGAGCGCGACCGGGCCGGCGACGGCCACCACCGCGCCGTCCGGCTTCTCGTGCAGGTACGGGGTGAGCAGGCCGTACTCCGGTCGGGGCGCGAAGTCCAGGCCCATCCGGACCCGACCGCTGAGCCCCTCGACCACCCGCAGCAGCACGGCCGGGGAGTTCATGCCCAGCTGGTGGCCGCGGGCGCCCACCTCGGCCGCGAGCGCGTCGGTGACCGCGACGCTGCCCTCCGGGGTGTGGTGGACGGTCCGCAGCACGAGGGTGTCCGGCCGGTACGCGCGCTGCACCCGGGACGGCCCGAGCGGCGCCAGCCGCCAGTAGCCGGCCTCTGAGTCGAGCAGCCGGCCGAAGACCGAGGGGGCGTCGAAGCGGTCGGGGCACCACCAGTCGACCGAGCCGTCCCGGCCGACCAGCGCCCCCGAGCGGCAGTCGGAGAGGAACCCGTAGTCGGAGATCGTCGGCTGGTCCACCCGCTTTAGGTACCCGGAGCGACCGGGTTCAGGCCGGCCGGCGGGGCCGGGGCCGTCAGGACGTCGGCGGCTCGTCCTCGCCGGCCGCCTCCGCCGCGTCGGCCTCCTCCTTGGTCCGGTGCACCACCTGGTCGGCGTGCTCCGGCGGGCCGTAGACGGTGTAGAGCACCAGCGGGTTCGGGCCGGTGTTGACGAAGTTGTGCCTGGTGCCGGCCGGCACGACCACCAGGTCGCCCTGGGCGGCCTCTCTGGTCTCCCCCGCGACCCGGGCCTCGCCGGTGCCGCTGACGAAGGTCAGGATCTGGTCGGTCCCCTCGTGGACCTCCTCGCCGATCTCGCCGCCGGGCGGGATGGTCATGATGACGAGCTGGGTCTTCTCCCCGGTCCAGAGCACCCGGCGGAAGTCGGGACTCTTCTGGGCGACGGTGGCGATCGTGAAATGCTCCATGGCGCGCTCATACCCGGCCCGGGCCCCCGTCACGCCGGGACCGGCAGATGGTGGAATTCCCCACCCGCCCGAGGTTTGGCATCCCGCGCAACGGGCATCGAGCACACTGACGGCCGCGTGCGCGCGGCTGTCGAGCCAGGTCCCCGCTGGCGTACCGCCGGATGGCTGCGGTGGTGGGAGACGGCCGGAGCGCGGCGACGTGACGACCCACGGGTCGGGCGGCGCCGTGCGCCCGTGTCCGGGCTCGTTTCAGGCCAGCACCGCCAGATGGAACGGGTGGTCGGCGGCGCTGCCGTCCCCGGCGAACGTCTGCACGAAGACCCCGTTCTGGATGCCGGTACGGCCGGCCACGGTGATGCCGCCGGTGGGCGCGACCCCGGCGGCGCCGGCCAGCCCGATGGTGCCCAGGTAGCCGGCGGCGGTCACGTCCTGGTCGAAGACCACCTGGTACATCCCGGTGGCGAGCCGGGCGGCGGAGGCGGCCCCGAGCCCCCGGGCCAGGGTGCCGTTGGCGTTGACGACGGCGTAGAGCATCCGCGCGGACGCGGGCAGGCCGACCTGCCGGCACGAGGTGATCTGGTCGTCGGCGAGGGCGGCGTCGTCCCGGCCGGGTGCGGGCTGGGTGGCCGGTCGGCGTCGCGGACTGATGCGAGGCATGTTGCTCCTCCGTGCTGGCCGTGGTGCCGGGCAGCGATGAGGTGGTGCGGAGGGCCGGCGGTGACCGACCGGGTGCTTGCTGTCGAAGCTATGCCGGGCGGGGCTTCCCCAACCAGTCGACGAGTTGTCGGGTGGCTGACAGTCAAGGCTTCTGACCTGCGGTTACGCCCTCAGTCCCGGCGCTGCGGCACGGGCGGGGAGCCGGCGCAGACGACCTTCAGCTCGTCCTCGCCCCCCGGGCCGGCGAACCGGACCTCGACGTGCTCGTCCGGGCCCCGGTCGACGTCGCGTACCTGGTAGCCCTGCGCCGGGGCCCAGGAGACCAGCCGTACCCCGGACGGCCCGCACTCGGCCACGGCCGTCCCGCCGGTGGTGGCGAGCACCCGGCGGGCGCCCGCGGCGGAGGTGACGCCGGGGCCGGGGTGGGTGCCGGAGGGGACCGGGCCGGCGGCCGGCGGGGTGGCCCCGCCGACGGACGGCTGCGGGGTGGCGAGCGCCCGCAGCACCTCCTCCCGGCTGCGCACCCCGCCCGGGGTGCCGCTGATGCTTTCGCCCACCAGCTGGATCGCCGCCAACCCGACCAGCAGCGCGGCGGCCGCGGTGACGAGCCAACCGACGACGGCGAGGAGGGAGCGACCGGGCATCCCCCGAGTGTGCCCGACGTCAGGTTGCGGCGCGCCCAGCGCATGGTTAAGGGAGGGTTGTGGTGGGCGGCCGGGACCGGCGCCGGGAACTAGCCTTCCACGTGTGGCCCGCCTGCTGCTGATCGAGGACGACCTCACCATCCGTACGCCGCTGATCCGCGCGCTGCGCGACCGTGGGCACGCCGTGGCCGCGGCCTCCACCGCCCTGGCCGGCCTGCGGGACGCGCTCGACGACCGGCCGGACCTCGTCGTGCTCGACCTGGGACTGCCCGATCTGGACGGCGCCGAACTGCTGCGCATGCTCCGGGCGGTCAGCTCCGTGCCGGTCATCGTGGCCACCGCGCGCGACGACGAGCGGGAGATCGTCCGGATCCTGGACGCCGGGGCCGACGACTACGTGGTCAAGCCGTTCACCGCGGCGCAGCTGGACGCCCGGGCCCGGGCGGTGCTGCGGCGGGCCGCCCCCGAGGGCCGCGACGGCGATCCGGCGCTGGTGGTGGGCGGACTGCGGATCGACCCGCGCGCCCGCCAGGTCAGCCTGGACGGCGTCGCGGTGGAGCTCACGCCCCGCGAGTTCGACCTGCTGCACCACCTCGCCGCCCGGCCCGGGCAGGTGGTGACCAAACGGGAGCTGCTCACCGAGGTGTGGCGGATCCCGTACGGCGGCGCCGACAAGACCGTCGACGTGCACCTGTCCTGGCTGCGCCGCAAGCTCGGCGAGAACGCCCAGCAGCCCCGCTACCTGCACACCGTGCGGGGTGTCGGGGTGCGGCTGACGCCGCCGCCCGGGGCCGTCGGGTGAGGCGACGGCTGGCGCTGCTGGTCGCGTCGGTCAGCGTGCTCACCCTGGTCGCCTTCCTGGTGCCGCTGGCGCTGCTGGTCCGCACCGTCGCCGAGGACCGGGCGACCGTGCGGGCGACGGCCGACGCGCAGAGCCTGGTGCCGGTGGTCGGCACCGCCGAACTCGACATCGTCCGGATCACCGTCGAGCAGCTCGTCGCCGACTCGGGCCGGCCGGTCACCGTCTTCCTGCCCGACGGCACGGTGCTGGGGGCGGCCGCGCCCCGTACGCCGGCGGTGGCCCTGGCGGCGCGGGGGCAGAGCCTGACCGCGGAGTCCGACGGCGGACGGGAGGTGGTCATCGCCGTCCAGGGACGGCCGGAGGGCGCCGCGGTGATCCGTACGGTCGTGCCCCGCGCCGAGCTGACCGCCGGGGTGACCCGGGCGTGGACGGTGCTGGCGTTGCTCGGCGCGCTCCTGGTGGTGGTCGGCCTGGTGGTCGCCGACCGGCTGGCCCGCTCGCTCACCCGGCCGATCACCGAGCTGTCCATGGTGTCCCACCGACTGGCGAACGCCGAGCTGGATGCCCGGGTCAGCCCGGCGGGACCGGCGGAGCTGCGCGAGGTGGCCGGTGCGCTCAACCACCTGGCCGGCCGGATCCAGGTGCTGCTGCGGGAGGAGCGCGAGCAGGTGGCGGACCTGTCGCACCGGCTGCGCACCCCGTTGACGGCACTGCGGCTGGAGGCGGAGTCGCTGCGCGACCCGGACGACGCCGCCCGGGTCACCGCCGCCGTCGACGGGCTGGAACGGGCGGTCACCGGGCTGATCCGTGAGGCCCGCTGGCGCAGCTCGCCCGCCGCCGCCGGCCGGGCGGTGAGCGACGCGGCGGCGGTGGTCGCCGAGCGGGTGGCGTTCTGGTCGGTGCTGGCCGAGGACACCGGCCGGCGGGTGGACCTGGAGCTGGCGCGGGGGCCGCTGCCGGTCGGGGTGGCCGCCGACGAGTTGGCGGCGGTGGTGGACGCCCTGCTGGGCAACGTCTTCGCGCACACGCCGGACGGCACGCCGTTCGCCGTGCGGCTGGCGGCGGACGCCGGCGGGGTGCTGCTGACCGTCGCCGACGAAGGGCCGGGGCTGCCGGCCGGGGCGGCCCGGCGGGGGTCCAGCGGGGCCGGGTCGACCGGACTCGGTCTGGACATCGCCGACCGGGCGGCCCGGGCCGGTGGCGGTCACCTGGAACTCGGCGCCGGGCCGGGCGGCGGGGCCGAGGTGCGGCTGCGGCTGCGCCCGCCGCCGGGATAACCGTCGTTTAGCGTCGGGACAGCGCGCCGCTATCCGCCCCCGGTCGATGCTCGACAGGACAGCGAACGGACCGACGGAAGGTGGAACATCATGCGACGTACCTCTCTGATCCTGGCCTCGGCCGGCGGCGTGGCGGTGCTGGCGGTGACCGGCGCGGCCCTCGGCGTCACCGCCGCCGACCGTGCGGTCCGCGCCCCGAGCGCCGCCCTCGCCGCCGCAGCCGTCGACGACAGCCCCACGCCGGACGACGGCCCGTCCACCGTCGGGGTGGCGCCGGCCGGCGAGGGGGTCGACCGGGACCGGGCCGGGGCGATCGCCCTCGCCGCGGTGGGCGGCGGGCGGGTCGTCGACGTCGAGGCCGAGCGGGAACACGGCCGTGCGGTGTGGAGCGTCGAGGTGCTGGCCGGCGCCGCCGGCTGGGACGTCCACGTCGACCGCGTCACCGGCGGGGTGCTGCGCGTCCGGCAGGAGGCCGGCGACGACCGGACCGCCCCGGACCGTCGGCGCGCCGACGACGCGCCCGGCGCGCACGACCGGGGCGGTGACGCGCCCGGCGCGGCCGATCGCCACCGCGACGACGCGACCGGCACGGACGACCGGGGTGGCGACCGGCGGGGCGGCACGGACGACGGGGACGACGACCGGCGGCACGGCGGCGACGACCACGGGGGCGACCGGCACGGCGACGACGACTGAGTCGTCGCGACAGCCGGTTCGCCCGCCGGTCTCCAAACTAGGGACGGGTGGGCGGACCGGAGGCCGGCACGGCGGCGGCCCGGTCGACGTGCGCGCCGAGCTGGACCAGCACGTCGGCCAGGCCGGCCCGCAGTTCCGCGTCGGCCAGCAACCCGTCGGCGCCGGCCCCGTCGCGGGGCAGTGGCAGGCGTACGCAGGCCGGCTCGACGATCTCGGCGTTGAGGTAGCCCAGCACCATCCGCAGGGTCTGTTCCGCTCCGCCCCCGCGCCCCGGGGCGGCCACGGTCACCCAGGCCACCGGCTTGCCGTACAGGTCGCCGTTGCCGACCGTCCAGTCGAGCAGGTTCTTGAAGCTGCCCGGCAGGGTGCCGGCGTACTCGGGGGTGCAGAAGAGCACGGCGTCGGCGGCGGCGAGCGCGGCGCGGAGCGCCACCACCGGGGCGGGCGGCGCGTCGACCTGGTCCGGGTCGAAGGCGGGCAGCTCACGCAGCGCGTCGTGCAACGTGGTGGCCACCCCCGGCACGGCCAGGGCGTGCGCGGTGCGCAGGGCGGCGGTGTTGGTGGACCCGGCCCGGGTGCTTCCCGGGACGAGCAGGATCCGGGTGTCCTGCGGCATCGGCGCTCCTCGACCGTCGGCGGCACCGGCCAGTCAAGCACGGCCCGGCCGGCCGGCCCACCCCTAGACCACGCCTCGTGGATCATGGAGCGGGATGAGCCCGCAGCGTCCACCGCACCCCTGGCCGGCGCGCAGCCGTCGGCCGGGCCGGTCAGGGTCTGGCCCGCCCGATCCGGTACGTCACGTGGGTGGCCTCCGGAGTGTCCACCGTGTCCAGATGTTCCAGCTCGGGGCCGGCACCGTCGAACAGGGCGGTGCCGGACCCCAGCAGCAGCGGGACGACGTGCAGTCGCAGGTGGTCGACCAGGCCGGTCCGCAGCGCCTGCTGGACGACCGACGCGCCGCCCATCACGTGGACCCGCTTGTCGCCGGCGGCGGCCGCGGCCGCTTCGATCGCGGCGGCGACCCCGCCGGTCACGAACGTGAACGTGGTGTCGCCCCTGCGCACCACCGGGTGCGGCCGGTGGGTCACGACGAAGACCGGCATCCGGTAGAAGCCGTCGTCGCCCCAACCGCCGGTCGCCTCGTACACCGACCGGCTCGTCACGACGGCGCCGGACGCGGCGAACGTCGCCTCGCTCAGCCGCCGCCCCTCGTCGTACTCGAGCCACGCGTGCAACCGCTCGCCGCCCTTGCCGAAGCCGGGCCATTCGTCCAGGTCGGGCCCGGTGACGAACCCGTCCACCGACATCGAGATGTCCACCTCAACAATCGCCATACCCGGGTAGACGTACGGCGGCCGGAACATCTCCGATGATCCGGCCGGCTTTTTTCGTCGGTACGGGTATGAAGGTAGCTGTGGACGCCACGAGGTTCACGGACCTGACCCGCCGGTACCACCGCGAACTGCAGGTCCATTGTTACCGGCTGCTCGGGTCGTTCGACGCGGCCGAGGACCACGTGCAGGAGGTGTTCCTGCGCGCGTGGCGGTCCAGGGACGCGTTCGAGGAGCGTTCCAGCCCCCGGACCTGGCTGTACCGCATCGCCACGAACGCCTGCCTGGACACCCTGCGGCGCACGGCTCCGCCGCTGCAGCCGTACCCGGACCAGCTGCTCGACGAGCGTCCCGGCCCCGACGCGGTGGCCGTCGGCCGCGAGACGATCTCCCTGGCGTTCCTCGCCGCGATCCAGCTGCTGCCGCCCCGCCAGCGGGCCGTGCTCATCCTGCGCGACGTGCTGTCCTGGTCGGCGAGCGAGGCAGCCGCCCTGCTCGACACGAGTGTGCCGGCGGTCCACAGCGCCCTGCAGCGGGCCCGGGCGACGTTGCGCGAGCAGTGGCCGGGCGGTCGCCTGGAGTGGTCGCCCGCAGGCGTTCCGGATTCGGCGCAGCGCGAGCTGTTGGAGCGGTACATCGCCGCGCACGAACGGGCCGACCCGCAGGGCGTGGTCGACCTGCTCCGCGAGGACGTCCGGCTGACCATCGAGCCCGGGGTCGGCGAGTGGACCGGCAGGGCCGCAGTCGCCCGGGCACTGCGCCGGGACATGAACACCCCCGGCCGGTGGCGGATGCTGCCGACGGCCGCGAACCGCCAGCCGACGGCCGCCGCCTACGTCCACGGCGCCGGCGACACCGCGTTCCGCCCCTTCGCGCTGATCGTGCTGCGCCCGGAGGCGGGCCTCCTCGCCGCGATGGACGTGTTCGAGGCACCCGGCCTGTTCGCCGCGTTCGGCCTCCCGGCGAGCCTGAGCCGTTAGTTCGCCGTCGGCGGCTTCCCGCGACGGTTTCCGGCCTGGCCGCGCTCACCTGACCGGCCCGGGACCAGCCGCCCGGCCCGTGGCGCGGCGAGGAGGAACGCGGGCGTCCCACCCGGCCGCACCGGGCGGCGAGGCGCACCGGGCCGCGCCGGCTGAGTCACTCCTTCTCGGTGAAGCCGAACTGCACGATGCCCTCCTCGTCGACCACCGCGTCGACGGAGGTTTCGTGGAGCAGCTCGGCGGCGTCCGGGTCGAGGAAGATGCGGGCGCCCTGGTTGTCGACCACCTGGTCGCCCCGCACCGGTTCCGGCACCAGCTCGATGGTGAGCGAGCCGGCGTCGGTGTCGGCGGCGATGCGCAGCCCGCCGTCCTCGGCGACGTCCTGCTGGAGGGCGAGGTCGCGGATCACGAGCACGGCGTTGTCGGTCATGGTGAGCATGGCGGGACTCCTCGTGGGTTCTCGGAAGCGGGACGTCGCGCGGAGTGGCGAAGCGCGCACCTGTGGCGAACCGGTCGTTGCCCGGCGAATCGGGGCGCATCGCAATGGCCCCCTCACCCCACGGTGCCCCCTGGGCGGGCGTCCGTCAAATAGAGCGGGCTCTGTGGGAGCGCTCGCACGCCTGGCGTTTCCACTCCTCAGCGGCCCGATCGTCGCTAGGCTGGGGCCGAGGACCGGGATCCGGAAAAAACCTTCGGCGCGAAGTCTTGCCCGGCGGAAATCTCCATGGCAGCGTCAACGCATGCATCGTCGTCTCTTTACCCGGAGCCTGGCACTGGCGACGCTCGCCGCCACCGTGGCCGCCGCCGGCGCCCTTCCCGCCACCGCCGAGTCGCCGACCCCGGCGGCCACCCGGCTGCACGCCACCATCGACGCGATCCTCGCCGACGCCCGGCTCACCGGCGCGCAGGCCGGAGTGGTCGTCGTGGACACCGCCACCGGGCAGACACTGTACGACCGCAACGGCGACCGCCGACTGATCCCCGCCTCCAACACCAAGCTGCTCACCTCGACCGCGGCGCTGGAACTGCTCGGCCCGGGGCACCGGTTCACCACCGACGTGCGCACCACCGGGCAGCACCGGGCCGGGATGGTCTCCGGCAACCTCTACCTGCGCGGCGGCGGCGACCCGACGATGCTCGCCGCCGACTACGACGCGCTCGCCGCCGAGGTGGCCGCGAGCGGCGTACGGGTGGTGACCGGCAACCTGGTCGCCGACGACACCCGCTACGACCGCACCCGGCTCGGTCCGGACTGGGCGTGGGACGACGAGTCGTACTACTACTCGGCGCAGGTCTCCGCGCTGACCGTCGCCCCGGACACCGACTACGACGCCGGCACCGTGATCGTGCACGCCGCCCCGGCCGCCACCGCCGGTGCCCCGCCGACGGTCACCATGACGCCACCCAACGGCTACGTGCGGATCGACAACCGGGCCGAGACGGTCGCCGAGGGCAGGACCACCATCGCCTTCGAACGGGAGCACGGCACCAACACCGTGGTGGTCACCGGCCAGATCGCGATCGGCGACGACCCGTCCAGCGACTGGATGACCGTCTGGGAGCCCACCGGGTACGCCGCCGACGTCTTCCGGGCCGCGCTGCGCCGGCACGGGGTGCGGGTGCTCGGGAACACCGTGCTCGGCCGGGCCACCCCGGCCGACGCGACGCCGGTGGCCCGGCACGACTCGATGACCCTGGCCGAGCTGATGGTGCCGTTCCTGAAGCTGTCCAACAACGGGCACGCCGAGGTGCTGACCAAGGAGATCGGCCGGGTCATCTCCGACTCGGGCACCTGGTCGGCGGGGCTGACCGCGATCAGCGGGTACGTCGCCGACACCGGCATGGACACCGGCACCCTGCGCCAGCGCGACGGCTCGGGGCTGTCCCGGCGCAATTTCATCCCGCCGGCCGAGTTCGTCGCCCTGCTCGCGGCGGTCCGCGCCGAGCCCTGGTTCGCCGACTGGTACGACGCCCTTCCGATCGCCGGCAACGCCGAACGTTTCGTCGGCGGGACGCTGCGCAGCCGGATGCGCAACACGCCGGCGGCGAACAACGTGCACGCCAAGACCGGCAGCCTGACCGGGGTCTCCGGCCTGTCCGGCTACGTCACCGACGCCGACGGCCGGGTGCTGGCCTTCTCGGTGGTGCTCAACAACTACCTGGCCTCGTCGGTGAAGGGGCTGGAGGACCAGATCGCGATCGCGCTGGCGTCGTACACCGAAAAGAGCGTGACCACCGCGCGGGTGGCGCCGCCGGTGGCGCCCGACGCGCCACGCGCCCCCGAGGGGCTGGAGTGCTCCTGGGTGAAGCCGATCGCCTGCTGAGCGCGGTGAGGGCCCCGCGTCTGCGGGGCCCTCACCGACCGCAGTCCGGGCAGGGCCGCCGGGTGCGCAGGTGGTATCCGCACGCGGCGGCGCCCAGGCCCCAACCCCAGACCCAGTAACCCAGCTCGGCCACCCAGAAGAACGCCAGCGAGTAGTGCCCTTCACCGTCGAAGGTGCCGGCGACGGTCTCCACGGCGAGCTGGGTCAGGCCGACGCCGAAGTAGACGACCAGGCCTACCGAGAGGACCGTGGCCGGGACGAGCAGCATCGGGCGGGGGATCCGCCGGCCGGCCAGCAGCGGCACCCAGCGCGGCCAGATCCGTCCCCAGGAGTGCACCAGGGCCAGCGGCAGCAGCACCCCGGCGAGCAGGAAACCCACCTCGAAGGCGACCATCGAGGCGCCCTGCGCCAGCGGCACCTCGCCGAAGCCGGCCGCCGCCTGGGCGGCCAGCCGCACCAGGCAACCGGCGACCGCCAGCCAGGCCCCGGCGCGGGCCCAGCCCGGCACACCCGTCCCCGGCACTGCCACCGGGCCGGTCCGGCCACACTCCCGGCAGTCCGACCGGAACCGGCGGCGATGCTGCACCAGCGCCGCGTGCAGCAGCAGCGCGCCGGTCAGCGCGCCGAGCCGGCTGGCGAAGCCGGCGACGGTGAATCCGGCGAACGGATGCAGGATCAGCAGCCCCACGAGGTCGAGCAGGAGCAGCGCGCAGGCGGCCACGACCGCCACGCAGACCACCCAGCCGCCGACTGCCAGCGCTGGACGCCACGAGCGGGCCGTCGCCAGGCCGGCCGCGACCAGCCCGGCGGCAGCGCAGAGCGCCACCGCCCACCAACCGGTGAAGACCACCAGGTCGGTGCCGAGCGGTGGGAACTCCGGCGCGCCGGTCACCGCCCAGGCCAGGCGGAGGGCGCCGTAGCCGGCGGCCCACGCCCCGACGGCGTACGGCAGCAGAGCGGGACGGGTGCCGGTGGGCAGGCTGAGTGTCATGCCGTCCAGCCTGTCGCCAGCCGGGACGCGCGGGCTCCCGACGGGGAGGGGCGGTGCTCCCCCGCCGGTGGGACTCAGCCGGTGACTTCGTGCGCCTCCCGCAGTCGGGCGGCGGTACGGCGCGGGTCGTAGTCCGGCCCGACTCCCTGGACGATGAGCGTCGAGCCCTCGATGTGCCGGGTGCGCAGCGGCAGGATCTCCTGGTACGCCGGCGACTCGTACCAGGCCCGGGCGCGCTCGACGTCCGGGAACTCGACGATCACCACGGTGCCGGGCCAGTCGCCCTCCTTCACCTCCACCTCGGTGCCGTGCACCCGGAACCGGCCCTGGTACGGGTCGAGAGTGGACTGGATCTTCTCGATGTACTCGAGGACGTCCTCGTTGATCTGCGGTGTGCGCAGGTGGGCCAGCGCGAAGGCGGGCATCGTCCCTCCCGTGGGATCGGCCCGTGTCGCCGGGCCACTGGGGACGATTCTGCGTCGGTCACCGGGCCGCGTCGATTACCTCTCGGGTAAGTGGTCGCGCCGGTCAGCGGATCTCGAAGCCGAGCGCCTGGGCCAGCACGACCGCCTGCTCCGCGTCGATCATCGCCCCGGCCCGCTCCACCGCGGTCGGGTCGAGCGCGGTGAGGTCGCTTCCCCGCAGGTCGGCGCGGGTGAGCCGGGCCGCGTGCAGCTGCGCGGCGGAGAGGTCCACGCCGGTCACCGTGGCCCCCGTCAGATTGGCCCCGGTCAGGTCCGTCTCGCGCATCCGCACGCCGGTGAGGCTCACTCCGCGCAGGTCGGCCCCGGGCAGCGCGACGAACGACCAGTCGCCGCCGTCGACCCGCAACGGCCGCAGGTCACACTGCTCGAAGGTGCTGCCCACCAGCTTGCAGCCGGTGAACTCGGCCTCGAAGAAGTTGCACCGCCGGAACACGCAGCGGGTGAAGGCCGAGTCGACGTGCCGGGAGGAGTTGAACCGCACGTTGCCGAAGGTGCACCCGGTGAAGGACGCGCCCCGGCTGACCGCCTCGGTGAGGTCGACGTCGTGGAAGACACAGCTGACGAAATGCCGGTCGACCAGCTCCTCGGCGTACCAGTCCTGGTGGCGGAACGTGACGTCCTCGGTCGGCTCGGGCATCGCACCACCCTATGCGCCGGCACCGACAGCGGCGGTGGGCCTTCCGCCGGCGGCGTACCGACTAGTAGGTTCGCGACGTGAGCGTGGCACGCACCACCGACCCGGACCTCATCGGCTTCGACCCCGCGCGGCTCGCGCGCATCGACGAACACTTCGGCCGGTACGTCGACGACGGCCGGCTCGCCGGCTGGCAGATCGTGGTCACCCGCCGCGGCGAGATCGCGCACTCCTCGACGTACGGCATGCGGGACGTGGAGACCGGCGCGCCGGTGGAGCGGGACACCCTCTGGCGCATCTACTCGATGACCAAGCCGATCACCTCCGTCGCGGCGATGATGCTGTGGGAGGAGGGCCACTTCGAGCTGAACGACCCGATCAGCCGCTGGCTGCCGGAGTTCGCCGACGTCCGGGTCTTCGACAAGGGCTCGGCGCTCAAGGCGTACACGGTGCCGGCGACGGAGCCGATCCGGGTCTGGCACCTGCTCACCCACACCTCCGGCCTGACGTACGGCTTCGCGCAGACCTCGGTGGTCGACGCGCTCTACCGCGCCGCCGGCTACGACCTGGGCGTGCCGCCCGGGCTGGACCTGGCCGGCGCCTCGGCCGGGATGGCCCGGCTGCCGCTGATGTTCCAGCCCGGCTCCGGCTGGAACTACGGCGTCTCCACCGACGTGCTGGGCCGGCTGGTCGAGGTGGTCTCCGGGCAGAGCCTGGACGAGTTCTTCACCGAGCGGATCCTCACCCCGCTGGGCATGACCGACACCCGCTGGTGGGTCGACGAGCCGGACGCCAAGCGGCTCGCCGCCCTCTACACCCCGCACCCGGGCACCGGCCGGGCGATCCGCGCCGACCGGATCGGGGCCGCCGCGCTGAACCGTCCCGACTGCCTCTCCGGCGGCGGCGGGCTGGTCTCCACGGCCGCCGACTACCACCAGTTCACGCAGCTGCTGCTGCGCGGCGGCGAGCTGGGCGGCGTACGCCTGCTGGGGCCCCGCACGGTGCGCTACATGACCCGCAACCACCTGCCCGGCGGCGGCGACCTGGCGTCGTTCGAGCCGGCGGGGTTCGCCGAGACGGTGCTGGACGGCATCGGCTTCGGCCTGGGCTTCGCCGTGGTGCAGGACCCGGTGCCGGCCCGGGTGCCCAGCAGCGTCGGCGAGTACTACTGGGGCGGCCTGGCCAGCACCGCGTTCTGGGTCGACCCGGCGGAGGAGGTCACCGCGCTGCTGTTCACCCAGCTGATGCCGTCGAGCACGTACCCGCTGCGCTCGCAGCTGCGCCAGCTGGTCTACTCCGCCCTGCTCGACTGAGCCGTTCCGCCGACGGGCGGCCGGGCCGGTCCATAGCCTGGACGGCATGAGCGAGCGCAGCGAGCGAATCGTCAGGCTCAGCGCGATGGTGCCTCATGGCGGCACGGAGCGAAGCGGAGTGTCGGCATGAGCGAGCGCAGCGAGCGAATCGTCAGGCTCAGCGCGATGGTGCCTCATGGCGGCACGAAGCGAAGCGGAGTGTCGGCATGAGCAACGTCGTGGTGTACGGCGCGGGTGGCACCGCGGGCTCGCGGATCGTCACGGAGGCGGCCGGTCGGGGGCACCGGGTCACGGCGGTGGTCCGCCGCCCGGAGGCGGCCACCTGGCTGCCGGCCGGGGTCCACGTGGTGACCGGGGACGCCACCTCGGCGCGCAGCGTCCGGGAGCTGGCCCCCGGGGCCGACGTGATCGTGGTGGCGATCGGCGGCGGGGAGCGGGCGCTCTGGCGGGACGCGGCGGAGAACCTGGTCACCGTGCTGCGGGACGTGCCGAACCCGCCCCGGCTCATCCACGTCGGGGGCGGGGCGACGCTGCTGACGCCGAACGACACCCGGTTCCTCGACGAGCCGGACTTCCCCGACGAGTACCGCGACGCGGCGCTGGGCCAGGCCGACGCCCTCGCCCTCTACCGTTCCTCGCCCGACGGGCTGACCTGGACGTACCTCTCCCCGCCGCCGCTGGAGTTCCATCCCGGCGAGCGGACCGGCCGCTACCGCACCGGCACCGAGCACCCGGTGGTCGACGAGCGCGGGCGCTCGGTGCTGACCTACGAGGACCTGGCGGTGGCCATCGTCGACGAGATCGAGAACCCGCGCTTCGAGAACATGCGGTTCACCGCCGCGTACTGAGCGTCAGTCGGCCAGCCGCGCCGGGAAGCCGCCGGTGGCGACCGGCCCCCAGCTGTCGATGGTGACCCGGATCAGCGACTTGCCCTGCCGGACCATCGCCTGCCGGTACTCGTCCCAGTCCGGGTGCTCGCCGGAGATGCCGCGGAAGTAGTCCACCAGCGGTTCCAGGGCCTCCGGCAGGTCGAGCACCTCGGCGGTGCCGTCGACCTGCACCCAGGGGCCGTTCCAGTCGTCGGAGAGCACGCACGCGGAGACGCGCGGGTCGCGGCGGATGTTGGTCACCTTCGCCCGCTCCGGATAGGTGGAGATCACCAGCCGGCCCTCGGCGTCGACGCCGCAGGAGACCGGGGAGGACTGCGGCCGGCCGTCGGACCGGGTGGTCATCAGCAGGACCTTGTGCCGGGGGCGGATGAACTCGATCAGGGCGTCCCGGTCGACCCGGGTGTTGCTCGCGATGGTGCGTGCCATGCGTCGGTTCTACCAGGCCGCGGGGGCGCGCGCCCCCTGGCCGTCCGTCCCGACCTGAACACCAGCGCCGAGGGCGCCCAGCTGACCGTGGTCACCAATGCGCTGA